>VBOT01000051.1:0-4978 GCA_005893225.1 Candidatus Eiseniibacteriota bacterium
ATCCAGAAGTTCAACGGCGCCGGCACCTACCTCACCCAGTGGGGCTCCCTGGGCAGCAGCACGGGACAGTTCAATCCCCCTCGGGGCGTCGCCACCGACGCCGCCGGCAACGTCTACGTCGCGGACGGCAACAACCGCGTCCAGAAGTTCGTCGCGCCGTCCCGGATCGCGCTGGTCTCGGACGTCGGCAACGACCAGGGGCGGCAGGTGCAGGTTCGCTTCCTCCGGTCCTCTGGCGACGCTCCGGGATCCGGTGCGACGATCACCGGGTACGAGATCTATCGCCGGATCGATCCGCTGCCCGGTCCGAGCACGAACGTGGATGAATCCGGGCAGCGCCCCGACCCGGATCCGACCCAGGCGGAAAGCTCACAGCTCGCCGGCTGGACCTACCTTCTCACCGTACCAGCGCACGGCGAGAGCGAGTACAACGCCGTGGTCCCCACGCTGACCGACGCGACGGCCTCGGCGCTCAACTACTCGGCACTGTTCATCCGTGCGGCCACCTCGAGCCCGTTCACGTTCTACGATTCGGGCATCGAGTACGGCTACTCCGTCGACAACCTGCCGCCGCCCGCGCCGAGCCCGTTCACGGGCGCCTACGCCTCGGGCGCGACCCATCTGCACTGGGGAGTCAGCAGCGCGAGCGACTTCTCCACCTTCAAGCTCTATCGCGGCACGAGCGCCGACTTCCTGCCGGGGGGCGCGAACCTGGTGGCAGCCACCACCGACACCGGGTACGCCGACCCCGGTGCGGCGGGCAGCTACTACAAGCTCTCGGCGGTGGACCGGAACGGCAACGAGAGCCCGTTCGCAGCGCTTGGGCCGAACCAGACCTCCGACGTGTACGGAGGCGCCATCCCTCGCGTGCTCGGTCTCGCCGTGCCCATGCCGAACCCCGCGCGCAGCGCCAGCGTTGTCACATTCGCGCTGCCACGCCCGGGCCTGGTCGGGCTCCGTGCCTTCGACGTGAACGGGCGGCTGATGGAGGTTCTGACCCGCAAGCGACTGCCGGCCGGGGAGCACGCGGTGAGCTGGGACCTCAGGGATGCCGCGGGCGACCCGGTACCGAACGGGCTCTACTTCCTGCGTCTCGAGTTCGAGGGCCAGGAGCGGGTTTCGCGGCTCGCAGTGGTCAGGTGAGCGTTCCGGGAGGGGCTCGGGGCACACCGCCCCTGGGCCCACGTTCGGGCACCCATCACGGGAAGATCCCGCGCACCCGTGTGGCCTCGGCCACGCGGTCCACCGCCACGACGTAGGCGCCGCCGCGCAGGCTGCACTTGTGGCGGGCGGCGGCCTCGGCCACCGAGTGATAGGCGCGCACCATGTACTTCTCCAGCCGCCGGTCCACCTCGTCCTCCTCCCAGAAGAACGTGTAGAAGTCCTGAACCCACTCGAAGTAGGACACCGTCACCCCGCCGGCGTTGGCGAGGATGTCGGGGATCACGGTGCGCCCGCGCCGGAACAGGATGTCGTCGGCCATCGGCGTGGTCGGGCCGTTGGCGGCCTCGGCGATGATCTTGGCCTTGATGCGCCCCGCGTTGGCCGAGGTGATCTGGTTCTCGAGCGCGGCCGGCACCAGCACGTCCACGGCCAGCTCGAGGAGCTGCTTGTTGGTGATCATCTTGCCCTGCTCGAAGGTCTTCAGGCTCCGGCCCGCCCGCTTGTGGGCGAGGAGCTGCGCCGGCGTCAGGCCCTTCGGGTCGTACACCCCGCCCCCGCTGTCGGAGGCTGCGACGATGCGGGCGCCCTCCTCGTGCAGCAGGGCGGCCAGATGGCTGCCGGCGTTCCCGTAGCCCTGGATCGCCACCCTCGCACCCTTGATCGAAATCTTGCGCGCGCGGCACGCCTCGCGCAGCACGAACTGCACGCCTCGCGCGGTCGCGCGCTCGCGTCCCTTCGAGCCGCCGAGGGCGAGCGGCTTGCCGGTCACCACGCCGAGCGTCGTCGCCCCCTTGGTCATGCTGTACGTGTCCATGATCCAGGCCATGATCTGGGGATCGGTATACACGTCGGGGGCCGGGATGTCCTGGTCGGGACCGATGAGCGGAAGGATCTCGCTGGTGTAGCGCCGCGTCAGGCGCTCGCGTTCGCCATCGGAGAGCCGGTGCGGGTCCACCACCACGCCGCCCTTGCCGCCCCCGAAGGGCAGGTCGAGGCAGGCGCACTTCCAGGTCATCCACGAGGCCAGCGCCTTGACCTCGTCGAGGGTCACGTCGGGATGGAAGCGGATGCCGCCCTTGGCCGGCCCGCGCGCCATGTTGTGAGCCACGCGGTGGCCGATGAAGACTCGATAGCCGCCCTGGTCCATGCGCACCGGGATCGACACCGTGAGCGTGCGCTTGGGCGTGGACAGGATCGCTCGCATGCCCGCGTCGAGCTTGAGGCGCTCGGCGGCCTGCTCGAAGTAGCTCTGGGCGATCTTGAAGGGGTTCAGGATCTCTCGGGGCATGGTTCCTCCGGTGGGTAGTGGAACACCAGTTCAGCGCGCGGGGGAGGCGGAGGGAGGTTTCGACGGTCCCGCCGCCTCGAGCCCGCGGTAGGCGTGCTCGACGTTCTGGAGGTGGATCTCCCGGGTCGGGGTCTCGCTGGAGTCCTTGCCCAGGTACTCCATGGTTTCGAGGCGCGAGCGGGCGGCTTCCACGGTGAGTCCCTGGCGAAGCGCATCGCGCACGCCGGTCTCGAGTCGCTCGAGATAGTCGAGATCCCGGTGCAATCGCATGAGGACCGCCTCCCGCCCGCGCGCGATCGAGCCGTGGCCTGGAACCAGGGTCTCGAACGCCCCGCCCCGGGCCAGGGGCAGGAGGTCCTCCAGGGTGCGCCGGTAGACCTCGCACGCCCGGTTGAGCCAGGGGATCTCGATGTCGGAGAGCATGTCGGCGGCGAGGAGGAGGCGCCTCTCCGGCAGGTGCAGGCTGAGCTGGCTGTCGCAGTGGCCGGGAGCGTCCCGGAGCACCAGACGCCACGGGTCGAGGCGCATGAAGTGGAGGCCGCTGACGGCGAGGTCGGGCCGGAACGCCTCGAAGCCGCGCTCCCAGGTCTCGCCGTGCTTCCCGGCCAGGCCGCGCGCCTCGCCGAGGATGCGCTCGCGATCGCGGTTAAGCTCCGAGGCGAAGCGATCGTGAGCCACGCTCTTCGCCCCGGGCCACCAGGCGCGGCCGAGCACGTGGTCCCAGTGGGCGTGCGTGAAGACCAGGGTCACGCTCCGCGGCGAGGCCTCGCGCACCGCCCCCGCCAGCTCGTCGAGCTCGGAGGGCAGCACGCCGGGATCGACGGCCACCGCCGCCGTGGGGTGGAGAAGCAGGACGCTGTTCATCCGGAACGCCCGGGACTGGCGCACCCGGATGCCGCCTCCCAGGTCGGTCCAGGCTTTCGGGCCCTCGGGCGTCATGCGCGACCAGAATCCCGTGACCGGTGGAGCACCAGTCTTCCGGCCCGAAGCACTTCTAGCTCGAGGGCACGGTGATCTTGCCCGCGATGATGGCGGCGCGCAGCGAGTCCACCGTGGCCTTGACCCGGTCGGGGACCAGGGCCTTGTTGCGGTCGTCGTACACCCACGCCACCCCGTCCTCCTTGAGCCCGAAGACGCGCACCCCGCTGGTCCACTGGCCGGCGGCGACCTCCCGGATCAGATCGTAGGTCGCGTTGTCGACGCGCTTGACCATCGAGGTGAGGATGAAGCCCGGCGCCTCGTCGTACTGGTCCGAGTCCACGCCGATCGCGAGCTTCTTCCGCTCGCGCGCCGCCTCGAAGACCCCGAGGCCGGTCGAGCCGGAGGCGTGGAAGATGATGTCGGCCCCCTGGGAGTACTCGGCCAGCGCCAGCTCCTTGCCCTTGGTGGGGTCCTTGAACGCCGTGCCGGTGGTGCCCGCGTACTTGACGATGACCTTGGCGTCCGGCCGCACCGCCGCCACGCCGGCCTTGTAGCCGGCCTCGAACTTCTTGATCAGAGGGATCTCCATGCCGCCCACGAAGCCGAGAAGACGCGACCGGGAGAGCTGCGCCGCCAGGGCGCCGACGAGGAAGGAGCCCTCCTCCTCCTTGAACTTGAGCGCCACCAGGTTGGGCGGCAGGGTCTCGCCCTCCTTCACGGTGTAGTCGACGCAGGCGAACTTGGTGTTCGGGAACTCGGTGGCGAGCTGGCGGATGTCGTCGGAGAACAGGAACCCGACGCCGAACACGAGCTGCGATCCGCCCTCGACGAGCTGGCGCATCGCGGCCTCCCGTTCGGTCCCCTCGCCGGTCTCGAGGGTCTGGTACTGGATCCCGAGCTCGCGCCGGGCGCGTTCCAGCCCGGCGTAGGCGGCGTCGTTGAAGGACTTGTCGCCGCGCCCGCCGACGTCGAAGACCAGCCCGACCTTGAGAGTGGGCGGCGCGGTGGTGCTGGCCCGCTCGGCCTTGCTAGCGCATCCGGCGAGCAGCCCGGCTGCGATGCAGGCCGCCGCGGCGGCGCGGACTGTCTTCCCGTGCGGCATGGGGACCTCCCGGCGTGTTGGGGTGCGGTGCGGGAGCCTTGGCGCGGCGACCCAGCTCGTAGCAGCGCCGGCAGCGCGCTTCGTACAGGTCTTCCCCTCCGACCACCACCCGCCCGGCCCGGTGCTTCTTGCGGTACGTACGGTTGGCCGGGCTTCCGCACACCACGCAGATGGCGAGCGTCTTGGTGATGTACTCGGCGACCGCGAGGAGCTGGGGCATCGGCTCGAACGGCCGGGCGGCGTAGTCCTGGTCGAGGCCGGCCACGATGACGCGCTTCCCCCGGCGGGCCAGATCCTCGCACACCCGCACCAGATCCGGCCCCAGGAACTGTCCCTCGTCGATGCCGATCACCTGGGCCTCGTGGGCGTAGCGGAGCACGTCGCGAGCGCTCTTCACCGAGCGGGACGGGATGCGCAGCTCGCTGTGGGAGACGATCGCGTCGTGGGCGTAGCGGTCATCGATCGCGGGCTTGAAGATCTCCACCTTCTGGCGCGCGATCTGC
>VBOT01000051.1:5018-15353 GCA_005893225.1 Candidatus Eiseniibacteriota bacterium
GTCTTGCCGCTGTACATGCTGCCGACGATGACTTCGATCCAGCCGGTGGTGGGATGGGGCGGGGCGGGTTCAGCCATGGTCGAGGCACGCTAGCGAGGGCGGCCGTGGGTGTCAATCGCGAGACTCCGGCGGCGGCGGGACCGACCGTTCCCATCATTACGCTGATGCATTCCGGCGCGGCGGCGAGTACCATGTCGCCGCGAATTGCCAGTCTTTATCGAGGAGGGATCCGATGAGGGACTTCACCTATGGAAGGGATCGGCTGGCGGACCTCGGGGTCGCCGGCCGGCTGGAATGGCTGGTGACGAACGGGATCGGAGGGTTCGCCTCCGGGACTGTGGCCGGCACGCTCTCCCGCCGATATCACGGGCTGCTGTTCGCGGCCCTCGAGCCGCCGCTCGGCCACACGCTGCTGCTCTCCAAGCTCTCCGAGCGTGTCGAGATCGACGGCCTGACCATTCCCCTGAGCACCGACCAGTGGGCGAGCGGGGTGGTCGATCCGGCGGGGCACGTCCATCTCGAGTCGTTCCGCCTCGAGGACACGGTCCCGACCTGGACCTGGGCGATCGGGGACACGAAGCTCGAGAAGCGGGTCTGGATGGAGCACGGCGAGAACACCACCTACATCCAGTACCGGTTGAGATCGGCTCGCGGGCCGGTCGGGCTCTCGATCGGCATGCTCGTGAACCACCGGGATGCGCGGCAGCTCACCTCGCGCGGCGAGTGGGAGGCGCGCGTCGAGCCGGCCACCGGCGGCCTCCGGGTCGAGGCCTACGAGGGCGCCACGCCGCTGTGGCTGCTGGCCCCGGGTGCGGAGGTCCGGCCGGCGGCGGATTGGTACCGGAGCTTCGAGCTCCCGCTCGAGGCCGAGCAGGGGTTGGAGCACGTGGAGGACCACCTGTGCGCCGGCCGGATCGAGCTGCGGCTCTCGCCCGGGGAGTACTTCACGGTGGTCGCCAGCACGCGCCGCGACGCCGGCACGGGCGCCGGCGCGCCGCTGGCCCTGGCCTCGGCGCTGGCCCGCCGGCGCGCCCACGAGCGCAGCCTGATCGAGTCGTGGAAGCGTTCGGCCCCCGCGGCGGCACGCGAGGCGCCGCTCTGGGTGCGGCAGCTCGTGCTCGGGGCGGACGCGTTCCTGGTCGACCGCACCACTCCTTCTGACACCGGCGGTCGCGGTGTCATCGCCGGCTACCCGTGGTTCAGCGACTGGGGCCGGGACGGCATGATGGCGCTGCCGGGCCTGGCGGTCGCCACCGGCCGGCCCGAGGTGGCCCGGACCATCCTGCTCGCCTTCGCGCGCCACGTGGACCGCGGCATGCTGCCGAACCGGCTCGCCGACCAGGGGCAGGGCCTCGAGTACGACAGCGTGGACGCCGCGCTCTGGTTCTTCAACGCCATTCGCTGCTACCACGAGGCCACCGGGGACGACGAGCTGCTCGCCGAGGTCTATTCGGTGCTGGAGGACATCGGCGCCTGGTACGAGCGCGGCACGCGCTCCGGGATCATGGTGGATCCCGAGGACGGTCTCCTGCGCTCGGGCGAGGAGGGCGCCGCGCTCACCTGGATGAACGCCAGGTTCGCCGACCGCGCGGTGACCCCGCGGCAAGGAAAGCCGGTCGAGGTGAACGCGCTCTGGTACAACGCCCTCACCAGCATGGCCGCGTTCGCGCGGCGGCTCAAGCGCGCGAGCGACTCCTACCAGGACCAGGCTTCGCGGGTGGAGCAAGGCTTCGCGCGCTTCTGGAACCCGGAGAACGGATGCTTGTTCGACGTCCTGGACGGGCCGCACGGCCACGATCCCGCGATCCGCCCGAACCAGCTTCTCGCCGTCTCGCTGCCGGACTCGCCGCTCCCGGGCTTCCAGCGCCGCGCGGTGCTGGAAACCTGCGGCCGCCTGCTGCTCACCTCGCACGGCCTCCGCACCCTGGAGCCCGGCCACCCGAGCTATCAAGGCGTCCATGCGGGGCCGCGAGAGCGTCGCGACGGCGCCCGCCACCAGGGGACGGCATGGACCTGGCTGCTGCCTCACTACGCGCTGGCGCTCGAGCGCGTCCACGGGCAGCGCGACGAGGCGCTGGCTCTGCTCGGCACACTCGGAGACCTGACCGGCGCCTACGGTGTCGGGTGGCTGGCCGAGCTGGCCGATGGCGACCTGCCGCACCGGCCCCGAGGCTCGGTGGCGCACGCGGTCGCGGTGGCGGAGGCCCTCCACGCGTATCACGCACTGGCGGGCGAGCGGCGGCGGGCGAAACGGCGCGTGGCGACGCGGGTAGGGAGGGTGCCCGAGCTGGCCGTGGTGTAGGCGCCCGAGCGGACGCGCTGCTGGCGTCGCGAGAGTCTCGCTGCGACCCTGGACCGCCGGGCCTCGTACAGCACGCTCGGCGTCTCGACAAAGAATTTACTTGACGACCTGGTGAGCGGTGGTGTCGGCGGATCGCGGCCGCTCATGCAGTCGCGCGACGGCGCGTCTAGAATGCCCGCGGCGCAACTGTCATCCGTTTGGACGAGAGAAATTTCGTGACGCTCCACGCGGCGTGCCATGCCGGCATGTGAGAGCGTCGAAAACAGCCCTATTACAATAGACGAGTCGTAGGCAACTGCCCCCGCGGTGCGCCCCCGTGAAGGGACAGCTCATGTCCATCTACTCGCTTGGCCATGTGAGCGACCGTGATCTCCTGCTCGACCTGGCTTCCAGCGTCGCCCAGGATCGCACCACGATGGCACTGCTCCTGGCCCGAATCGCCGAGGTCGACGCGCGCCGGCTCTATGCGCCGGCCGGCTTCCCCTCCATGTACCTCTACTGCGTGCATGAGCTGCACCTCTCCGAGGAGGCTGCCCGCAAGCGCATTCACGCCGCCCGCACGGCGCGTCAGTTCCCGGCCATCTTCGACGCTGTGGCCGACGGGCGCCTCCATCTCACCGCCGTGAACCGGCTGGCTCCCTACCTGACTCCCGAGAATGCTGACGCGCTCCTCAAGGCTGCCGCTGACAAGACCGGCAGCGAGATCGGCCTGCTGCTCGCGGAGCGCTTCCCGCGCTCGGAAATGTTGCCGCTGGTGCAGGTCATCCCGGCGTCAGCTGCCCAGCGTGACGACGAGCGTCCAGCCGGGCAGGTCGAGACCCATGCGTCGGACGGTGTCGGGTCAGCCAGTCGACGCGCTCCGGAGCGCGTTGCGGCCGCTCCGCGACCGAATGTGACGCCGATTGCGCAGGATCGCTTCTTCATACAGTTCACCACGGGGCGAGAAACCCATGACGACCTTCAGTACGCTCACGCGCTCCTGAGCCAGCGGTGATCGCCCGGGCGCTCAAGGCGCTCATCCGCGAGCAGGAGAAACGCAGATTTGCCGCGACGAACCAGCCCCGGACGAGCCACCGGCGACGCACAAGCAAGCGGCATATCCCAGCCCACGTGAGGCGAGCCGTGTGGGAGCGCGACCGGGGCCAGTGCACCTTTGTCAGCTCCACAGGTCAGCGTTGTCCGGCGCGCACCCTCTTGCAGTTCGATCACATCGTCCCCGTGGCACTCGGCGGGCAAGCAACAGTGGAGGGGATTCGGATCCGCTGCGCTTCCCACAACCAGTATGCGGCGGAACGGACATTCGGGGTCGACTTCATGCGAAACAAGCGGGAGGAGGCTCGGCGGGCACGGGAAGAGGCGCGCCGGGCGCGAGCCGCCGCACGCGCGGCGGCGGCGAGCAAGGAAGCCGAGGCGCGCGAGCGGGCAGGGGCCACGGCAGAACGCGCCAAGGAGCTGGACGTCGTTCCCTGGCTGCGAGAGCTTGGCTTCCGCGCCGACGAGGCCCGTCGGGCCGCCGTCCACTGCGACAAAACCATTCCCGACGGCCCGCTCGAGGAGCGAGTGCGTGCCGCGCTGCGCTTCCTGAGTCCCCCTGCCCGCCGCTGGCACCCACCCGCGACGAGCACCCCAGTCGCCGCGCCGCAGGCCGGTGATTGCGGAGCACCGCGCAGGGAGCCCGGCACCGACTTCGTCAGGGACCACCGGCCCCCCTGTCGCGCTCGGTGCTTGGGCGTTGGCCGCCGCTTCGCGCTGCCCCGCGGCGACCGGTGCGCCGCCGAGCCGACTAGATCGCCGGCACCGTCTCCACTCCGCGCTCCCGCAACAGCTCGCGGATCTTCGTCTTCACCAGATCGATCGCGACCGCGTTGTGTCCGCCCTCGGGGATGATCAGGTCCGCGTAGCGCTTCGACGGCTCGACGAACTGCATGTGCATCGGGCGCACGCTCTCCTCGTACTGGCGGATGATGCTGTCCACCGATCGGCCGCGCTCCACCAGGTCGCGCCGCAGCCGGCGGATGAACCGCACGTCGGGGTCGGCGTCGATGAACAGCTTGATGTCCATGAGCGCCCGCAGCTCGGGGTCGACGAAGATGAGGATCCCCTCGAGCACGATCACCAGGTGCTCGCCGACCGTGCGCGTCTCGCGCAGGCGGCGATGCTCGTTGTAGTCGTAGATCGGCTCCTCGATCGAGCGCCCCGCGAGCAGGTCGCGGACGTGGGCCTTGAGGAGCTCGTTGTCGAAGGCGTCGGGGTGGTCGAAATTGCGCGCGTCGCGGTCGTTGTGGGGGACGTCCTCGAGGTTGCGATAGTAGGAGTCCTGATCGATGACGACCACGCGATCCGAACCGAGCTCGCGGACGATGGTCCGCGCGACCAGCGTCTTGCCCGAGCCCGATCCACCGGCGATGCCGATGAGGATGCGTCGAACCATCGGGCCCGCACGGTAGCATCGCCTCCGAACGCGGGTCAACGAATCGGCGCTACTTGCGCTTCCCGGGCGAGAACAGCACCGATGCCCGGTGGTTCAGGGCGAGGAAGTAGTTGCGCCAGGCATCGAAGCTCGAGCCGTCGGTCTGCTCCAGACGCCGGCGGTAATCGGCCCAGAAACCGTCGTCTGCGGCCAGCGCGCGGGAAGCCATGCTGGTCGAGAGCAGGAGCAGCGTCCCGGGCTGGGTCCTAGCGCGCTTGAGCGCGTCGAAGGACAGCGGGCCGCCGAGCAGCCAGCCCACTCCCAGCCGGATCGAGGCGTAGAGCGCGTCGCCGGGCGACGGGCTCTCGCGGAGCGTCAGCAGGTACTCCTCCGGCACCAGGCGGGCCTCGGTCGTCGATGCCGAGACCGGCGGGTAGAAGCGCACCAGATCGGGGTCGTCGAGAACCGAGTACTTGAAGCGGGTCGTGAGGGGTGGGGCGGGCGGGTCCCACACGTCCTTGCAGAGCGAGCCGATCACGAGCGCGTTGAGGTAGAACTCGGGGTGAGTGGTGTCCGTGAGCGCCGGGGCGATGATCCCCACCACGCCGAGGGGGCTCGCGAGATCGCCGCGCGTGATCTGGCGCAGGCCCGGCTTGAGCGCCACCGGGGGCGGGTCGGAGGCCCGCGCTCCCGAGGGCAGCGCGCCGAACTCGCGCTCGATCTGCCGGTGGAGGTCCACGCCCGAAAGGTTCCCCGCCAGGCTCAGCACCGCGTTCGCGGGGACGTAGAGCGCGGCCAGCCCGTCGCGCACCTCCTTCACCCCGATGCCCTGAAGCCCCTTGCCGGAGGCGTAGGTCTCCGAGAGCCCCTCCGGGAGCCCGGCGGCCGCGTCGCGCACCTGGTAGTAGAGGGCGAGGTCCGCGCGCCCCGAGTAGCCCTCGTGGAGCTCGCGCTTCACGGTCCCCAGCGCGGTCCTCAGGCTCCGGTCGTTCACCATCACGCCACGCATCCGCACCGCGACCTGGTGGAGCGCCCCCGGGAACTGCGCCGGCGAGGCGATCTCGGTGAGCAGGGTGCTCCGGGACCCGACCTCGAGGCTCCAGCCGAGCGGTCGCAGGCTCTCCATCTCGTCGCGAGTCCGCTCGGGGATCTCGCCGGCGGCCGCGGTGAACGCCGCCTCGGCCATCAACCGAGCCAGGCCCTCGCGGCCCGGCGGGTCCCCGGTGTTTCCGATGCGGTAGGCGACGGTGATCGAGACGGCGCTCGCGCGAGGCACGTGGCGGGTGGTGACCCCGAGCCCGTTCGGAAGCCGCCACGACTCGCATACCGTGCTGTCGGGCAGAGTGACCGGGCCGGTCTCGGCGCGCGCGGCACGGGGGAGGGCCAGCGTCACCGAGAGCGCGAGGGCGGCGACAGCGATTGCAGATCGATCGGGCACGGCGTTCAAGCGGCGTTCCTCACGGCGTGGGTCCATGGCGGCGGCCTCGCGCAGAGCGTAATGGATCGGCACGCGTGAATCGAGGGCCGCGCGAGCCTTGACCCCCCTCGGAGCGCTGCCTAGACTGCGCGGGAATGGCTCAAGTCGATGAATCGGAGGTGCGCCGGCTGGTTCGCGAGGCCGTGGAGCGCGCGCTCGCGCGCCCGAGCGCGGCGCCAGGGCCGGCGGCCGGCGGGAGGAAGCGCGTCGCGATCGGCGCCGACCACGGGGGCTACGCGCTCAAGGAGGTCCTCAAGCGCTTCATCGCCGAGGAGTTGGACTGGGAGGTCCATGACTGCGGAACCCACTCCGGCGAGGCGGTCGACTACCCCGATTACGCCGCCGCCGTGGGGCGCGCGGTGGCGAGCGGTGAATGCGGGCGCGGGATCGTGGTGGACGCCGCCGGCATCGGCTCGACCATGGCGGCCAACAAGATTCCCGGCGTGCGCTGCGCGCTGTGCCACGACGACGCCACGGTGCGCAACGCCCGCGAGCACAACGACGCCAACGTCCTGGCGCTGGGCGCCCGGGTCGTGAACCGCGGGCTTGCGACCCGGATGGTGCGGTTGTTCCTGGCCACGCCGTTCGGAGGCGGCCGCCACGAGCGGCGCGTCCAGAAGATCATGGCGCTGGAGCGCGGCGCGGGCTAGCCCGAGCGCGGCGCGCCTCGTCCGGGACGCCGGCCCCGGATCGCGCAGACCCTTTCAACCGCTCGGCGACCCGGACTTCGATGAGACTGAACCTCGGCGCCATCAAGCGCCTTCCCAAGACCGATCTTCACTGTCACCTCGACGGGTGCCTCCGGCCGCGCACCGTGCTCGAGCTTGCCCGGGCCCAGGGTGTGAAGCTTCCGAGCCGCAACCTGGCCGAGCTGACGCGCCTGCTCCAGGCGGGCAAGCGGACCAAGAGCCTCGAGGACTACCTCGAGATCTTCGACATCACGCTGAGCGTCCTCCAGGAGAGGGACGCGCTCTACCGCGTGGCGGTCGAGTTGGTCGAGGACGCGGCGGCGGAGAACGTGAAGCACCTCGAGGTGCGCTACTCGCCGATCCTTCACCGCAAGAAGAAGCTCGACTTCGAGCAGATCGTGGACCCGGTGATCGCCGGGCTTGCGGACGCCGGGCGAAAGCACCAGGTCAGCACCGGAGTCATCATCTGCGGCATCCGCTCGATGGATCCGGCCGTGTCCCTGGCGCTGGCCGAGCTGGCGGTGGCGTACAAGGGGAAGGGAGTGCTGGCCTTCGATCTGGCGGGGCAGGAGCGCGATTATCCCGCCAAGGCGCATCGCGCGGCGTTCGAGCTGATCATCCGCAACAACATCAATTCCACGGTGCACGCCGGCGAGGCGTTCGGCCCCGCCAGCATCGCGCAGGCGCTCCACTACTGCGGCGCCCACCGGATCGGGCACGGCACGCGGCTGCTGGAAGACGCCGATCTGATGAGCTTCGTGAACGACCACCGCATCCCGCTCGAGGTGTGCCTGTCCTCGAACGTCCAGACCCGCACGGTGCCGAGCATGAAGAAGCACCCGTTCCACCTGTACTTCAAGCAGGGCCTGCGCGTGACCCTCAACACCGACAGCCGGCTGGTCTCGGCGACCACGGTGTCCAAGGAGATCGCGCTCGCGGCGCGGACGTTCCGCCTCAGCCCCTACGAGGTGAAGCGGGTGATCATCAATGGATTCAAGAGTGCGTTCCTTCCCTACGCCCAGAAGGCGCGGGTGCTCCGCGAGGTCAACCTCGAGATCGACCGGATCTTCATGGAGGAGTTTCCGGAGGAGTACGACCGGCGCGCCACGGGCCTGTGATGGGCGGGTCGCGGTCGTTACTGGCGCTCACCTTCGCTAGGGGCGTGAGGGCGGGGGCGGCAAGCTCTCGCTCGGGGCGGGGCTCTTTTGCTTCGCAAACCCCCCTTCCCCTCGCGAGCCTTGCTGCCCCCGCCATCGTGCTCGCCGCCGCCCTCGTGCTGGCCGCGTCAGCCGCGGCCGACGAGCCGCGCTTCGCGACCACGGTCACCGACATCAACCGGGTCGGGCTCACGCTCTCCAACTACGGCTTCTTCGGCAACAACTTCAGATCGCGCTCGCCGTCGCTCGAGTATCCGCTCGGCTCGGGTTACGAGCACATGTCGCGCGCCGGCCTGTGGGTCGGGGCCGAGGCGCTGGGTGACGACGGGCTGTTCACCGGGGTCACGACGGCCATCGTGGACAACGCGCAGGGCTCGAACGGGAGCTTCGAGACCGAGTTCACCCCGGTCGGGAACGGGCTCCGGCAGCTCTCGCGCATCGCCAACAGCCGCTTCTATTCGCCCGAGGCGATTTCCGATCAGGACTTCCTCTGCTCATACAACGACCAGACGGTGCGGGACCCCGCCGGGAACCAGCACGAGCGCCACCGTCCGCTCGACATCCTGGTCGAGCAGAGGACGCTCGCCTTCTCGCTCGAGGTCGCCGACGCATTCGTGGTAGCGCGCTTCTCGATCGTCAACCAGGGCCCGGCCCTGCGCCACGTCTACCTGGGCCTCTACAGCCAGTTCGTGAGCGGCGACAAGAACGCCTACTCCACCTGGCCGCCCTCGACCGGGAGCGGGCCGGGATCCTGGTACTACAAGACCCGGGCCGAGTTCGATTCCGCGCGCCGGCTCTACAAGGAGCACTACTGCGCCGGCACTCCTTACCCCGAAGGATGCCAGTTCGCCTACTGTCCGCCGTGGGCCGGCGTGATGCTGCTCGGGGTCTCGCCGGGCCGGGTAGAGGACAAGACGGTGAGCCTCGCCTGGTGGACCTATAGCCCCGGCGACACACTGCGGGACAGCGATGCCGAGCTCTACTCGATCCTCGCGAACCCCGTGCGCATGGACCCGCGCGACTGCGTCCCCAACACCGGATGCTCGCCGATCATGGTCATGGGGGTGGGCCCCTTCGACCCCGTACTCCCAGGAGACACGCTGCACGTGGACTACGCGTTCGTGGCCGGCATGGACGAGGCGACCTTCCTCCGTAACGCCGACTTCGCCCAGTTTGCCTCCGACATCCATTTCGTGCTTCCCGCCCCGCCGCCCTCGCCGCGCCTCCACGTCGAGAGCGGGGCCAACCGGGTGGACCTCTTCTGGGACGACTCGCCCGAGCATGTCGAGGACACGACCAGCCCGGCCCCCGGGCATCTCGATTTCGAGGGCTACCGCGTCTACCTCGGTCTGGACCGGCAGAACCCGGGGCGGGTGGCGCAGTTCGACCTCCCCGACACCGCCGGCTTCAACACCGGGCTCGAGACGATCCGGCTCGAGACGCCGCGGGTCTTCGACGGGATCCCCTACCGCTATCACCTGAGCGTGCCCGGGCTCAGGGACGGCTTCCAGTACTACGGCGCCATCACCAGCTACGACGTGGGCGACGGCCAGGTGCCGAGCCTCGAGAGCGGGATCTCGCAGAACAAGTTCGTCGTGGTGCCGGGGCCTCGTCCGGGGGAGTCGGCCCGCGGGGTCACCGTGTTCCCGAACCCCTACCGGGTCGAGGCCCGGTGGGACCGGGGGGCGCAGGTTCGCGACCATTACCTGTGGTTCGCCAACCTGCCCCGGCACGCGATGCTCCGGATCTTCACTCTGGCGGGCGACCTGGTGTTCGAGACTCGCTTCGACGGCGACCGCTACCAGGGCGAGAGCGCCCGGGGGCTCTACGACCGGCGCCAGGACCTGGACACGTCGCCCCCCTCGCTCTCGGGCTCGAGCTTCGCCTGGAACCTGATCACCCGCGAGGGGCAGGCGGTGGCGAGCGGGCTCTACGTCTATGCGGTCGAGGATCTGGATCGCAAAGCCGTGAGTCGGGGCAAGTTCCTGGTAGTAAAGTCGGACCGGGAAAGTTTCTAGGCGGCTTCCGGATCATCCGGCGCGCTGGGGTGCCCCCGCCGCCGGCCCCGCCGTTTCCGGCCACGAAACTGCAGGAATGGCCTTGACCGACCCGCGGCTTCTGCTTAGGTTCCGAACACCAGCCTCCTGGCCCCATCCCCATGCACCGACTCGTCCGACTCGTCCCCGCCGCGGTTCTATTCATCCTGATCGCCCTTTCCCCGGCCGCCCAGGCCCAGGAGAAGGGCTCGATCTCGGGCCGGGTCACGGACAAGAAGACCGGCCACGCGCTGCCGTTCGTGA
>VBOT01000026.1 GCA_005893225.1 Candidatus Eiseniibacteriota bacterium
TGAACGAGAGATTCGTTTGTCTAGTCTCGGCGTGCAGGACAGTCTCGCGAGGATTGGCCGGTGGCCTCCCCACCTGGACTCAACCATCGCTGTCCGGCTGCGCAAGACTAAACGGCTAGAGGTAGTGCGTCTCCACGGGTTCCCCGACGCACCCGGCCAACACCCTTGGCCGGCCGAGGCGTTCGACCCGCCGCGAAAGTCACGCATCGTGCCGATCGGTTGGCGCGATTCGTTGCTCGCCGCCCTCGAGGAGGCCGACTTCGCGACTCCCGCCACGGGTGCCAAGCTCCTATGCGAGTGTCAGCCGGACGTCGGCATCCGCGCGACCGGTGATGCCGGTGAAGTGGTTCTCGTTCTCTGCCACGACTGCGGAACGGTCGACTTCTTCTCGAAAGGCGTTTCGGTCCCGCCCGCGTGGTTCGGGAACGCAGGCGAACGGCTTGTTAGGATCGGGCGCGAGCTGTTTCCCGACGAGCCTCCACAGTGGAAGGGGCCCCGCCGCGACGGAGCGCCGTAAAGGGCGGAAGCGAGCCGGCCGGTCGGATCGAGCGGGCCTCACGCGGCCTTGGGGAGCGTGCTGTTTCACTCGCGCCACGAGTCGATCCAGCCCCTTCGCCGCGGGTGACCGGGCGGAGGCTGAGCTTGCGACGGCCCGCGACTTCCTGAAAGAACTCAACGGGTGCTTGGACGAGCCCCTGACCTGGGAGGTCAAGCGGAAGCTGGTTGAGACGCTGGTCGAGGGGATCCGTGTGGAGACTGTAGGCGAAGGCGCGCAACGCGATAGCCACGTGACCGTGACCTACCGTTTTTCCGTGCCCGACGATTCAATTGCGACCCACACAGGTGTGGGAGGAGCCAGCCCAAGTCTCCGAGCGCCGAGGCCAGCCCCACCAGAGCGTTGGAGGCCGTGAGGCGCGACACGAACAACGGGATCACCGTGTTCGAGTCCATGAAGCCCTCGCCGGCCTGGTAGAGGGCGCCGTTGAGCACGCCGAGGCGGAAGTTGCGCGCCGCCCGGCCGGCGCCCGCCGCCTCGGTCGCTTCGGCCGCGCCGGCGGCGGTCGGGTCCGCGGTCATGGGCGAGCAGGCGCGGCCGCGTTGCAATGTCCCCTGTCCCCCGGAGTTTCGTGCAGAACGCGAGAGCGCTCCTTAGAGAAAGGAGTTTGCACGTTCCATCGCGTCATGCGCGTCGGCCCCCCAACCGCATAGCGTTCAAGCGGGAAACGCATCGAGCCGAAACTCCCGGAGCCGCTTCACCGTGCTAGCCCGTGACTTGCTTGGGTGAGATGGTACGGAAGCTGTCGGACGCGCAAACCAGCCGCCTGCGGCTTCACGAGAGCGAGGAAACACCATCATGTCGAGACTTCCGGGACCCCAGAGGGGATTCACGCTGATCGAGTTGATGATCGTGGTTGTGATCATCGCGATCCTCGCGGCGATCTCGATCCCCAACTTCGCGCAGATGATGGACCGGGCCAAGGAAGGCTCGACGAAGGCCAACATGCACGAGATGCAGCTGGCCACCGAGGATTACGGCGTTCAGAACGAGGGCAAATTCCCGGACGTCATGGACGGCAGCCACATCGTGAATCTCATGAGCGGGGCCTACAAGAACCCCTTCTCGGGGTCGCCGGGCTCGGGCAACGCCTGGGAGGACCGCAGCACCTTCGCCGCGCCCGCGAGCAATGTCTCGGGGATCTCCAGCTATGCCGACTCGGCCACGGCCCAGTACAACATCAAGGGTCACGGCAAGGCGGCGGGGCTCACCCTGATCCTGACCGGCGGCTCGTAGTCGGCCCGTCGCACCTCACGCTTCCTTCCACTCTCGACTCCCCAGACGCCTCGCCGCGGCCCGGAGCGGCGGGGCCGAGAGCACCGCGGCCAGCACGGCGGGCCCCCACCCCAGGAACCCTGGCGGCAGTGAGGGGCGGTGCGCCTCCGCGAGGGTGGTGAGCACGAGCCACCCGCCCGCCTGGGCGAGCAGCAGCAGCGTCGCCATCGCGCGGCCCGTCACCGTCAGCATGGCGCGCGGATTGGTCCAGCCCGGACTGCCGAACACAGACCCGGTCCAGAGCCCCACGCTCAGCGCCACCGCCAGCGCCGGCACGACCACCAGGAGCGTCCCCATCACCTCGCCCGGGCCGAGCTGGAGCGCCACGGCCATGCTCGCCGCGGCGATCCCGAGCAACGGCAGCGACACCGCGGCACAGCCGATCAGCTTGGCCGCGATCACGCGTGAGGGGCTCACGGGGGATAGCCGGGTCCACACCAGCCCGGCACGCTCGAACGGCAGCGCGCGCGCGGCGACCTCGTAGCCGAGCCCGATGGTCAGCGCGAGCAGCATGACTCGCGCCAGGCCTCGCGTCGAAACCTCGTAGAGGGGAGCGGCGACGAGCGGCAGCAGGGTCCAGAGGACCGCCGCGGTGAGCACGTCGCCGAGCACGGTCCAGTCGCGCCGGAAGAGCCGGGCGTCGCGCAGGACGATGGCCGCGATCACCCCCCGCCCGGGCGCGGGACCGGATGGCGCAAGCGCTCCCGCATGGGCCGCGCCCTCTTGGGGCCGAGGAGTGCCGCCGGACCTCTCGATCCCGCGCCGCCGATGGCGTCGCGGGCCGACTCCGGCCGCGATCCTGGCCTGAACGACCTCGAGGTGCTTCCCCGCGGTCAACGCCGCGCCGAGGAGCGAGAGCGCGGCCGCCGCGAAGACCAGCGCGGCGGGGCGCGCCGGGCCGTCCCGGGAACCCGCCGCGGCCGCGGCGATGGCGCGCGCCGTCCACTGGCCGGGCGACCATCGGAAGAGCCCCGGGCCCTCCCGCAGCAGCCCGTGGAAGATCGCGACCGGATCGCCCGCCGTGTCGGCGAGCCGCGGCAAGAGGAACGAGTTGGCGAGCCAGAGCACGAACAGCGTCACCGAGGACACGAGACCGAGCGCCTCGCGCGCGTGGCGCGCCGGCACCCAGCGCAAGAGGTGGATGGCGAGAGCGGCGCCCACCCCGAGCGGGATCGCCCAGAGTGCCAGGAGCAGGGCGGCGACCAGCGGCCACGCCCAGATCCGGAGCGGGAAGAACGCCTGGTAGGCCACCACCGCCGGGATCGCGAGCGTGATCAGCAGCAGGGACGTGCGCGGCAGCGCGTCGAGGAGCTTGAAGGCGAAGAGCGCCGACGGTGAGATCGGCGCGCGGCGCAGGAGCTCGAGGTCCGAGTCCACGGTCAGCGTGGTGACCGCCTCGTGGAGATCGAAGATGAGGAGCCCGAAGACCGCGGCGGAGAGGACCAGCCCGAGCGCCACGCCGGCTTCCGCGGGCGAGGCGCCGTCGGCGGCGAGCTGGCCGAACAGCGCGGCGAGCGTCACGCACACCAGCGCCGCGAGCAGGAGCGCGAGCGTGACCCCGAGCCACGGGCGGCTGGGGCGGGTGTCGGACCGGCCGTGGCGGGAGGGAGGGAGGAACGTGTTCCAGGCCAGCCTGAGCCGGCCGCGCGCCACCCCGGCCCAGTTCACAGCGGCTCCGCGGCGGCGCCCCGGGTGAGCTCGAGGAACAGGTCCTCCAGCGTGGCCTCCCCGCGCCCGCCGCGCAGCTCGGCGAGCGTTCCCTCGGCGAGCTTCTCGCCGCGGCTCAGGATCACGACCCGGTCGCACAGCCGCTCGGCCACCTCCAGCAGATGGGTCGAGACCAGCACCCCGAGGCCGCGCGCGCTGCGCTCGTGAAGCAGATCCTTGAGGGTGCGGGCCCCGAGGGGGTCGAGGCCGATCAGCGGCTCGTCGAGCATGACGAGCGGCGGATCGTGGATCAGCGCCGCCGCCAGCGACACCTTCTGGCGCATCCCGTGCGAGTAGGTCTCGATCAGGTCATCCGCCGGCGAGTCGAGCTCGAGCCGCTCGAGCAACTCCTCGGCGCGCGCCCCTGCGGTTCCGGCCGGGACATCGTAGAGCGCCGCCACGAACTCGAGGAACTCGCGGGCCGTCAGCCGCTCGTAGAGGAACGGCCGGTCGGGGACGAAGCCCATCGAGGCGCGGGCCTTCATCGGCTCCCGCGCGAGCGAGAAGCCCGCCACCTGGATCTCGCCTTCGTCGGGCCTGAGGAGCCCCGCGCACACCCTGAGGGTGGTGGTCTTCCCCGCGCCGTTGGGGCCGAGGAAGCCCAGGATCTCGCCGGCGCGCACCTCGAAGCCGAGCCGGTTCACCGCCATGAACTCGCCGTAGCGCCGCGTCACGCGCACCACGGCCAGCGGAACCGGCGGGCTCATGAAGGCTCGGGGCGCCGGCGAGGATCAGGCCCGCCGCACCAACCTCGACGCCTGCTCGAGCACGCCCGAGTAGTCGCTCGGCAGCTTGGCGAAGCGGCCGCGCACCGCCTCGCGGTCGCCGCCGGCGGCCAGGATCCCCTCGCGCACCTTCTGGACCCGGGTGGCGACGCGCGGCACCAGATCCTCCTCGCCGGCCACCGCGCGCGCCGCCGCGTTCACGTCGCCCCCGGCGGTCACCAGCGCGCGCAGGATCTCCCCGGTCAGGTAGTAGGCCAGCGCCGAGCGCTCGGTGAGCGGCACGCTCTGGCCCGACCGGCTCCGGCGCCGCAGCAGCCGCGACGCCTCGACCAGGTTGAATCGCGAGGCCCGCGCCTGCTCGAGCACCCAGTCGCCGAGCGCCCCCCGGCCCGCGGGCGGTCCGCCGCGCCACGGCGGTTCCTCGCCGGGATGCTGCCGCCGCCACACGTGGTCCAGGTCGTCGAGGCCGATCTCCCGGCCGCGAGCGCGCACCCCGAGCGCCGCGCACAGGTTGCCGAGCTCGCGCACGTTCCCCGGCCAGGAATAGCTCTCGAGCGCCGCCGCCACCTCGCTTCCCAGCTCCCAGCGATGCGAGGCGCCCGCCTGGGCCGCGAGGAAGTGCTTCATGAGCGGGACGATGTCGCCGCCGCGCTCGCGCAAGGGCGGGATCCGCACCGCGAAGACGTTGAGCCGGTAGTAGAGGTCGTCGCGGAAACGCCGGGCGACCACCTCGGCCTTGAGGTCGCGATTCGTCGCCGCCAGCACCCGCACGTCCACCTCGATCACGCGCTCGTCGCCGACGCGCCGGAATCGCTTCTCCTGCAGCACCCGCAGCAGGCGGGTCTGGAGCTGGAGCGGCATCTCGCCGATCTCGTCGAGGAACAGGCTGCCGCGGTGAGCGAGCTCAAACGCCCCGCGTCGATCGCGATGGGCTCCCGTGAAGGCGCCGCGCACGTGGCCGAACAGCTCGCTCTCGATCAGCTCGCGCGGGATCGAGCCGCAGTCCACGATCTCGAACGGGCCCTCGGCCCGGTCCGAGAGCTCGTGGATGGCGCGCGCGGCCAGCTCCTTGCCGACGCCCGACTCCCCGCTGAGGAGCGCCGGGAAGTGGGTCTCCGCCACGGCCATCAGGTCCTGGCAGGTCTCGAGCAGCGCGGGGCTCTCACCCACCATCGAGCGCAGCGGCTCGTGCTGCGCGCGGAGTGTTTCCAGCGAGCGCGCGTGGCGCGTCCCGCCGGGCGTCCGCCGGGCGCTGCCGGCCGCCTTCTCGGCGTGGGCCGCCAGGGCCTCGGCGGCCAGCGCCGGCAGGGAGCCGAGCAGGGCGCGGTCCTCGTCGTCGAACTCGGCTTCCAGGAGCTTGGGGCCGAACAGCATGAAGCCGGCGAGCCCGTGAGCGTCGGGGATGGCGGCGATGATCGCCCCGTCGGCGCTCTCGACCAGCCGGTCGCGAAGCGGCCCGAGCGCGCGGGCCGCCGCGGCGCCCGGGAGGCTCGCGTTGCGCTCCCGCAGCAGCCAGTCGCGCGCCCCTTCGTCGAGCTCCACGACCTCCGCCTGCTTGGGGCCGTGAGCGCTCGCGTAGAGGAGGCGGTAGCGGTCCCTGCCGTCGGCGACGAACAGGGCGCCCGAGCGCGCGCCGAGGATGCGGATGCCGCACAGCACCACGCGGAAGGCGACCTGCCGCTGGGTGCGGGCCTCGAGCAGCTCGCGCGCCACCTCGTAGAGCGCCGAGAGCTCGGTCACGCGCCGGCGCAGATCCTCGAGGCTCTCGGTGGGAGGCTTCAACTCGCGGATCACGGCGCGAAGTTAGCAGACGGCCGCTCGGGCCTCCAGAGCGCGGCTCACTTTGGGGAGACTCACGTCGTAGCGGTAGGCAATGTTCATGTGACCGTCGTCGAACTCCTGGTACTCGTGCGGGATCTCAAGCTCGCGCAGGCGGCGCGTGAAGAGCTGCGCCCCGTGGTGGAGGTTCCACTCGTCCCGGGTGCCGCAGTCGAGGAACAGGAGCCTGAGAGAGCGCAGCCCCTCGGCGTGCCGCTCGAGCATGCGCAGCGGGTCGAGCTCGAGCCAGCGCTCCCAGACGGCGTCGCGGAACGCCCCGGTCTCGAGATCGCAGGGGAGGTCGATCCCGAGCGGCCCCGCTCCCGGGCTGGGCGAATACGCCGCCGCCATCCCGAGGATGTTGAGGGCGACGAGGTCCTCGTGACTCTTCTGGCGCTTGGTCTCGAACTTCTCGAGCCAGGCCGCGAGCCCGCCGGCCTGCTGCACCTGGGTGCAGAACTTGGGCACGTCGCCGCGATAGCAGTAGTCGAAGTAGAGATCGCCGCTGTGGCACGCCACCGCCGCGAACACCCCGGGGTGCTTCATGCCGAGGGTCAGGGCTCCGTATCCGCCCGACGACTTGCCGAGCACGCCGCGGTGCTCGCGCCCCGGGAGCGTGCGGTACCGGCGCTCCACCCACGGCACCAGCTCCTGGACCAGGTGATCCTCGTAGCGCCCGGTCGCGCTCGAGTTCAGGTACTGGGAGCCGCCGAAGCGCGTGAAGCAGTCGGGCATGACGAGGATCATCTCGCCACACGCCCCGCTCTGGATCAGCGCGTCCATGCGGTCGTCGAGGGCCGGGGCCCATGGGT
>VBOT01000027.1 GCA_005893225.1 Candidatus Eiseniibacteriota bacterium
TCGGCCCGGGACGCCGGCGCAATCCGCGGATACTAGAGTGACTCGTCGTCGAAGCGCCCGGCCTTCTTCTTGATCCGCCGCGAAGCAACACCAAGAACCGAGCGGCCACCCACTGGGGTGGCCGCAAGGGATGAAACTGTGCCTTGACTCAGGGTCGTTCCATACTAGTGGACCAGCGCCACCCGGCGCGTGACCGTGCGACCCGCGAAGCGCATCACCGCGAGATACACGCCCGGCGCGACCGGCTCGCCTGATTCACCGCGCCCGTCCCATTCGAGGACCTGACGCCCGGCGTCCATCGCGCCGGAGAACACGCGGCGCACCGAGCGCCCCTGCGGATCGACGATCTCGAGCCGCACCGTGCCGGGGCGGGGCATGAAGCACTCGAAGGTCACGGCCGCATGGCTCGGATTGGGCGCGGCGGTCAGCGCGGCGCCGCCGGTCGAGGCCACGCGCACCGAGGCCGTCGCCACGAAGTGGTTCTCCCCAGCTCGGCGCGTCGACGGTGTAGCCGGGCGGCAGGTCCATGACCCTTCCGTTCTCGTCGCCGAGCACCACGCCGGCGGCGATTCCATCCGTCTCGGTGAAGCCTGGCGAGTCGGTCGAATCTCCATAGGTGCGGTCGGTCGCGCGGAACTCCAGGGACACCGAAAAAGGCACGGAGACGGGGAAGCTCCCGGACAGCGTGAAATCCGCGCCGACCAGCGGGGGCGAGCTCGCGGCGAGCACGCCGTCCGAACTCTGGTCGTGATTGCTCGACCAGCACGAGCCATCGGCCACGAGCTGTGCGGCGGCGACGTGGAGCGAGGCGGCGGCGCGATGGAGGTCACTGCCCGGGAGCCCGCCGCCCCGATCGACCTTCATCCGGGAGCGGAAATGCATCCCGGCGGCAACCGGGGTGGCGCCCGGGGGTCCGGTGATCACGAAGTCATCGGTCGCGGCGCGCGCCGAGCCGACGCCGGTGACACCGGCCTGGATCTCGAAGGGCCACGTGGTGTCGAGACGCACGTGGGTGCCGACCTGCCCGGGATAGGCAACGCCTTCCTCGTGGACGAGGGTGGGAGAGACTCCGGGGGTCGCGGTCTGATAGCTGCGTCGCAGGGGAGTCGGCGAGGAGTCGGCCGCACCCTGGAGCGTAACCCAGTAGAAGGGGCCTGCCCGCGCGCAGGGCGTGGCGACGAGAGTGGCGGACGCCAGCATCAAGACCAGGGCGCCGCGAACATCGCGGAGTGGGACGAGCGTCCCGGGATGGGTTCCGAAGTGCGTCATGATGCGCTCCGTGGCCTCGGTGATCGGCCCTTTCCTCCGGAGTCTATCCCCGGTGGCCACCCTCGGATAGGCCGAGGTGATCGCGGCAGAGCCCGGCAGCCCTGCTGGTGGCCGCGGAGCTCCGACCCTCGAGCTTCACTTACGGGATCGCTTACATCCTATGGCGAATGAACGTATTACGCGCCTCCCGTCCCGCCGTTCATCCGGGATCGAGCCGGTAGATTCGCACCGCGTAGGCAGGCCACTCGCCGGCGATCTCGCCGCCTCGCACCGGTGTCGCGAGACCCGACAAGAGCTCGCGCGCCGCCCGCGGGGCCTGGCCCTCGAGCCGGATTCGCGCCCGCGTCGGTGCCGGCGAGGCGTTGACCGCGATGAGATAGGCCGCGCCGCCATACTTCTTCACGCACGCGTGGACCGCCGAGGCCGAGCTTGTGGCCCGCACACCTCCGGCGAGCGGCGAGGCGAGAAGCGGGCCGAGCAGGCGCAGCTCGCGCGCCAGGGAGAGGAGCTCGGTCGAATACGCCTGGAACACGAACTCGAAGGGGTTGCTGGAGGCGCGTGCCCGCTCGAGGGTGGGAACGATCGAGTCGACGGGGGCGTAGGGAACCGGGTACTGGGCGAGATCGAGACTGATGGTCCGTGGGCGTCACGCCCGGGCGCGGAACCGGAGAACGTACTCCGCGGCCGGCCGCAGCGGCGCCAGAGACTCGCCCGCGACCGCCGCGCTGGCATGCCAGCCTTCCGGCCGGCCTGCGACCCGGCGCACCACCATGTGCAGGCTCCAGGGCGCGGCGGGAGAAGCGTCGACGGAGACGCGGTTGACCGTGTCCTGGACGAAGGGGCGCCAACCCGAGAGGGGCCGTGCCGCGCTGGCCCGACTCGCCGCGACGGCCTGAGCCGCGGCCGCGGGCCGGGCGTCCATCCCGGAAAACGCGGGCCCGCCGGCTAGATTCCAGGCCGCGAGCACGAAGGCCACCGCCGGGGCTCCCGCCATCGGCGCGCCGCACCGCCGAGGGCCAGTCATTCGGAACGCGGCGTTGCGCCACGCACCCGTCACCCTGCTAGGTCCCGCACCTTCGCTCGTGTCGGCGATTCCTCGGGTCCTGAACTGAACCCGCGGCGGCCCTCATTTCCCACCCTGATGACGCGAGGCCGCGGAGGGTTCTCCGCGGCCTCGCCGCCATCCGATTTCGGCTCCCGCTATCGCGAGGCGCTCGCCACCGACACGAGCTCGGTCTTGAGCGTTCCCCCGCCCATCGCCGCGGGGAGCTTGCCGCTCGCCGAGATCATCTGATGAGGAGCGTCGCGGGTCACGTGGTACGTGGCCGTGCCCGCATCGTCTCCGTCGAGCGGCTCCGCCTGCAGCACCCAGGTGTCGAAGGAGCCGGCCTTGACCGAGACCTTCTCGGTTCCCGACACCTTGAGCCGCATGGGCCGCACCTTCTGGGACGTGATCTCGAAGATCCGGTACGAGGCCTGGTACCCGTCGGTCAGGGGCAGCGCCGACAGCACGGCGTCGAACGCCGCGCCGGCCGCGAACACCGGGGCGTCCAGATTCTGGCTGATCGGCATCGTCTGCCCGCCCATTCCCATCTCGCCGCTGATCGAGGTGGGGGAGTAGCTGATCTTGATGGTCGCGCGTCCCGACACCTGGCACTGGATCGGCCCGAGGCTGCCGCGATCCACGTCGTACACCGTGGTCGACGTGCCCATCGGGCTGGTCGCCGCCTCGGTGAGCCGCCAGCAGGGACGATCGCCCTGCTTCGCCTCCTCGATGGTCCGGTGAACCGTGATGTCGATGGATCTTCCGCCGGTTTCGATGTGCTGCGCGTAGTCGAGGGTGGCGGGCTTGACCAGGTTCCCGTCCGCGGCGGGCAGCGGCGCGGTCTTGGCCTGGGCGAGAGCCTCCGCACCGGCGCCCTTGTCCACCTTGACCGTGGCGGGATCGACGGTGATCTCGGCCAGATGGGACGCGAGTTCGGCCGGCACGTCCTGCTGCGCCCTGCCGCCCAGGTGCTTCGCCAGGAAGCGCTCCATCGACACCGCCAGCGCCATGCGGTTCTCCGGGGCGCGGAACCCGTGGCCCTCGTCGGGCGCCACCAGGTACTCCACGGCGCGGCCCTTGTCGCGCAGCGCCGCCACGATGGCCTCGGACTCGGCTTTCTTGACCCGGGGATCGTTGGCGCCGTGGACCACCAGCATGGGCACGTTGATGCGGTCGATGAAGTTGAGCGGCGAGCGGGCCTCGAGGTCCTTGCGGTCGTTGGGATCGGCGGGATCGCCCACGCGCAGGTACCAGCTACCCTTGAGGAACGGCTTCCAGTAGGCGGGGAACGACTCGATCAGCGTGATCAGGCTCGAGGGCGCGACGTAGGGAATCGCGCAGGCGTAGAGCTCGGGCGTGAACGTCACGCCGGCGAGCGTGGCGTACCCGCCGTAGGATCCGCCGTAGATCGCGACCCGCTTGGGATCGGCGATGCCCTGATCGATCAGGTGCTTCACGCCGTCGGTGAGGTCGTTCTGCATCGCTCCGGTGCCCCATTGCTTGTTCCCGGCATTGAGGAACTTCTTGCCGTACCCGGTCGAGGATCTGAAATTGGGCTGCAGCACCGCGTAGCCGCGGTTGGCCAGGAACTGGGCGTCGGGGTTGTAGCCCCACTGGTCGCGGGCCCAGGGACCGCCGTGCGGGTTGATCACCACCGGGAGGTTCTTCGCCGGCACTCCCTTGGGGAGCGTCAGGTAGGCGGGGATCATCATCCCGTCGCGCGCGCGGTAGCGGATCGGCGTCATGGCGGCGAGCTGCTTGCGGTCGAGCTTCTCGCGAATCCGGTACTGGAGCTTGAACGTGCCCTTCTCGCGGTCGTAGAGGTAGGTGGCGCCGGGCTCCACGTCGCTCGAGACGCTGATCAGGCTGTAATGCATGTCACGGGTCGAGGAGCCGAGCCCGAGGTTCCCGGCCGGGAGCGCCTTCCGGATCCGCTCCAGATCCTTCTTGCACCGCTCGGTCTTGGGGTAGATGCGGACGCGGTCGCCGATGTAGGCGGTGGCCATGAGCTCGTGCGTCTGATCGTCGAACACCGCCTCCCCGAAATCCACCTGCTTCTCGGGGTCCGACTCCACGACTTCGGTGCTGCCGGTCGCGGGATCCATGAGCTCGAGGCGCGTGAGATCGCCGTCGTCGCCCTTGTTGGTCTCGATGTAGAGCCGCTTCTCGTCCTTGTCGAAGCCCACCGGAGAGGCTTCCTCCAGGTAGGTGGTCTCGTAGATGCGGACCAGCTTGTCGCCGTCCACGCGCAGCAGCTCGTTGCCGCCGTCCTCCTTCTCCCGGAAGGCAAACCGCAGCTTGCCGGCGCGGTCGCACATCCAGAATCCGACCTTCTCGGTGTTCTTGAACATCAGCTCGCGGTTGCCGCTGGCGATCTTCACGCGATAGACGTCGTGGTAGGCGGCGTCGCGGTCGTTGAGGCCCACGATCATCACGTCGGGCTGGTCCTCCGGAACCGCGAAGATCAGCGCCCGCACGTTCTCGAGCGGCGTGAGGTCGCGCGCGGCGGGCACGCCCGTCGCCGGGTCGGCGGCCGCCGAGGGGTCCACGGCGTAGACGTGGAAGTTCTCGTTGCCGCCCTTGTCCTGCGCGTAGAGCACGTACTTGCTGTCATGGCTCCAGAAATAGGCGGTCACGGGGCGCGAGTCGGCGCTGAGGGGACGGGCAGCGCTGAAGGGCTCGTCGAGCCCCTTGACCCAGATGTTCCGGGCGTTCTTGTAGGGCTTGATGAACGACATGTGGAGCCCGTCGGGCGAGAGCCGCGCGGTCGATATGTCGGGATCGCCGTAGATCAGCGCCCGATCGATGAGGGGCGGGAGATCGGCGCGGGCCGGAACTCCGGAGCCCAGAGCACCGGCGACGGCCGCGGCCAACGTCAGAAGAACGAGCAGGGTTCGTTTCATGGTCGGATTCCTTCCTGGAGCGAGAGGGACCTGCGGCAGGGGCAAGAGCGCCGCGGATAACAGCACATTACGGGCGGTGGGTCGAGCCGGTTGCGACGGACGCGGCCCGGCGGGGGACCACCGCCCCGGGGCCTGGGGCAAAATGCCCGCCGGGAACGTGCCCCCCTCCTCGCGGGGCAGGGGCCTGGAGATGCGCTTGTCGGCGATGGGGACACGCTCTAGATTCCGTGCCGCAGCCGGGGTGCTGCCCCGCCCGGCACGGAGAACGCCATGGAACCACGCCTCGATCCGGTCGAGATCCGCGTCATCGGCTCCTTGATCGAAAAGCGGGTCACCACGCCCGAGTACTATCCGCTCACGCTCAACGCGCTCGTCAACGCATGCAACCAGACCACCAATCGCTCGCCGGTGACGTCCTACGACGAGGGCACGGTGGGGCGGGCGCTCCTGTCGCTCGATCGGAAGGGGCTGCTCTGGACGGTCCAGAACAGCCGCGTCCCGAAGTACGGCGAGCGGCTCAAGGAGAAGCTGAACCTGGATGGAAGTCAGCTCGCGGCGATGTGCGTGCTGCTGCTGCGCGGCGCCCAGACGCCGGGGGAGATCCGCGCGCGCACCGGACGCCTGCATCCCTTCGCCAGCCTCGCGGAGGTCGAGTCGGCGCTCGAATCCATGGCGCGCGCCGAGCCGCCGCTGGTGAGGAAGCTGCCGCGGCTTCCGGGAACCAAGGAGGCGCGCTTCACGCATCTCCTCGGCGAGGAAGTCGCCGGCGAGGAAGAGGACGCGGTGGCGGGGGAGCCGGCCATGAAGCCGGTCGCGCCCGAGACCCATCCGGAGAGCGATCGAATCTCCCGCCTCGAGTCGGAGATCGAATCCCTGCGCCAGGAATTCGAGGAGCTTCGCCGCCAGGTCCTGGAATCGAAGGTCGAGACGGGCTGAAGACTTCGTCCCTGGCCGGGCTAGGAAGCTCGAGCCGGAGCGGGCCGGATGAACGGCGGCTGCGATTCCGCCTCCGCCACGTCCTCCGCGGAGAAGTAGGCCACCGCCTGCTGCTGCAGCCCCGGTCGCGTGTAGACCTCGGCGCGCGGCTTCTCGATCAGCCCCACGATCACGTCCGCCACCTCCTCGACCGGCTGCGCGAAGGGAAGAGTGCGGGAGTCGGGGCCCCCGCCGAGGGCGTGGAGCCCGAAGTCGGTCGCTACGACCCCGGGCAGGACAGTCGAGACGTGAATCTCCGGGAATTCGTCTCGCAGTTCCATCCTGAGGCCCACGGTGAGGGCGTTCAGGGCGTGCTTCGCGGCGGAGTAGGCGGAGCGCATCGGCACGTAAGGCACTCGTCCGAGCATCGAGGAGACGTTGACGATGTGCCCGCGGCGCCTCTCCTTGAAGTGGGGCAGCACCGCCTGGATGCCGTAGAGCGCGGACTTCACGTTCACGCGCATCATCTCGTCGAGCTCCTCGTCGCCGAGCTCGGAGACCTTGCGCGTGATGCCGCGGCCGGCGTTGTTCACCCACACGTCCACGTGCCCGAAACGGGAGAGCGCGCCATCGAGGATGCGCCGCACGTCCTCCCGGCGCGTCACGTCGGCGACCACCGGCAAGGCCTGGGGTCCGCACCGCGCGGCGACTTCCCCGAGCTCGCGCTCGCGGCGCGCCGCCAGAACCAGCCGGGCCCCGCGCGCGGCGGCGCGCTCGGACAGAGCGGCGCCGATCCCGCCGCTCGCCCCCGTGATGACCACCACCTGGTCACGCATCGGCCGGAGCATACTCGATCGGGGCCCGGCTCGCTCGGACCGGGGAGAACCTTGCAGCCTTTCCGCCGCGAGGGAGAGAAGCATTCAGACCCATGCTGGAATGGACCTGGGCTCCGGGCCCGATCCGTTCAGGGATTTCACCGAAAGGCGGCGCGGGTAAGTCCCTGAATTTTTCCTAATGGCTTCTTTCTCGAGTGCGGCAATCACCCGAGGGCATCGAAGTCGGCACGGTCGACTGCGGGGGCCGCCGTCCAGGCCGTGTGCACGGACCCTGATCAGGGAAGATCCCCGAGCGGCCGGCTCGTCCTTTGGAGGTGCACCATGCGCTGGCTCTCTCGTTCCGTGCGCCGCTCTTCGTGTCCCGCCATGACGACGCTCCTCGGCACCATCGCTCCGATCTTGCTCCTGGGGTCGGCGGTTCCGGGCGCCGCGGCCCCGGCGCTCGATCCCGCCGCGCTCACGAAGTACGTCGACGCGCTCCCGATCCCGCCCGTGCTCACGCCAGTCAGGACCGCCCCGAGCGGCGAGCCTCTCTACGAGGTGAGGATGTCCCAGTTCGAGCAGAAGCTCCACCGTGACCTCCCGCCCACCACCGTCTGGGGCTACGACGGCAGCTACCCCGGTCCTTCCTTCGAAGCGCGAACCGGCGTGCCCGTCTTCGTGAACTGGATCGACGACCTGCCCACGCGGCACTTGTTCAACGTGGACACCAAGATCCATGGAGCTGAGTACCCGGAGAACCCCTACGTGCGGAACGTCGTCCACCTGCACGGCAGCCACACCCCCTCGGCGAGCGACGGGCTCCCGATGGACTGGTTCACGCCGGGCCGGAGCAAGACCGCCAGTATCCCAACTCGCAGCAGGCCACGACGCTCTGGTACCACGATCACGCCATGGGGGTGGGCCGCCTGAACATCTACGCCGGTCTGGCGGGATTTTTGTTTCCTGCGCGATGCGGGCGAAGCACAGCTCAACCTGCCGAGCGGCCGCTACGAGATCCCGCTCATGATCCAGGACCGCTCGTTCACGCGCGACGGCCAGCTCTTCTATTTCAAGTCGTGGATGCCCGAGTTCTTCGGGAACGTCGCGCTCGTCAACGGCAGGGTGTGGCCGCGACTGACGGTCGAGCCGCGCAAGTACCGCTTCCGCTTCCTGAACGCCTCGAACGCCCGCTTCTACGACCTGAAGCTGTTCGAGAGCGACGCGAGCGGCCAGCCGCTCAGGGTCTCGGGCCAGCCGGCGCCGGGCCCGGCCTTCTACCAGATCGGGAGCGACGGCGGATTCCTGCCGGCTCCGGTGAAGCTCAACGATCCTTCCGACCCCCGTTCGCTGCGGCTCCTGCTGGGCGTGGCCGAGGGCGCCGACGTGGTCATCGATTTCTCCGCCTACGCGTGCCGGCACTGAGTCGACTCGCCCGAGCCCGACGAGGCCCCGCTCGCCGAGATCATGATGTTCAGCGTCAGCGCCGCGCCGGTGTCGGACCCGAGCTCGCTTCCGGCCCAGCTTCGCGCGGTGCCGCGCATCTCCGAGGGGGACGCCGCGAGAACCCGCGATCTCACGCTGGAAGAGTACGAGGACAAGAAGGGCGAGCCGACCATCATGCTGCTCAGCGGCAGGCACTTCGACGACCCCGTCACCGAGAAACCGGTGATGGGCACCACCGAGATCTGGCGGATCATCAACCTCACCGAGGACGTGCATCCGATCCATCTGCATTTCGTCCAGTTCCAGATCCTCGATCACCGGCCGATCGACGTCGCCCAGTATCAATCCACGGGTCGCCTGGTCTTCACCGGGCCCGCGGTACCGCCCGATCCCCAGGACGCCGGCTGGAAGGACACCTTCAAGGCCAACCCCGGCGAGGCCACGCGCATCATCACCCGTACGCCGACTACACCGGGATGTACGTCTGGCACTGCCACATCCTCGAGCACGAGGACAACGAGATGATGCGCCCCTACGAGATCGTGATGCCGGCCCCGATGGCGAGCGACGCCGCCGAGCCCGGGGCTGAAACCGCCGGCATGCCCCCGGTCTTCACGGCGGATCCGCGCCCGGTTTCGCTGTCATGCTTCCCGGATCCCGGGGCCGGAAGTCAGAGCGTGCGATTCGTCCTGCCGGCGGCGGGTCGCGTGGACCTCGAGATCTTCAGCGTCTCGGGTCGAAGGGTGCGGACCCTCGCGGGAGGGGAGTTCCGCGCCGGGGAGCACGGGCTGGCGTGGGACGGTCTCGACGACCGGGGTCGCCCGGCTCCCGGGGGCGTCTATCTCTATCGCCTCAGGGCGGGCGGCGTCGCGCTCACGAGGCAGGGGAGGCTCATTCCCTAGTCCTACCGAATCACGATCAGCTTGACCCGGGTGGTGGTCCCGGCCGCGGACAGAGTGCAAAAGTAGAGTCCGGGAGAGAAGGCGCGCGCGTCCCATTCGAGCACGTGCGCGCCGGCTTCCTGCACCCCGTCCCCCAGGACCGCCTGCAGGCGGCCCTGGACGTCCAGCACGCGGACCGAAACCGCTCCGGAGGCCGCGAGCGAGTAGCTCAGGCGGGTCGACGTGCGGAGGGGATTCGGGAAGGCTCCGAGCGAGACCGTGACGGATGCTGGCGCGGGCGTCCCAACGGTCGCCGCGGAGTCGCTCAGGCTCGCGGTCCACACCGACAGCGCCCCGGAGTCCATGCGCACCCAGATCGGGTGGATCCGCCGGCCGAGGGCGGCCACGCCGATGTAGTCGCCGAAGAAGACCTGGGGGTCGGGGGTGAAGGGCTGGTCGCTGACCCGGATGCTGTGGAACGTCTGCCCGCCGTCGGCCGAGCGCGCGAGGTAGATCTCGGTGTCGTCGCCCGTGGTGGCGCGCCGATCGTAATAGACGACGTAGAGGATGCCCGTCTCGGGATCGAGGGTGGCGGCGGGGAAGAACTGATGGCGAGTCGTGAGATCGTCGTTGACGCGCACCGGCGGGCCCCAGGTGAGTCCGCCATCGGTGGAGCGGGAGAGGAACAGGTCGGTGTTGTCGGCGCCGACGCGCTGGTCCGACCACACGACGTAGACGAAGCCGCGATAAGGCGAGTTGCCGGAGTCGCACAGCGTGGTCGGAAGGCCGTTGCACCGGGAGATGCCGGACACCGCGAAGTCCCACCCGCCCGGTTGTGCCGCCACCGGGACGTCCCGGCCCCAGCTCGCCCCGCCATCCAGCGATCGATCGAACAGGATCCCGCCCGGACCCGACCAGGCGAGATAGACCTGCCCCTGCGGCCCGACCGCGGGGACCGCTCCCTCGACCGTGTTGTCGCCGTCCTGGCAGTCCCCGGCCACGTCGTTGACGCGCACCGGAGGGGACCAGGTGATGCCGAGGTCGACCGAGTGAGAGAACAGGATGCGGCTGCTGTCCTGGCCCTGGGCGCTTCCGTAGCTGTCGAACTCGGTCCAGGCCAGATAGAGCCGGTCGCGATAGGGCGAGCCGGTGCGGTCCACCGCGAGCCCGGGCTTGTCCTGATCCCTCGGGGGGTCGAGGCCGACCCCGGCCCCGTCGTTCCAGGTCATGCCCCCGGTGCTCGAGCGCTGGACCACGATCCGGTCGAGCCAGTCGCCGGTGCTCGAGATCGAGAGGTGCCCGTAGTAGAGGTAGCCATGCTCGTCGTAGAGCACCACCGGGTCTCCGGCAACGCCGAGCGAGGAACTGAGCACCCCCTCGGTCCAGCCGAGCCCGCCGTCGAAGGAGTAATAGGAGTAGCTGATGTTGGCGCCGGCGGCGAGATGGAGCTGGTGGGTCGGATCGACCGCGATCGTCACTTCCTCGGGATTGGTCGAACCAGGACTGCTCACCCGCACGTTGGGGTGCTGGGCCCTCGCAGGGGAGGGCTGGCAGGTCGAGCCAGCGGCCGCGAGGAGGCCGATCAGATGGGCGAAGTGGCGCAGGCGCATGGCGGGGCGGCGCAGGCCGCAAGGGGGCCAGGCCGACCCCAAGGGTAGCCTGGAGGTCGCGCGAACGCATCTGAATCGTTTCGACTGGAGCCGCGTCTTGACAGAATATCTACCTTCGAAAAGGGGAGGCGAGTACCATCCAGGTGGACAGGGACGGGTCCTGTTCGAGGAGGAAACCACCATGGGACTCACTGGACTCCAGAAAGACTCGAAACGGGCTTCCGACGTCCCGTTGCGCGACATCGTCGCCCACCTGGCCGAAAACCGGGCGCAGCTCCGTGAGGAGTGGGTGCGCCGCATCAACGACGCGCAGCTCCTCACCGCCATGACCAAGGACGAGCTGTTCGCCGAGGCCACCTCCGTCTACGACAGCTACGTCGACGCCCTCGAGACGCGCACCCTCGAGTCGCTCGAGGCCTACGCGCAGAATCTCTCCGAACGCATCATCCCGCGGGGGGTGGAGACCCACGAGGTGGTGGGAATCGTGCTGCTGCTGCGCGACGTGCTGGCGCGGTCGCTGTTCACCAAGTACCACGACAACCCGGCGCTCCTCGACCGCGCGCTCGACGCCTACGAGCCGGCGGCCAACTCGATCGCCATCACCGTCGCAGTGGGGTTCGTGCGCGAGCGCGAGCGGGTCATCCGGCAGCAGCAGGAGTCCATCCGCGAGCTGTCCACGCCGGTCCTCCAGGTGCGCGAGCGGCTGCTCATCCAGCCGATCATCGGCGTCATCGATCCCCACCGGGCGCGCCAGCTCACCGAGCAGCTCTTGCGCGGGATCCGCGACACCCGCGCCCGCGTCGTGGTCATCGACATCACCGGCGTGGCGGCCATGGACGCCAACGTGGCCAACCACCTGGTGCTCACCGTGGAGGCGGCCCGGCTGCTCGGCGCGAGCGTGATCGTGACGGGTCTGTCGCCCGAGATCGCGCAGACGCTGGTGAACATCGGCGTCGACCTCGGAAAGATGAGGACGGTAGGCGACCTGCAAGGTGGAATCGAAGAAGCCGAGCGACTGCTCGGCTACAAGGTGGTCCCGGTAGCCGAGCCCCAGGCCTGAGGCCGGCCGGCTCGCCCCGGCGAAGGATCCTTTCTTGGAAGTCCCGATCCTCAAGCAGGGGCCGTACCTCATCGCCATCATCCAGTCTGCGCTCACCGACGCCGACATCGTGCACCTCCGCGACGCCCTGGTCGAGAAGGTGGGCCGCCACCGCTCCCTGGGCGTGATCATCGACGTGACCGCGCTCGACGTCATGGACTCGTTCGCGACCGGGACGCTGCGCGACATGGCGCACATGGTGCTGCTCCGGGGAGCCGAGACCGTGATCGTCGGGATCCAGCCTGACGTCGCGTTCGCGATGGTGCACATGGGCCTCAAGATGGAAGGGGTCGCGACGGCACTCGACCTGGAGGAGGGCCTCGCCTATCTCGATCAGAGAACCAAGGCTGCTCGGCACCGATGAAGCCCCTCGAATTAGCCACCGAGACTCGGGTGCGCGTCGAGTCGGAGCTCGACATCGTCACCGCCCGGATGCGCGGCCGCGCGCTGGCCATCCAGTTGGGGCTTCGCCCGACTTCGGCGACGCTGATCGCCACCGCCATCTCGGAACTGGCCCGAAACATCCTCCTGTATGCGCAAGACGGTGAGATCGTGCTTTGTCCGATCGAGCGGGGCGCGCACAAGGGTCTCGCCGTGATCGCCCGCGACGATGGTCCCGGCATCCGGGACGTGACTCGAGCCATCGAGGATGGCTACTCGACGTCGGGCCGGCTGGGGATGGGACTGCCCGGAGTTAGACGCCTGATGGACGAGTTTCACATCCAAAGCCGGGTAGGAGAAGGCACGACGGTCACGGTGAAGAAATGGAACGAGTGATCACGCCGCCGGTGGAGTGGGCGGCGGCCTCCCGCCCCCTGGATCCCCGGGACGAGTCGGGGGACCAGTACCTGGTTCGCATCACGCCGAACGGAGTCCTGGTGGTGGTGGCTGACGGCGTGGGGCACGGCCGGGAGGCGGCTCGGGCGGCCCGGACGGCGATTGCCCTCATGGCCGATGCCGAGGGCGACGGCGTGATCGGGGCGGTGCGCCGCTGTCACGAGGGCCTCAGGCCCACCCGCGGCGCGGCGCTCAGCCTCGCCTGGTTCGGCGGCGCCCGCGGGGACGTGACGTGGATCGGCATCGGCAGCGTCGCGGGTGTCCTGGTCCGCTCCTCGGACGGCGCGGGGCGGCAGGAGGCCCTGCTCCTGCGTGGCGGGGTCCTGGGGAGGAATCTTCCGGCCCTCCGCGCCGAGACCTTGACCGTGTTCCCGGGCGACATGCTCGTGCTCGCGACTGACGGCATCCATCCCCGCTTCGCCTTGGAGCTGCGCTCCACCGGCTCGCCCCAGCAGGTCGCGGACCACATCCTCGCGGCTCACGGGACCGGCGACGACGACGCGCTGGTGGTCGTGGCCCGCTACCGCGGTGGGTCGTGAGCCGCATCGAGAGCGACCTCGAGAGTCGCTGCGCCAGCCTGCTGGGCAGGCACCTCGAGGCCGGTGACGAGCGCACGCTCCACGATGCCTACGAGCTCGGGCGCGAGGCGCTCGCCGAGCGGGTCGGCATCCTCGATCTGGCGCTGCCCCTGTGGCGCGCCGCCTGCGCGGCCCTCCAGGCCCGCGAGGGTGAAGGCGGCCGCCTGGCCCAGCGCGTCGAGAGCTTCGTGCTGGAGTGTCTCTCGCCCTTCGAGATGGCGCACCGCGGCGCCCGCGAGGCCAACGAAGCGCTGCGACGCTTCGACGAGCGCCGCGAGGAGCAGGCGCGGCGGATCGCCCAGGAGCTTCATGACGAGGCGGGGCAGCTCCTCGCCGCCGTGCATCTTGCCCTGGACCGTGCGGCCCGGCACACCGCCCCCGAGGGAGTCGAGCCCCTGGCCCAGGCGGTGGACATGCTGCGCAAGGCGGAGGATGAGCTCCGGCGGCTCGCGCACGAGCTTCGCCCGGTGGTTCTCGACGACCTCGGGCTCATGCCGGCGCTCCGCTTTCTGGGCGAGGGCGCAGGGCGGCGTTCGGGGGTGGCTGTCGAGGTGACGGGCCCCGAGGCGCGTTTCCCGCCGGGAGTCGAGACCGCCATCTACCGGGCGGCGCAGGAGGCCCTCAACAATGTCAGCCGGCATGCGCGCGCCTCCCGGGCCTCGATCAACGTACGCCGCACGGAGCGCGAGGTTCTCTGTCGCATCCAAGACGACGGATGCGGATTCAACCCGGACCGGGTGCTCGCTCCCGGCAGGAGGTCCGGCCTCGGCCT
>VBOT01000028.1 GCA_005893225.1 Candidatus Eiseniibacteriota bacterium
GATCCACAAGCGCCTGATCGACATCACGCGGTCGACCTCGCAGACCATGGAAGCGCTGGAGAAGTTGGATGTTCCGGCCGGCGTCGATATCGAGATCAAAACATGACGAGGCGGCCGGAGGGCGACCATCTGCGGCGTTGTCGGGGCCGCGACGACCTGCGACGTATCCGTGAAGGATACGCCTCGGTCGTCGCGTCCCCTCCGCCTTGCATCTGGTCGCCCTGCGTCCGCCTCGAAGACCGGCAGCCTCTGGGGCAAATCCTATGATCGGGCTCATCGGTAAGAAGATCGGCATGACCCAGGTGTTCGGCGACAAGGGCGAGGCGATCCCGGTCACCGTGATCGAGGCCGGACCGTGCACGGTCGCCGAGGTGCGGACGGCGGAGAAGTGCGGCTACTCGGCGGTCCAGCTCGGATTCGGGAGCCAGAAGCCGAGGCGCTTCACCCGGCCGGTGCTCGGGCAGTTCGAGAAGCACAACCTGCCCCCCTCGCGCCACCTGCGCGAGTTCCGGATCGCGGACACGGCCGGGCTCGAGGTCGGCCAGAGGCTCACCGTGGCCCTGTTCGAGAAGGGCACCTGCGTCGACGTGCAGGGAGTCACGAAGGGGCGCGGCTTCGCCGGCGTCGTCAAGCGCCACGGCTTCGCGGCCGGCCACGCCTCCCACGGTCCCACGGCGGGCAAGCAGCCGGGCTCGATCGGCGCCTCGGCTTATCCCTCGCGGGTGATCAAGGGCAAGCGGCTGCCGGGCCGCATGGGCGGCGAGCAGCTCACGGTGAAGAACCTCGAGGTGGTCGCGCTCGACCCCGAGCTGAACGTCCTGATGGTCAAGGGGGCGGTCCCGGGGCCGGTGAACGGCATGGTGCTGGTGATGAAGCGGAAGGGCGACTCATGAGCGACATCACGGTCAAGGTGTTCGGCCCGGACGGCAGCGAGAAGGGCGCCGCGAGCCTGCCGGGCGAGCTGTTCGGCCAGCCGGTGCACGAGCACCTGCTGTGGCTCTCCGTCAAGCGCCACCTCGCGAACCAGCGCCAGGGCACCGCCAAGGTGAAGCATCGCGGCGAGGTGTCGGGCGGCGGCAAGAAGCCGTGGCGCCAGAAGGGGACCGGCCGGGCCCGATCCGGCTCGAACACGTCCCCGCTGTGGCCGGGAGGCGGACGGGCGTTCGGCCCCGTGCCGCGCGACTACCGTGTCGCCATGCCGCGCAAGCAGCGGCGCGCCGCGCTGGCGTCGGCGCTGTCCCTCAGGGCCAGCGAGAACGCCGTGTCGGTGGTCGAGCCGCTGTCGTTCACCGCGCCGAAGACCAAGGAGATGGCCGGGGTGCTCCAGCGCCTCGGCCTTTCTGACAAGCGCACCCTCCTGGTGCTCGGCGAGAAGGACGAGAACGTCTACCGCTCGTGCCGCAACCTGAGGAACCTGAGCACCACCCTGGCCCATCAGCTTCACCCCTACGACCTGATGCGTTGCGAGGCGGTGCTCCTGACCGCCGGCGCGCTCGAGCGGGTGAAGGAGGTGTTCGTGCCATGAAGGATCCGCGGAGCGTGGTCCGGAGGGCGCTGATCACCGAGAAGGGGACGGGGCTGCGTGAGCGACTCAACCAGTACCACTTCGAGGTGCGGCGCGACGCGAACAAGATCGACATCAAGCGCGCGGTGGAGGCGATCTTCTCCGTCAAGGTAGATTCGGTGCGCACCCAGCAGAACCACGGCAAGGTGCGTCGCCAGGGCCGCTTCGTGGGCCGGCGCAGCGACTGGAAGAAGGCGATCGTGACGCTCAAGCCCGATCAGAAGATCGAGCTGTTCGAGCAGATCTAGGATATTGAGGGGTTCGCGACCATGCCACTGAAGAAATTCCGGCCCGTCACGCCGACGCTCCGGCACACGCTCACTCCCGACTTCGCGGAGCTGACCCGGAGCCGGCCGGTGAAGTCGCTCACGCGACGCCTCGGCAAGACCGGCGGGCGCGACAACTACGGGCACATCTCGTCCCGCTGGATCGGGGGCGGCCACAAGCGGCGCTACCGCCTGATCGATTTCCGCCGCAACAAGGACGGCGTCCCGGCGCGGGTGGCGAGCATCGAGTACGACCCCAACCGCTCGGCGCGCATCGCGCTGCTCAACTACTTCGACGGCGAGCGGCGCTACATCGTGGCGCCCGACGGCCTGCGGGTGGGGGAGGTCCTCCAGTCCGGTCCCGATGCCGAGATCAAGCCGGGCAACTGCCTGCCGCTGCGGGCGATCCCGCTCGGCACCAACGTGCACAACGTCGAGCTGTTCCCCGGCCGCGCCTCGAGGGTGGCGCGGAGCGCCGGATCGTTCTGCCAGCTGATGGCGAAGGAAGGCGACTACGCCCAGCTGCGCCTGCCCTCGGGCGAGGTGCGCAAGTTCCACGTGAACTGCAAGGCGGTGGTGGGCCAGGTCGGCAACCTCGACCACGAGAACATCTCGTACGGCAAGGCCGGGCGCCGGCGGTGGCTCGGCCGCCTGGGGAGCGTGCGCGGCGTGGCGATGAATCCGGTGGACCACCCGATGGGTGGCGGCGAGGGCAAGTCGTCGGGCGGACGCCACCCCTGCTCGCCGTGGGGCAAGATCACCAAGGGCATGAAGACGCGCAAGCGCAAGCTGAGCGACCAGCTCATCGTGCGGCGCGCGAAGAAGTAAGGAGAGGAGCGGATGGCGCGTTCGATCAAGAAGGGGCCGTACGTGGTCGGTTCCCTGGTCAAGAAGATCGAGACACAGAACCGGAGCGGCGAGAAGCGCGTGATCAAGACCTGGGCGCGCCGCTCGACGGTGCTGCCGGAGTTCGTGGGCCACACGCTCGCGGTGCACAACGGCAACAAGTTCATCCCGATCTACGTCACCGAGAACATGGTGGGTCACAAGCTCGGCGAGTTCGTGCCGACGCGGATGTTCCGCGGCCACGGCCAGACCGCCGAGAAGACTTCGGTGCCGGGGAAGGCCTAGCCATGGAAGCCAGGGCGATCCAGCGATTCGTTCGCATCACCCCGCGCAAGTGCAACCAGGTGCTCGGGCTGATTCGCGGGCAGGCGGTGGAGCAGGCGCAGACGACGCTCCAGTTCACTCCCAAGCTGGGCGCCCGCATCGTGCAGAAGGTGCTCAAGTCGGCGGTCGCCAACGCGCTCCACGAAGGCAAGGTGCGCCTCGAGGATCTCTACGTGAAACAGGCGGTGGTGGGGGCGGGACCCACCCTCAAGCGCTGGCTGCCGCGCGCCCAGGGCCGCGCCACGCCGCTGTTGAAGCGCACCAGCCACGTGTCGGTGATCGTGGCGACCAAGGAGTCGCTCTGATGGGCCAGAAGACCAACCCGATCGGCCTGAGGCTGGGGATCGTCAAGACCTGGGACTCGCGCTGGTTCGCCAAGCGCGGCTATGCCGAGCTGCTGCGCGAGGACTTGCTGATCAAGCGCTACCTCAAGAAGCGGCTCTACCAGGCGGGGATCTCGAAGATCACCATCGAGCGCAAGGGGGACCGGGTCACGATCGGCATCAAGACCGCGCGTCCGGGCCTGGTGATCGGACGCAAGGGCGAGCAGGTGGACAAGCTCTCCGAGGAGATGAAGCAGCTGACCAAGAAGCACGTGCAACTCAACATCGAGGAGATCAAGCGCGCCGACCTCGACGCCCAGCTGGTCGCGGAGCACATCGCCAAGCAGCTCGAGCAGCGCGTGTCCTTCCGCCGCGCGATGAAGAAGGCGATCGCCTCGTCGATGCGCGCCGGCGCCCAGGGCATCCGGGTGGCGTGCTCGGGGCGGCTCGGCGGCTCCGAGATGGCGCGCTACGAGACCTACCGCGAGGGCCGCGTGCCGCTCCACACCCTGCGCGCCGACATCGATTTCGCCCGGGCCACGGCGAACACCGCCTACGGCACGTGCGGCGTGAAGGTGTGGATGTTCCACGGCGAGATGCTCGACAAGCCCCAGGTCGGGGCGATGGCCGGAAAGCCGGAGCGGTGATGCCATGCTGATGCCGAAGCGGGTCAAGTATCGCAAGCAGCAGCGCGGCCGCATGCGCGGCAAGGCGTATCGCGGCTCGATGGTGGTGTTCGGCGAATGGGGGCTGATGGCGCTCGAGCCGGCCTGGGTCACGAACCGTCAGATCGAGGCGGCCCGCGTGGCGATCACGCGGTCGATCAAGCGCGGCGGCAAGATGTGGATCCGCATCTTCCCCGACAAGCCGGTGACGAAGAAGCCCGCCGAGACCCGGATGGGCAAGGGCAAGGGGGCGCCGGAGTCGTGGGTGGCGGTGATCAAGCCGGGCCGCGTGATGTTCGAGCTGGAGGGGATCTCGCGGAAGCTGGCGCAGGAGGCCATGGATCTGGGGGCGTCCAAGCTCCCGATCCGGACCCGATTCGTCGAGCGCCACCAGCTGGGAGGGGACTAGCGTGCCTCAGATCAAGGCGAGCGCGATGCGCGGCATGTCGGCGGACGAGATCCAGACGCGGGTCGGCGAGCTGCGGGAGGAGCTGTTCAACTTGCGCTTCCGCAATTCCATGAAGCAGCTCGACAACCCGCTCAAGATCCGGGCGAGCCGGCGCGAGATGGCGCGGCTGCTCGGGGTGCTGAACGAGAAGCAGCAGGCGGACGCGAAGTGATCACCGCGCGGCGGGACGGCCGCGCCCGGAGGGACCGAAGAGACTCATGACGACGGCGCAACGCAGCCGCAGGAAGGTGCGGGTCGGCAAGGTGGTGAGCGACCGCATGGAGAAGACGGTCGTGGTGTCCATCGAGCGCTTGGTGCGGCACGAGACCTACGGCCGCTACGTGCGCCGCCGCACGAAGTTCAAGGTGCACGACGAGAAGAACGAGTGTCGCGTGGGCGACGTCATCCGCTTCATGGAGACCCGGCCGCTCTCGAAGGACAAGCGGTGGCGGTTCGTGGAGTTCGTGGAGCGCGCGAGGTAGGTCATGATCCAGCTGCGAACCATGGTGACGGTCGCCGACAATTCGGGCGCCAAGCGGGCCCAGTGCATCAAGGTGCTGGGCGGTCATCACAAGCGCTACGGCCGGCTCGGTGACATCGTCGTGGTGTCGGTCAAGGACGCGATCCCGGGCGCGGGAGTCAAGAAGGGCGACGTGGCGAAGGCGGTGGTGGTGCGCGCGGTCAAGGAGGGGCGGCGCAAGGACGGGTCGTACATCCGCTTCGACGAGAACGCGGTGGTGCTGATCAACGACGACAAGGAGCCGCGCGGCACGCGCATCTTCGGTCCGGTGGCGCGGGAGCTGCGCGAGAAGGCGTTCATGAAGATCATTTCCCTGGCCCCGGAGGTGATCTGATGGGGATCAAGATTCGCAAGGGCGACACCGTGCAGGTGATCGCCGGCGACGACAAGGGCAAAGTCGGCCGCGTGCTGTCGGTCGACGAGGTCAAGTGGCGCGTGGTGGTCGAGAAGATCAACTTCATCAAGCGGCACACCAAGCCGCGCAAGCAGGGGGTGCAGGGCGGGATCCTCGAGCGCGAGGCGCCGATCCACATCTCCAATGTGATGCTCTACGACCCCAAGGCGCAGCGCGGCACGCGGGTCGGCGTGCGGAGGCTGGCGGACGGCACGCGCGAGCGTTTCTCGCGGGTGAGCGGGGAGACGGTCGGGAAGGCCTGACGTAGCAGGCGCGGCGGTCCCGGAGCGGGGCGGCGGCGCGGGAGAATCGACGATGGCGGACGAGAAGCAGCAGGAGAAAGGGGCCAAGAGCCCGGCGAAGGGGGCCGCGGGCGCCAAGGCGGGAAAGGTCGCCAAGCCCGCCAAGCCCGCCAAGTCCGGCAGGTCCAAGGCGGCTCCCGAGGACGCCTCGCCGCGGGGGGCCGTGGCCATGGGACGTCCGGCGGCTCCGGCCCAGAAGCCGCGCCTCGCCAAGCATTACGAGGAGCAGGTGCGTCCCGAGCTGATGAAGCGGTTCGGATACGGGAGCGTCATGCAGGCGCCGCGCTTCGTGAAGATCGTGCTCAACATGGGGGTGGGCGACGCGCTCCAGGACGCCAAGATCCTGGACGCCGCCATGAACGAGCTCGGGCAGATCACCGGCCAGCGCCCCTCGATGCGCCGCGCCAAGAAGTCGATCTCCAACTTCAAGCTGCGGGAGGGAGTCCCGATCGGCTGCTCGGTGACGCTGCGGGGGTCGCGGATGTACGAATTCTACGACCGCCTGATCAACGTCGCCGTGCCGCGCATCCGCGACTTCCGGGGGCTGAGCCCGCGGTCGTTCGACGGGCGCGGGAACTACAGCATGGGGCTCACCGAGCAGCTCATCTTTCCCGAGGTCAACTACGACAAGGTCGCGAAGGTGCGGGGGATGGACGTCACGATCGTCACCAGCGCGAGGAACGACGAGGAAGGCCGGGAGCTGCTGAAGCTCATGAACATGCCGTTCCGGCAGAGGTAGTCGGCGGGCGAGAGCCCGTCCCAGGAGGAATCGTGGCGAAGAAGTCGATCGTCGAGAAGTGGAAACGGCCGCCCAAGTTCAAAGTGCGCGCCTACACCCGCTGCCATCGATGCGGGAGGCCGCGCGGCTACTTGCGGGACTTCGGGTTGTGCCGCATCTGCTTCAGGGAGCTGGCGCTGTCGGGACAGATCCCCGGCGTCGTCAAGGCCAGCTGGTAGGCCCGCCGAGCGGGCGCGTAGGGACCAGGCAGCAGGCGAAGCCGACCTTCGCCTGGACGCTGGTACCGGGAGGACGAGATGGCAGTCAGTGATCCGGTGGCGGACTTTCTCACCGGCATCCGCAACGCGATCGGCGCGAGGCATCGCAAGGTGGACGTGCCCTCCTCACGCCTCAAGACCGAGATCGCCCGGGTGCTGCTGCGGGAGCGGTTCATCAACAACTTCAAGACCATCGAGGACCGGAAGCAGGGGATCCTGAGGATCTATCTCAAGTACACCGGCGACGAGGTGCCCGTGATCACCGGGCTGCGCCGCGTCAGCACTCCGGGGCGCCGGGTGTACGTCGGAAAGGGCCGTGTCCCGCGCGTGATGGCGGGGCTCGGCACCAGCATCGTCTCCACGTCGCGGGGCCTGATGACGGATCGCGAGGCTCGCGAGGCCGGCCTGGGCGGCGAGCTCATGTGCCAGGTCTGGTAGAGGTCCCCATGTCCAGAATCGGTAAGCGGCCGGTCGGCATTCCGAGCGAGGTGACGGTGAACGTCGCCGGCGCCCGGGTGCACGTGAAGGGGCCGAAGGGAGAGCTGAGTACCCCGGTCCTCAAAGGGACGACGGTGGTGGTGGAGAACGGCGAGGCGAAGGTGTCGGCCGAGCGTCTCACTCGCAACCCGGCGTTCGGAACCATGCGGGCGCTGGTGCAGAACATGGTGACCGGCGTCACCGCCGGGTTCAGCAAGACGCTCGAGATCGTGGGCACCGGCTACCGCGCCCAGATGGAGGGCAAGAAGCTGGTGCTCCAGCTCGGCTTCTCGCATCCCATCGTGTTCGACCCTCCGCCGGGGATCACGATCAAGGTGGAGAACCCGACCAAGCTGGTGGTGAGCGGGGCTGACAAGGCCCTGGTGGGTCAGGTGGCGGCGGACATCCGGGACTTCCGTCCCCCCGAGCCCTACAAGGGCAAGGGCGTCCGGTACGAGGGTGAGTACATCCGCCGCAAAGCCGGAAAGGCCGCGGGGACGACGTCATCATGAGCGGAAAGCACACCAAGGAAGAGCGGCGCACCATCCGGCGCCATCGGGTGAGGAAGCGGATCAACGGCGTCGGCGAGCGTCCGCGGCTGGCGGTGTTCCGGAGCGCCCGGCACATCTACGCCCAGATCATCGACGACGCGCGAGGCACGACCCTGGTCGCGGCCTCGAGCCGCGAGGCTCTCGGGGCCCGCGTCGAAGGCACCGGGAAGGCGGCGGTGAGCTTCGCCGTGGGCAAGCTCGTCGCCGAGCGCGCGGTGGAGCGCGGCATCACGAAGGCGAGCTTCGATCGCGGCGGTTACCTTTATCACGGGCGCGTCAAGGCGCTCGCCGATGGGGCGCGCGCGGCGGGGCTGAAATTCTAGGAGGACGCGTGGCACGAGGTATGGCACGAGGTGGGGCACGAGGTGGGGGCGATGCGCCCAAGTCGGAGTTCGCGGAGCGGGTGATCAACGTCAACCGCTGCGCCAAGGTGGTCAAGGGCGGGCGGCGCTTCTCGTTCAACGCCATCGTCGCCATGGGCGACCAGAACGGCCGCGTCGGTGTGGGCCTCGGGAAGGCCAACGAGGTCGCCGACGCCATCCGCAAGGCCGGCGAGGCGGCGAAGAAGAACATGTTCCAGGTCCCCGTCACGAAGGGCGGCTCGATCCCTCATCTGGTGGTCGGGAAGTTCGGTGCCGGGGAGGTGATGCTCAAGCCCGCGGCGCCGGGGACCGGCGTGATCGCCGGCTCCGGGGTGCGCGCGGTGCTCGAGGTGGCGGGGGTCCAGAACGTACTCACCAAGTGCCTGGGGAGCCGCAACCCCCACAACCTGGTCAAGGCCACGGTCCAAGGGCTCAAGAGCCTGGTCCGTCCCTCCGACGTGGCGGCGCGACGCGGTCTGGTGCTGCGGGAGATGTTCGGCGGAGGGTCGCCCGATGCCGCCTAAGCTTCGCATCCGGCAGGTCAAGAGCGCGAGCGGGCACACCCGCGACCAGCACGCCACCGTGCGGGCGCTGGGCATCCGGCGCCTGCAGCAGGTGGTCGAACACAACGACACGCCCCAGATCCGGGGGATGATTTTCAAGGTCCGCCACCTCGTCGAGGTGGAGGAAGCTCGATAGGACGATCGCACGTGAAACTGGGAACGATTCGACCCGCGGCCGGCGCCACCCGCACGCGCAAGCGGCGCGGCAAGGGCACGGCGAGCGGCATCGGCGGGACCTCGGGAAAGGGTCACAAGGGCCACAAGGCGCGCGCCGGCGGCAAGATCCCGGTGTGGTTCGAGGGCGGACAGATGCCGCTCCAGCGCCGCGTGCCGAAGCGCGGCTTCAAGAACCCGGGGCGCGTGAGCTATCAGGTGGTCAACGTGGGACGGCTGGCCGAGGTGACGCCCCAGACCGTGGTGGACCGGGCGTGGCTCGAGGCGCGGGGCCTGGTGCGGCGGCGCGGTCCGGTGAAGCTGCTCGGCGGCGGCACCCTCAAGGTGGCGCTCACGGTGCGCGTCGACGCGGCCAGCGAGTCGGCCAAGAAGGCGATCGAGGCGGCCGGCGGAACAGTCGAGACCCAGCAGGTCAAGGCCTAGGGAACGATGCTCGATAAGCTGCGCAACATCTTCCAGATCCCCGAGCTCCGGAGACGGCTCGGCTGGACCGCCCTGATGTTCGCGGTCTACCGGCTGGGCGAGCACGTCCCCACGCCCGGCGTCAACGCCAAGGCGCTGGCGGGCGCCTTCGAGAGCCAGCGCGGCACGCTGTTCGGGCTCTACGACCTGTTCGTGGGCGGGGCGTTCTCGCGCGCCACCATCTTCGCGCTCGGCATCATGCCGTACATCTCCTCGTCGATCATCCTCCAGTTGCTCGGCGCGGTGGTGCCCTACTTCGAGAAGCTGAGGAAGGAAGGGGAAGAGGGCCAGAAGAAGCTCACCCAGCTCACCCGCTACGGCACGGTGTTCATCTCGATCATCCAGTCGTTCGCCTACAGCGTGTTCCTGGTGAACATGGGGGCCTCGCGCGGGCTGTCGGTGGTGCCGGACCCCGGGTTCCTGTTCACCTTCTCGACCATCATCACCCAGACCACCGGCACCATCTTCGTGATGTGGCTGGGCGAGAAGATCACCGAGATCGGCATCGGGAACGGGATCTCGCTGATCATCTTCCTCAACATCCTGGGCCGCGCGCCGAACGCGGTGTTCGCCGCGGTCGACAGCTTCCGGGGCGGCACGCTGTCCCTGTTCACGGCGCTGTTCGTGCTGACCCTGATGGTGCTCGTGATCGCCGCCGTGGTGCTCATGACCCAGGCGGTGCGCAAGATCCCGGTCCAGTACGCCAAGCGGATCGTCGGCCGCCGCATGTACGGCGGGTCCAACACCCACATCCCGCTGCGGGTCAACACCGCCGGCGTGATCCCGATCATCTTCGCCTCCAGCGTCATGATCCTCCCGACCACGGTGGCGGGCTTCATGCCTCCGGGGAGCCCGCTGGCGGGGCTGTCGCAGTGGTTCAGCCCGATGGGGTTCCTCTACAACTTCTTCTACGGGCTCATCATCGTCTTCTTCACCTACTTCTACACCGCCGTGGTGCTGAACCCGAACGACCTGGCGGAGAACATGCGCAAGTACGGCGGCTTCGTCCCGGGCATCCGCCCCGGCCGGAAGACCGCCGAGTACATCGACCGGGTGCTGTCGCGCATCACGCTGCCGGGGGCGATCTTCCTGGCGCTGATCGCGGTGCTGCCGGACCTCATCATCGCGAGGACCGGCCTGCCGTTCCTCGGCTTCGGCGGCACCAGCGTGCTGATCGTGGTGGGGGTGGCGCTCGACACGCTGCAGCAGATCGAGTCGCACCTGCTGATGCGTCACTACGAAGGCTTCGTCAAGCGCGGCCGGATCCGCGGCCGCCAGAGGATGTGAGGGTGCGCGTGGTGCTGCTGGGGCCCCCGGGAGTGGGCAAGGGCACTCAGGGCCGGCGCCTGGCGACGGAGAGCGGCTGGGCGCTGGTCTCGACCGGCGAGATGCTGCGCGACGCGGTGGCGCGCCGGACGCCGCTCGGGCTCGAGGCGGGCCGGCAGATGGACGCCGGGCTGCTGGTGCCCGACGAGGTCATGGTGGGGCTGGTGCGGGAGCGCAGCGCCCTGCCGGATGCCCGGCTCGGCTTCGTGCTCGACGGCTTCCCGCGCACCGTCCCGCAGGCGCGGGCGCTCGACGGGATGCTGGAGGGGCGCGGCCAGCGGCTGGACGCGGTGGTGAGCCTGGTGGCGCCGGAGGGGGAGCTAGTGCGCCGGCTGGGCCAGCGGCGCGAGTGCCCGGTCTGCAAGCGCGCGTACAATCTGGAGTCGGCGCCGCCGCGCGACGGCCGTCACTGCGACGACCATCCGGGCACGGAGCTGGTCCAGCGCGCCGACGACCAGGAGGCGACGGTGCGCAAGCGGCTGGAGGTCTATCGCGAGCAGACCGCCCCGCTGGTGGATTACTACCGCGCCCAGGGCCGGCTGGTCGAGGTGCCGGGAACGGGAGAGGTCGACGAGGTCTATCAGGCGATGAAGCAAGCGATCGGACGCACGGAATCGAGCGGGACCACGCCGGCCCGGCGAGCGGGCTCCGGGTCGGGCGGCAGGTAGCGTCGTGGTCTACTTGAGGGATCGAGACGAAATCGAGGCCATCCGCTCCGCCGCGCTGCTCGTGGGGCAGACGCTGGTGATGCTGGGCCGCGAGATCAAGCCGGGGATCACCACCGGGGAGCTCGACCGGCTGGCGGAGACCTTCATCCGTGACCACGGGGCGCGTCCCGCGTTCAAGGGGTATCGCGGCTTTCCCGCCTCGATCTGTCCGTCGGTCAACGACGAGGTGGTGCACGCCATTCCGGGACGCTACCGGTTGCGCGAGGGAGACATCATCGGCATCGACGTGGGAGTCGAGAAGAACGGTTACTATGGCGACGCGGCCCGCACCTTTCCGGTAGGAGAGGTCGACGACGACGTCGAGCGGCTGCTGCGCGTGACGCGCGAGGCCCTCCTGCTGGGCGTCGCCCAGGCGAAGGCGGGCAACCGGATCGGCGACATCTCGCACGCGGTGCAGAGTCACGCCGAGCTCAGCGGCTACTCGGTGGTCCGGGCGCTGGTGGGACACGGGATCGGGCGCGAGATGCACGAGGAGCCCCAGGTTCCGAACTTCGGTTCGCCCGACCGCGGCCCGCGCCTGATGGTCGGCCAGGTGCTGGCGATCGAGCCGATGATCAACGCCGGCTCGCCGGACGTCATGACCCGCGCCGACGGGTGGACCGTGGTGACGAAGGACGGCTCGCTGAGCGCCCATTTCGAGCACACGGTGGCAGTCGGCGCCCAGGGGCCCGAAATACTCTCGGACCCCGGACAGGGATAGGGAGCGATTGGCGAAGGAAGAGGGCATCCAGGTCGAGGGCACGGTGGTCGAGCCGTTGCCCAACGCGATGTTCCGGGTCGAGCTGGAGAACGGCCACAAGGTGCTTGCCCATATCTCGGGCAAGATGCGGATGCATTTCATCAAGATCCTGCCGGGCGACAAGGTGACCGTCGAGCTGTCGCCTTACGACCTGAACCGCGGCCGGATCGTGTACCGGTACAAGTAGGACGGCGCTTCGAGGCGCGGTCCGGCGAAGGGCGGCAGCCATGAAGGTGCGTACATCAGTGAAAAAGATCTGCGAGCACTGCAAGATCGTGCGTCGCAAGAACGTCGTGCGCGTGATCTGCACGCGGAACCCCAGGCACAAGCAGCGGCAGAAGTAGCGAAGGAGGAAGGCGGTGGCACGTATTGCGGGCGTCGATCTACCCTCGGACAAGCGGATCGAGATCGCGCTGACCTACATCTACGGAATTGGCCGCACCACGGCGCGCCGGATTCTCGGGACCACGGGGGTCAACCCCGACGTTCGGGTCAAGAACCTGAGCGACGAGGACACCGGCAAGCTGCGCAACATCATCGAGCGGGACCTCAAGGTCGAGGGCGCGCTGCGCAGCGAGACGGCCATGAACATCAAGCGCCTGATGGACATCGGCGCCTATCGTGGGCTGCGGCACCGTCGCGGCCTTCCGGTGCGCGGCCAGCGCACCAAGACCAACGCGCGGACCCGCAAGGGGCCGAAGAAGACCGCGGGCGTGATGCGGAAGTCGACGGCGGCGGCGAAGCCGGGGCCGAAGAGGTAGTAGCGCGCAACCGGGTCGCGAGCGCGGCCCGAACGGAGGTTTCGAGTGGCTGATGTCAAGAAGAGCAAGAAGCGCGACCGGAAGGTGAGCTCCAACGGAGTGGCTCACGTCCAGGCGAGCTTCAACAACACCATCGTCACCATCACCGACACGGACGGCAACGTCATCACCTGGGCGAGCGCCGGCAAGGTGGGCTTCAAGGGCTCGCGCAAGAGCACGCCGTTCGCGGCCCAGGTGGCCGCCGAGGCGACGGCCCGCGAGGCGCTCAATTCGGGCATGAAGCGCGTCGAGGTGTGGGTGAAGGGGCCGGGCGCGGGGCGGGAGGCCGCGATCCGGTCGCTGCAGGCGACGGGGCTCGAGATCTCCGCGATCAAGGACGTGACGCCGATCCCTCACAACGGCTGCCGCCCGCCCAAGCGGCCCGGGTCTAGGAGGCGGCCATGGCGGTCTATAGGGATGCGCGATGCCGGCTGTGCCGGCGCGAGGGGATGAAGCTGTTCCTCAAGGGGGCGCGCTGCTTCACCGACAAGTGCGCGTTCGAGCGCCGCGGCTACGCGCCCGGAGAGCACGGCAAGAGCCGCCGGATCAAGGAGACGAACTACGGCCAGCAGCTGCGCGAGAAGCAGAAGGCGCGCCGCATCTACGGGCTGCTCGAGGGCCAGTTCCGCCACTTCTTCGGCAAGGCCTCCGAGGCCAAGGGCGTGACGGGCGACGTGCTGCTCCAGATGCTCGAGCGCCGTCTCGACAACGTCGTGTTCCGCCTCGGCTTCGCCTCGTCGAGGAGCGCGGCGCGGCAGCTCGTGCGCCACGGCCACGTGCGGCTCAACGGCCGGCCCGCCGACATCCCCTCGATGCAGGTCCGGGCGGGCGACGAGGTCTCGCTGCGCGAGCAGAGCCGCAAGCTCTCCGTGGTGGTCAACTCCCTGGAGGCCCGCAAGGGGCAGGGAGTCCCGGAATGGCTGGAGCTCAGGCCCGAGGGCCCGAGCGGCCGGGTGCTCAGCGTCCCGAGCCGCGCATCGATTGCAGTCCCGATCAACGAACAGCTCATCGTCGAACTTTATTCCAAGTGAGTTCGCCTACCCCCAGGGAGGCTTGCCGATGAAGTGGAAGAACCTGACCATGCCCAAGCAGCTCGTGCCCGATCCGGCCAACAACGACGGGTACGGGAAGTTCGTCATCGAACCGCTCGAACGCGGCTTCGGTCTCACCCTCGGAAACGCCTTGCGGCGCGTGCTGCTGTCGTCGCTCCAGGGCGCCGCGATCACTGCCGTGCGCATCGACGGCGTGCTGCACGAGTTCTCGACCCTGCCGGGCGTGATCGAGGACGTCACCGAGATCATCCTCAACCTCAAGCAGGTGCGTCTCAAGCTGCACGGGGACGGGCCCAAGAAGGGCACCTTCGAGATGCGCGGCAAGGGCGAGGTGCGCGCCGGCGACATCAAGGTCGATCCCGAGGTGGAGATCCTGAACCCCGACCTCCACATCGCGACCTTGAACCGCGACGGCGACCTGCGCATGGAGGTGGAGATCAACGGCGGGCGGGGCTACGTGTCGGCGGACCTGCACTCGCAGACCGACCGCCCGATCGGCGTCATCCCGATCGACTCGCTGTTCTCTCCGGTGACCAAGGTGAACTACA
>VBOT01000103.1:0-6354 GCA_005893225.1 Candidatus Eiseniibacteriota bacterium
CCCCGGCGGGGCGTGTGGCACAGGGGGCCTCCTACCGCTCCTCCTCCCACTGCGCCGGGGCGATCGCCGGCCCGCGCTCGCGCCGGGCGAGCAGCACGCGCGGCCGGCCGGCGAGGTCGTCGAGCAGCGTCACGCCGCCCCAGTCGCGGGCGCCCTCCAGCCAGCCGGCGACCGCCTCGGCCCGCATCTCGGCGAGCTCGAGCGCGAGCAGGCCCCCGGCGACCAGATGCCGCGGCGCCTCGTCCACGATCTCGCGCAGCGCGTCGAGCCCGCTCGATCCCGAGAACAGGGCGCCCTGGGGTTCGAAAGCTCGCACGTCTTCCGGCAGGTAGTCCCACTCGCCGGTTGCGATGTAGGGCGGATTGGAGACCACCGCCTCGAAACGCTCGTCCGAGTCGACGGCGTCGAACCAGTCCCCCGGCGAGAACCGCACGCGGGTCTCGAGCCCCAGTGCCGCGGCGTTCCGCCGGGCCACGCGTAGCGCGTCCTCGCTCGTATCGGTGGCGGTGACCTCGGCGCTCGGGCACTCGGAAGCGATCGCGAGCGCGATCGCCCCCGAGCCGGTGCCCAGGTCCAGCACCCGTGGCTGCGGCCAGCGCACGGCTTCGGCGCGCAGCATCTCGAGCACCGCTTCGACCAGCCCCTCGGTCTCCGGGCGCGGAATCAGGACGCTCGGATCGACCTCGAGGTCGAGGCCGCGGAACGCGGCGCGGCCGGTGATGTACTGGACCGGCTCGCCCGCGGCCCTGCGCCTAAGCCAGGCCTCCAGTCGCGCCCATTCGCCGGGAGCGAGCGTTCGACCGCGCTCGAGGTGGATGTCGCTGCGCCGGAGGCCGAGGAGCCTGCCGAGCAACTCTTCGGCCGCGGCACGGGCCGAGTCGGAGGCTCCCAGCCGATCGATCGCCAGCGCCAAGGCCTCACCCAGGGTTCGCACGACCCGGAGCATAGCCCGGCCGCGCCACGCGGGGCGATGAGCCACGCCGCCGCGCCTCGTCGTCGAAGCCCCCGGCGCGGGGACCCCCTCCGGCCGGCCCGCCGCGACGCTTTCCCCTCGGCGGGCCGGCTCTCAGCGCGAGCGAATCACCGGTCGGTCAGAGCGTCGAGCATCATGAACGCGCAGCACGCCACGGCGCCGGCGATGGTCCCGACCACGGCCCCTCCGGTCACGATCGTGGCGCGGACGAACACGCCGCAGCCGATCGCCGCGGCCGCCCCGAGCCAGGAGTCCGGAGCGGTGTCTCCGCCGGCGGGACCGTCGGAGATTCCCGTCGTCGAAGAGATGGTGGGGGACTGCTGGGCGAGGGCTGAAATCGGGCCGGAAGCCGACAGGAGTGCCAGCGCGGCCGCCATCGTCACGAACTTCTTGAAGCGGTTCATCGATGATTTCTCCTTGGATGGGTCAGTTCTCGAGCTCGGTCATGAGCACCCGCCCGCACGCGACCACGGCGAATGCGATCCCGATGCCATCGCTGGCCGCGACAATGGCGAGCGCGCAGCCGACATAGCCCAGCGCCTTGCCCCAGCTCTCCGTACCGGCCTCCCCGGGTGCGTCTTGCGCCCGCGCCGGGAGCGGCGCGAGAGCCAGCAGCAGCCCGAGGAGCGCGCACAGCGCCGGCTTCGTCAATCGTTTTCGATTCATCACGTACCTCCTCACAAGTCGTCCGGGGGCACGCCGAGGGCAGGACCCAGGGGGTCGTCACCGCCGTCGAGCGGCGGAGGAAGACTGCGGACGCAATTTCCAGAGGGGTCGAAGACCAGGATCTCGCCGTACACCCGGTGGCCCCAGCGGCGGCGCCAGGTGTTGCGCTCGTCCCACCAGACGCGGTCGACTCCCGTGTCGCCGAGAATGGTGGCGCGGGGACGCCTGCTGGTGTCCACGATCAGGGCCTCGATCTCGATCGGATCCTCGTGACGCGCGCGAGCGGCGACCAGCCGCGACAAGCTCTCCCGACAGTGCGGGCATTGAGGCTGGACCGCGACGACCCACCTCTCTCCCGCCGCGAGCGGATCGGGCCCGGGAGTCCCTCCCTCGCTCGCGCCTCGCGCCCTCCCATCGCGGATCAGGACGAGCCGGCCGGGATCCCAGCGCGGAGTCTCCCAGCCGCGTGCCCGGTCGAGATGCCAGGCCGCTCCGAGCGCGGCGAGCCCCCCGAGCGCGCAGCCCGCCACGATCCACTGGGCGCCGTTCATTTCACGGGGCTCATGCCGCGCAGCAGGTCGACGCCCCACCACACGGCGACGCGGGTTAGGAGCCAGGCACATAGCGTGAGCGCGAGGGGTCCCACGAGTGGGCTCCGGAGCGCTCGAGCTTGCTGGCGCGCGGTGAGGTAGATGCGCAGGCCGGTCAGGAGGCCCGCGGTGCCGAAGCCCGCCCACGCTCCGGCCCCGAGGTCCGGCCAGCGCGAGCGCAAGAGGCCGATGCCCGCCACGGGGGCGAGCCAGGGGCTCGCGCCGGAATGGTGGCTCGCGAGCCGGCCGAGTCCCAGGCCGAGGAAGTCCAGCAGAGAAAACGTCACGATCCACGCGAAGAAGCACGCGGGCCTCACGCGCCGCTGCTGCATCTTCCACCACAGAATGTAGAAGCCGGCCTCGATCCCGAAGCCCGCGAAACGCCCCAGCACCGAGAGTGCCAGGGCCAGAGAGACCGCCGCCGGCGAGGTCCGACCTAGCTGGGAAGCGACGGCCTGCGGAAGGAGGATCGTGGCCGCGGCCCACCAGCACGCGGCGACAGCGACCAGCCAGGCCCACACGAATCGCTGCGGCATCGGCCACTCGGCGCTTCCGAGCGAAAGGGACACCCGTTCCGAGGTGGAAAGCACAGGCGAATCTCCGATCCGGGGGTCCGTTCCGTGAGGGCATGAGCCACCACTGCACGGCGTGTGCCGGCGCGCGGTGGCATGGGAGGCCGCGCCCGCTTGCCCGCAAACCAGGAGAATCGGCCGTGGCGTGTACACGCGGCCCCTGGCGATGTCCACGAAGTAGGCGGCCCCGTCGCCGGCCACGGGATCGCAGGGCCGCCCGCGCGTGCAGCATGGGCCGCGGTCGCCCGGCGCCCGGGCCCGACCCTCAGGCCGCCTTGCCGTCCCCGATGGCGGCGAGCCGCTCGGCGACGTCGGCTGTCGCGAGCGCCTCAGAGAACTCGACGAGGTCGCCCTCGAGCACCGCGTCGAGCCGGTAGAGCGTCAGATTGATGCGATGGTCGGTGACCCGGCTCTGCGGGAAGTTGTAGGTGCGGATCTTGGCGCTGCGATCGCCGGTCGAGACCTGGGACTTCCGGGTCGCGGCGTACTTGGCCTGCTGCTCCTGGGCCTTGGCGTCGTAGAGCCGCGCCCGCAGAACGCGCATCGCCTTCGCCCGGTTCTTGATCTGCGAGCGCTCGTCCTGGCAGGTCACGACCGTTCCGCTCGGCAGGTGGGTGATGCGCACCGCGGAGTCGGTGGTGTTCACGCCCTGACCCCCGGGCCCGCCCGAGCGGTAGACGTCGATGCGCAGGTCCTTTTCCTGGATGTCGACGTCGACGTCCTCGGCCTCGGGCAGGACCGCCACGGTCGCCGCCGAGGTGTGGATGCGGCCCGAGGCCTCGGTCTCGGGGACGCGCTGGACACGGTGCACGCCGCTCTCGAACTTCATCACGCTGTAGACCCTTTCGCCCGAGACCTGGAACACGATCTCCTTGAAGCCCCCGACCTCCGAGGGGCTGGAGCCCAGGTTCTCGAGCTTCCAGCCGCGACGCTCGGCGTACTTCGTGTACATGCGGTAGAGGTTGGCGGCGAACAGCGATGCCTCGTCTCCCCCGGTGCCGGCGCGGATCTCGACGATCACGTTCTTCTCGTCGTCGGGGTCGCGCGGCAGCAGCAGCTTCTTGAGGTCCCCCTCGAGCCGTCCCAGGCGCTCGCGCAGCTCGGGCAGCTCGGCGCGCGCCATCTCGGCGAGCTCCGGGTCGCCCGAGGCGGCGGCGTGCTCGTCATCGGCGATGGTCCGTTCCACCTTCCGGTGCTGGTCGAGCACGCGGATCGTCTCCTCGAGCGAGGCGCGCTCCTTCGACAGCTCGCGCAGCTTGCGCGGGTCGCTCGCCACCTCGACGGTCCCGAGCAGCCGGGTGAGCTCGGCGTACCGCTCTTCGACCTTCTTCAGCGCGTCCCACATCGATCCGGGCTCACTGGATGAAAGCCACTTCGGCCCGCGCCGCCGCACCCTCGCGCTCGAGCGCCAGCACCTGCTCGTCGTTGCGCACCCGCTCGAGCGCCGAGATCGCCACCTCGCACATCGAGAGATCGGGCTCCCGGGTGGTGAGCCGCTGGAACTGGACGCCGGGCCACACCAGCGCCCGGACCAGCGGCCGGTCGGAATACTTGCCGGAGAGCCGGATGAACTCGAACGCCACGCCGGCGATCAGCGGCATGCAGGCGACGCGCAGCAGGTGATCGCCGAGCCCCCGCGGACGGCCGATGAACGTGAACGCCACGATGCTCACGACCACCACCAGGAACAGGAACGTCGTCCCGCAGCGCGGGTGGAAGCGCGAGAACTTCTGCACGCTCTCCGGGGTGAGCGGCGCCCGGTTCTCGAGCGCGTGGATGGCCTTGTGCTCGGCGCCGTGGTAGCCGAGCACGCGCGCCATCTCCCGCCACTGGCTGATCAGCACCAGGTAGGTCAGGAACGCCAGCAGCCGGAACAGGCCGTCCACCAGCCCGAAGGCGATGCGGTCGGTGAAGCCGAGCCAGGCGGTGAGGCGGGCCGGGAGCACCACGAACAGCAGGACCCCGAGCCCGAGCGAGAGCACCACGGTCAGCATCTGGGCCGCGCCCGGCAGCGAGGAGGACTTCTCGCCCGGCGCGGGCGCGCCGTCCTTCGTCGCTTCCTCGGCGCTGAAGTTGAGCGCGCTGATTCCCAGGTAGAGCGTCTCGAACAGCGAGACCGCGCCCCGCAGCACCGGGATTCCGAGGATGCGGTAGCGGCGGGTGAGCGAGCTGAAGGGCCGCTCCATGGTGGCGAGCGAGCCGTCGCCGCGCCGCACCGTCACCGCGACCTTGGAGGGCGAGCGCATCATCACGCCCTCCAGCACCGCTTGTCCGCCGACCGGCAGGAATGGCACGTCGATCTCCTGGGCTTGGCCCGCTTCGGGCGCGCGTGGGCGCCAGCGGCCCATCGCCGGGCGCGCACCGGCCCCCGCCGGACGCCGAGCCCGACGGGGGCCGTGAAGAAGAACGCTACTTGGTCGCCGGCTCCGCCTTCGTCGCCGGCTCCGCCTTCTGATAGCGCCTGCGGAACCGCTCGACGCGCCCGGCCTTGTCCATCAGCTTCTGCTTGCCGGTGAAGAACGGGTGACAACTGGCGCAGATCTCGACGTGGAGCTCGTCCTTCTCGACCGTCGAGCGGGTCTCGATGACGTTGCCGCACACGCACACGATCCGCGTGGGCTTGTAGACGGGATGGATGCCGGCTTTCACGTTCTGTTCCTTTCGGTTGGGCGCCTCGAACGCCCCCGGCACCTTCCGGAGGCCCGAAGCGGGTATTGCTTTGGCCGGCTGCACGCTACGGGATCGCCGCGTGGCAACTCGGGCAGAGCAGTATGCCATACGGCTCAAGGGGGGCCAAATTCCGTCGGCGCTTTACTCCCGCGGCCGGCCGGCCGGATAATGCGCCTGCCATACTTCGACATCCACGCCGGGGTCGAGGAAGGGCGCGGCAGTGGCGCTTCCTTCGAGTCCGGCATTCCAGGGAGGAGGACACCCCGATGGATCGACGCTCCCGCTGGTTGCTCGCATTGCTGCTGGTCCTGGCCGTCTCCGCGCCCTCGTGCGCCAAGAAGGCGGACGACACCAAGGCCACCGACGCGTCCAGTGCTTCGCCCCTACAGGGCCAGGCTGACCAGGCTCCCGCTCCCGCGGGGATCACCGTGACCGCCGTGGACCTGGGTCGCTCGATCGATGGCGACAAGCACGTCACCGAGGTGCTGACCGCCTTCAAGCCGAGCGACGTCATCTACGCGTCCGTCCGGACCACCGGCACGTCTCCGAACGCCATGCTCAAGGCGCGGTGGACCTCCCCCGATGGGCAGGTCCTCAACGAGACGGAGCAGGGGATCTCGCCGACGGGCGAGGCCGCGACCGAGTTCCACATCTCGGTGCCGCGCGGACTGGCGGCGGGGAAGTACAAGCTGGAGATCTTCCTCGACGGCAATCCCGTCCAAGCGCGGGAATTCGAGGTCCAGACGAACTCCTGAGACGCCGCGCACCGGCCGCGGCGCCGTCACAGGTTCCATTCGCCTGCGGTGAGGCGCGGGATCAGCGGGTGGAGGATCCGGTAGGTCGCGCCCCAGAGGCGATGGGGACCGACGCGGTAAAAGGGGAT
>VBOT01000103.1:6384-41669 GCA_005893225.1 Candidatus Eiseniibacteriota bacterium
GTGAGTCTCGGGGAGCGCGAGATCGTCCACCCGCACCTCGAGGACCTCGGCGATCTCGCCCTCGGCGGGCCGCCAGCGCTCCGGCGGCCGGATGCGTGCGAGAAACGGGGCGATCCGGAACCCGGTGGTCAGGGTCTCGATCACGGGCAGGCGGTCGAGCACCTCGATCGCGTCTCGCGAGAGCCCAGTTTCCTCGCAGGCCTCGCGGATCGCGGTGTCGAGCGGTGTCCGGTCGTCGGCCTCGCGCCTTCCTCCCGGAAACGCGAGTTGCCCGCCGTGGATGCCGCCTTCGCCGCGTCGCACCAGCACGAGGCGCAGCTCACCCTGGTCGTCGCGGAACAGCGGCACCAGGACCGCCGCATCCTGTAGCTCGGGCATCCGGCTTTTCAGCAGCCTGCCCTACTGGTTCATGCTCTCCAGGAACTTCTTGTTGGTCTTCGTGTCCGCCATCTTGGAGATCAGGAACTCCATCGCCTCGACCGGATTCAGCTCGTTCAGGAACTTGCGCAGGATCCACACCCGCTGGAGCACGTCGGCCGGCAGCAGCAGCTCCTCCTTGCGGGTGCCCGAGCGGTTGATGTCGATGGCCGGGAAGATGCGCTTGTCCGAGAGCTTGCGGTCGAGCACCAGCTCGCTGTTCCCGGTGCCCTTGAACTCCTCGAAGATCACCTCGTCCATGCGCGAGCCGGTCTCGATCAGGGCGGTCGCGATGATGGTGAGCGAGCCGCCGTTCTCGATGTTGCGCGCCGCGCCGAAGAAGCGCTTGGGGCGCTGGAGGGCGTTCGCGTCGACGCCGCCCGAGAGGATCTTGCCCGAGTGCGGCACCACGGTGTTGTGGGCCCGGCCCAGACGGGTGATCGAGTCGAGCAGGATGACCACGTCGCGCTTGTGCTCGACCAGCCGCTTGGCCTTCTCGATCACCATCTCGGCCACCTGGACGTGGCGCTCGGCCGGCTCGTCGAAGGTCGACGACACCACCTCGCCCTTGACGGTGCGCTGCATGTCGGTCACTTCCTCGGGGCGCTCGTCGATCAGCAGCACGATGAGCATCACCTCGGGATGATTCTCGGTGATGGCGTTCGCGATCTTCTGCAGCAGGATGGTCTTGCCCGCCTTGGGCGGCGACGTGATGAGGGCGCGCTGCCCCTTCCCGATCGGGCACAGGAGGTCGATGATCCGGGTCTCGATGCAGCGGTCCTTGCTCTCGAGGTTGAGCTTCTCCTGCGGGTAGAGCGGCGTCAGGTTGTCGAAGAGGATCTTGTCCTTGGCCGCCTCCGGGCTCTCGAAGTTGACCGCCTCGACTCGCAGCAGAGCGAAGTAGCGCTCGCCTTCCTTGGGGGGCCGCACCTGACCCGAGACGGTGTCGCCGGTATGCAGGTCGAACCGCTTGATCTGCGAGGGCGAGACGTAGATGTCGTCGGGCCCTGGCAGGTAGTTGTAGGTGGGCGAGCGCAGGAAGCCGTAGCCCTCGGGGAGGATCTCCAGGACCCCCTCGGCGAAGATCAGGCCGTTCTTCTCGGTCTGCGCCTCCAGGATCTTGAAGATCAGCTCCTGCTTGCGCAGCCCGCTGGTGCCCTGGATGTTGAGCTCCTGGGAGAGATGCAGGAGCTCGGCCATGGTCTTTCCCTTGAGCTCGGTGAGCTCCATGGTCTGGGCGATTTGGTTCTGGGTGATCTGCGTTTCCATCGCGTTTTCCGCCTCTAGGAGTTTGCGGCGTTGGTCCGAGCCGGCGACCGGAAGGTGCGGGCTCGGAATCGCCCGGAGGGCACGGGACCCGTCAGGGCCCTTGGGCCGGGGGGGCTAGAGGTCCAGTTGCTGCGAGATTCTATGGTGATTGACAGGTGACATGCGCGGCGACCTGCAACGGTTTCCAAGATAGAGAGCCGGAAGACGGCGGTATGCGATTCGGTCTTTCCTGGGGAGAAGGAGTGCGCCCGGGGCTAGCGAGGGCTGCTGGTTCGGAGTCGAGTCGGTGAGGCGTGTGCCAAACTTCCCAGCTCTGGACTCAAGGTTAAGCAGACCCCCTGGAACTGTCAAGGGCGTTCACAATTCCAAGGAAAATGGGCCCGGAGCCCTGCGCTCTCAGGGGGGGCCTCCCGAGCCAGGGTGATTGCCGGGTCGGCCTTTACCTGCCTTAGATGCGCCTTGGTAGAACCGGTGCACTTCGGTTATGACGGCTCGCCCGGTATCGACAGTGCAATGTGGACCCACATTGCTTGCGAATAGCATGAGCCGACGGCTCCCTCCCGACGATTGGCGCGGCCCGGGCGACTCCATGAGCTTGGTAATCTTGGTAATCGTAGGGGGCCCGAACCCCGTCATCCCGTGGCACGGCACCTGCTCATCCAATCCCTGTGGCGGGGACGCATGGAGTCGCGTCCTACCCAGCCAGCCTGCCATCTCCGGCGCGGCTTCACCCCCGCCCCATCTCCAAACCCGGCGCCTCGAGCTCCCACGCTCGAGGCGCGCTTTTTTGCTGGAGGGTCCCTGCCGGTCCCCCATCGCTTCAGAGGTTCCGGCGTTGCAGTGGGACGGTGACCCAGACGGCCGCGGGATCCGCCGAGCACCACTGGGGCAGGGTCTGTGGCCTCACCTGGAAGCGCACCGTGTCCCGGCGGCCCTCGATGCGCACCGGATCGAGCCGGATGCTGTCGAGGCGCGCCACCGTCCTCTCGGGGCCCTGGACCATCACCGTCGAGGGCTCGACGATCGGCCGGTCCTGCCAGACGAATCCGGCCGCGGGCGAGCCTTCGACGCGGGCGGCGGCCGGGATGCGGCGCCGCACCTTGCGCTCGATCTGGAGGTCGATCATCCGCGGCCCCACCATGCGCTCGACCTCGAGCCGATCGGAGGCCAGGAGCGGCAAGTCCTCGACGCTCACCGTGCGCTCGAACCGCCCGGGAGCGACGCCGTCGAGCGAGATCTTGAGCCGCGGCTCGGTGAGCCGGAGCCGGATGAGCTGCTTGCCGGTGCCGCGCAGCTCGGCCTGGACCGCGGGCGGCACTGGTCCCGAGAGCGACAGGCTGTCGGCGAGCCCGTCGAGCTGGAGCGTGAACGAGATCAGCGCCGTGAAAGGGCGCTCGGTGTAGACGTGCAGGTAGACGACCACCGCCAGGAGCAGGGCCACGAGCTTGAGCCCGAGGTTGTCGAACAGGAGGCCGCGGACCAGGCTCATGGTCTCGTGTCCCCCCGCCCCGCCGCGTTCGCGGCCTGGTCCCCCGGGGACTCCTCGTCGCCCCCCTCCTCGGGCTCGCCAGGCTTCCGCAGGCCGTGGCGCTCCATGCGCGAGTAGAGGGTGCGGCGCGTGAGCCCAAGCAGCCGCGCCGCCTGGCTCTTGTTGCCGCGCGCGCGGGCCAGGGCCTTGACGATCAGCTCCCGCTCGAGGAGCTCGAGCGACAACCCCTCGGGCGGGATCTCGGGCACCCAGCCCGCGCCCGCCGCCGCGCGCCCTCCCGGCTCCGCGCCCTCGGGCTCCGCGAACGAGAGGTGCTCGACCCCGATCGGATCGCTGCCGGCCAGGATCAGGGCCCGCTCCAGGGCGTTCTCGAGCTCGCGCACGTTGCCCGGGTAGCTGTAGCGCCCCAGGGCCCGGTGCGCCTCCTGGGTCAGCTTGTCGGCGGAGGCGCCGTGCTGGCGCAGGAAGAACTCCGCCAGCGCGGGCGCGTCCTCCAGGCGCTCGCGCAGCGCCGGGAGCCGGATCGGGAACACGTTGAGTCGGAAGAATAGGTCCTCCCGGAACTGTCGCTCCCGTACCATCTCCTCGAGCTCGCGGTTGGTGGCGGCGATGATCCGCACGTCCACGCTGACGCTCTGGTTCCCCCCCACGCGCGTGAAGGTCTTCTCCTCGATCACCTGCAGCAGCTTGACCTGGAGCGAGGTCGGCAGCTCGCCGATCTCGTCGAGGAAGAGCGTCCCCTCATGGGCGTCCTCGAACCGGCCGCGCTTCTGGCGGATGGCCCCGGTGAAGGCGCCCTTCTCGTGGCCGAACAGCTCGCTCTCGAGCAGGCTCTCGGGCAGCGCCGCGCAGTTGACCTTGACCCACGGACCGGCGGCGCGGCGGCTCGAGAAGTGGACCGCCCGCGCGAACAGGTCCTTGCCCGTGCCGCTCTCGCCGCGGAGCAGCACCGTGGAGTCGGTGGCCGCCACCTTGCGCGCCAGCTCGACTGCCTGCTGGATCGCCCGCGAGCCCCCGATGATGGTGGCGAGGCCGCGGGTGAGCTGGTCCACGGTGCCGCTCAGGCGCTCGTTGTCGGCCCTGAGCCGCCGCTCGCGCTCCGCCTTCTCGAGGATGCTCTTCAGCTCCTCGCGGAACTCGCCTTCCTTGTCGACGTAGTCGTAGGCGCCGCTCTTGAGCGCGCGCCGGGCCGTGTCCATGCTGGCGTAGGCGGTCATCAGCACCACGGTCACGTCGGGCCAGCGCTGCTTGATGCTCCCGAGCAGCGCCATCCCGTCGGGCGGCGCCATGCGAAGGTCCGTGACGACCGCCTCGAAGGGCGCCGCCTCGAGACGCTTGAGCGCCGGGAGGCCGCCGTTCACGAACTCGGTCTCGTGCCCCGCGTCACGGAGCGCCAGCGCCGTGAGCTCGGCGTTCTTGATCTCGTCGTCCACCACCAGCACTCGCACGCTCAAGCTCTCCTTCGTGGCAGCCGCACCGTGCAGGTCGTTCCCCGGCCTTCCAGGCTCTGGATGTGGAGATCCCCGCCCGAGGCCCGGACCAGCCGCCGGGCGAGAAACAGCCCGAGACCCGACCCCTGAGCCTTGGTGGTATAGAACGGACTTCCCACCCGCCGCAAGACGTCGGGCGGGATGCCGGCCCCCTCGTCGGCGATGCTGACCTCGATCCGGCCATGCCGCTCGGCCTCGCCGATCCGGAGCCGGCCTCCGGCGGGCATCGCCTCGAGCGCGTTGAGGATCAGGTTCAGGTAGACCTGTTTCAAGGATTCGTTGTCGAGTCCGACCGGGGCCGCCGTGAGCCCTCCGGCGCGCTCCAGCATGACCCCGCGCGCCCCGAGCTCGCCCTCGAGCAGGTCGAGCGTGGCCTGGAGGGCCGTGGCCGCGTCGCCGCCCTGGCGCGGCTCCTCGCCCACCCTCGCGAACTGGAGGTAGCGCGCCACGGTCTTCGAGAGCCGATCGGCCTCCTCGATGACGAAGGTCGCCATGCGCTGCGCCTCGGGGTCGAGCATCCGGAGCCGCTCGGCCGAGCCGCGGATGATCGCCAGGGGGTTCTTGATCTCGTGCGCCAGCGTGGCGGTCAGGCGTCCCATGGCTGCCAGGTTTTCGGCTCGCGAGAGCCGGCGCTCCAGGGTCGCCGCCGAGGTCGCGGCGCGGACGATGAGCACGGCCAGCACCGCGATCGCCACCGCGGTGACGAGCCCGATCGCGGTCAGGGTGCGCCCGAGGGCGTCGAGCACCGGCAGGTAGGCGGCCTCGGCCTCGACGGCGACCGCGCCCAGGGCGGCCCCGCCCGGCGAGCGGATGGGGGCGAAGCTGGCCCGCAGCGCGCGGCCGCCCCGGCGGAACGGTTCGGACACGGCGGGGATGCCCCCGAGCGCGCGGGTCAGGGCCGGCCCCGCCAACGAGTCGAGGCTGCTCGCCAGGCCCTCGACTCCCTCGGACGAGCGCGCATCGACGAGCGTGGCCCGGGTCGAGTCGATGAGCGAAGCGTCATCCACCCCGGTGGCCGAGCGCAGGGTCACGAGCTGGACCTGGACCGAGAGGTATCCCGCGCTCTCCTCGCCGCGCGCGCGGACCTCGTGGATCAGCTCGGGCTCGATCTGCGAGGCGGCGGTGGCGGCGACGCGAGCGAGGCGGCGCTCGAACTCGGACTCGAGGGCCGAGCGCACCCGGCCGTAGGCCACCCACGCCGAGACCGCGGTGACGAGCACCGCCAGGACGGCGAAGAGCACGGTGGTGAGGATGGTGCGCTGCAGGGGCGACTATCCCACCCGGGCCAGGATCACCGTGATGTTGTCGTGGCCGCCGCGCTGCTTGGCGAGCGCGATCAGGTCGTCGCAGGCCCGCCGGAGATCGGCGCCCGAGGCCGCACGGGCCAGCTCCTCGTCGGTCACGAGGCCATGGAGCCCGTCGGTGCAGAGCAGCACCGTGTCCCCATCCTGGAGCCCCGGCTCGACGCGCTCGGCGTCGATCTCCACCGAGCCGCCCACCCCGACGCTCCGCGTCACCACGTTGCGCCGCGGATCGGTGCGCGCCTGCTCCGGCGTGATCTGCCGGCTCTCGACCAGCTGCGCGACCAGCGAATGGTCTCGCGTGAGCTGGCGGATGCCTCCCCCGCTCACCAGGTAGGCCCGGCTGTCTCCCACGTGGCCGACGTAGACCTCGCGTTCCCGCACCACCGCCGCCGTAAGGGTGGTGCCCATGCCCCGCAGCTCGGGTCGGGCGAGGCTCGCCTCATGGACCGTGCGGTTGGCGTTCTCGATCGAGCTCAGGAGATCGGCCAGGACGCCGTCCCGCCCCTCCCGGTAGGTGCGCAGGACCGATTCCACGGCGAGCTTGCTCGCCACCTCGCCGGCGCGCGATCCCCCCATCCCGTCCGCCACCACGAGCAACGCCCCCCGATCGCGGTCACGAGGGTCGTCGGAGCTCCAGCAGGCGAACGTGTCTTCGTTGTGGGGGCGCTTGAGCCCCTGGTCGGACGCAGCCTGCACAACCAGCGTCATGTTCGGCCCCCGCACGTCCCATCGGCGGCGCCGGGGCGCCGGAGATCGCGTCCCGCGTCAGGTCTGGTGGTTAGCCGCGGCCCCGCGAAGGTGGAGAGATCAGCCCGCCGCATGTGGAGTGGGGCCCGCGCCGGCCCATTCTCGGGATTGAGTGGCCGGAATTCAAATGCGCCGCCGCGGCGTGGCCGCCTCGCGGCCCCGCGCCGCAGGCACTAGACGAAGCGGAGCCCCGGGGAAAGCAGCCCAGAGCTCCGCGCGGCGACCCTCAGCGCAACGCCACCATGCGGCGCTCGAAGGTCTTGCCGCCCGCCTGGAGGCGGTAGTAGTAGACGCCCGGATCCACCCGCTTGCCGCCCTCGTCGATCCGGTTCCAGGCCGCGGTGTGGACCCCCGCGGGGAGATCGCCCCGGAACAGGCTCTTCACCTGCCGACCCTGGAGGTCGTAGATGGCGAGCCACACCTCGCCCGCCTCGGGGACCGCGAACGTGATCGTGGTGCTCTCGAGCACCGGGTTCGGCGCGTTCTGGGCCAGCGCGAAGACCCTGGGCGTCCCCGACGCATCCGTCGGCTGCGGGCCGTTCACGACCACGGGCAGCCCCTTGGCCTGGCCCCAGTTTCCATGGACGTCGCGGCCGCGAACCCACAGCGTCCACGTGCCGGGCGAGAAGCTGCCGGTCTTGAGGGCGGCGCTCACCGCCACGGTCGACGAGGTGTAGCTCCCCGTCATGGCGTGCCCCACGCCCGCCGCGGCGGGCGTGGCGCCGAAGGACCACTCGGCCATCGCCACGTCGGCCCCGCCCGTGCCCGCGTCCGTGACGGTGGCGGTCAGGGTGGCGGCCGCCTGGTTGTTCACCGGGTCCGGGCTCACCTGGATCGAGCCGGCCACCACCACCGGGCCCACCGCATCGCCGTTCGCCCTCTGGATGGCGAAGACCTGGTCGCTCTCGTCCTGGCCGGCGAACGAGGGCGCGCCGTTGTCCGCGACCCGCACCCGCACCCGCCCGCGGGTGGTGTTGGGAATCGATGTGAGACTCCAGCTGTACGGGCTCGCCCCGACCCCGCTCGCGATCGTGACCCAGGACTGCCCGTCGTCGACGGAGTACTCCAGCGTGCGGCTCGCGACGCCGGTCCCTCCGGAGGTCGACTCGGTCCAGCCGATCGAGGCGTTGTCGGCGGTGATCGTCTCCCCGCCGTTGGGCGAGGTCACCGCGACGGAGGGCTTGTCCCGTCCCAGCAGCCAGATCAGCGTCTTGCTCATGATGTCTTCGCGGATGCCCGAGAAGTCCTCCGCCGGTTCGACGCCGGACCACTCGAAGTACATGGTGACGAGCCTCGATTTAGCTCCGCCCCACACGCCGGATCCCGGAGTGCCGAGCGGCCCGCTGCTCTCCCAGCGGAAGCCACAGTAGTCGGGCGAGACGTCGCCGCTGAGCCAGGTGTAATTCGCCGTGCCGGCGCCCGGCACCGACGCGATCTCGTCGCCCGAGGCGCCGGAGCGATGCTCGCCGTAGGGCGCGCCCGCCGTGTAGGCGCCCGAGATCGGGTCGCTGGCGATCCCGGTGACGACGGGCCAGCCCGGCGGAGGCGGATCGGAGAGGAAGGAGGTGTGCAGCGTGTTCTGCAGCCACGAGGCGCGCTCGGCGCTGTAGAACGGCGATGTCGGGTCGGCGTTCGCCCAGCCGATGTCGTGCCCCACGGTCACGAGCCGGCCGCCACCGTCGAGGTACAGCGTCAGGGCGTCGCGCGCCGCGTCGGAGAACGGCGGATAGTTCTCCAGTCCGTTTTGCCACCACACCACTTTGTACGCCCTCATCCCTTCGGTGAGGTCGCCGACGACCGGGTTGCTGGAGAGGGGGCCCTTCCAGTTGTCGTAGGTCCATCCGGTGCCCGCGAAAGCGGTCTGGTAGCGCACATCGCGCTCGTAGCCGGGCCCGTCGTAGACCAGCAGGATGTCTCCCACCGGACGCACGGTGAACACGTGGTGCCCGGTGCCGTTGTCATCGCGGGTCAGGTTGCCGTTCAGATCCTGGGACTCGACGTCGTAGTAGTACGTCTGACCGACCGTGAGGCCCGACAGCAGCACCTGGTGCGACAGCACCGCGACGGGATCGAGCGCGCTCGATTGCCCGAGCGACGGCGTGGTCCCGTAGTAGACCTTGGAGGTCGAGTTGGAGTTCGTGGTCCACTGCACCACCACGTCGCCGCCCCCCTGGTTGGCGGTGGTGACCTGGGTGATGAGAGGCGGCGCGATCGAGACGCGCGCGGCGGCGGTGACGGTGGCGGCCGGGGAGGCGTCCTGGTAGGTGGCGGTGATCACGTCGCCGTTCGACACCTGGAGGGTCCCGTTGCCGGCGCTGCCCGCGAACGGAGAAAGCGGGAGCGAGCCGGTGTAGACGCCGTTGGAGCCCGAAAGGGTAAGGGGCTCGCCCCCCGGCTCGGTGGGCGAGGACAGGCTGACGCTCACGCTCGCCGGAGCGTTGGTGTCGGTGACCTGCACCTCCACGGTGCTCGCCGAGCCGTAGGAGGCGCGGTCCAGGGTCACGATCCCGGCGTTGGTGCCGATGCCGCCGGTGATGCAGAGACCGAAGGGCTGGGGGCCAAAGGGAACGTTCACGCCGTCGATCCGGATCGTCCACAGGCCGGCGGAGGGGGTCTTGATCCGGACCGCCTCCTCGACGTTGTAGGGATCGTAGACGTTTCCGGTCGCCGAATAGCCGCCCGAGTAGACGTTGCCCTTGTAGGTGAGGCTGCCGTTCGTGACCGTGAGGTTCAGGTTGTTGACGAGCTGGGTCGTGCCGATCGGGTCCCCCGGGTAGTCCGTCCAGCACAGCGTGACCTCGAGGGGGATGGTGCCGTCGGTCACGTTGACCTGGTACTCGATCGACTGGAGGTGACCGAGGCCCGCGGTGTAATCAACCAGGAGCAGGCGGCGCTGGTCGCCGGCGAAGTAGAGCACGCTGTCGCAGTCGATGCGGCCGAAGCCGATGTTGTTGTCGGGGGCGGTGAAACCCGTCACGTCGTTGTCGCCGGAGTTCACCGCCATCGCCTTGAGGAGCGCGGCCGAGGGGGTAAACCCGTTCGCCGGCACCTTGGTGCCGGTCGGATACCAGCCCTCGGTGCAGTACTGGCGCAGCAGCGCGGTGGCTCCGGCCATGATGGGGCTCGCCATCGAGGTGCCCGAGAGCGACTGGTAGTTGCTGGGCGCGGTGTATGCGGAGCTAATCCCCTGCGCGGGCGCGCAGATCGTGGGCTTGCGCCGCCCGTCCGCGCAGGGGCCGCGGCTCGTCGAGGAGTAGATCTGGTTCGACACGTTGCCATTTCTCGTCCCGCCCGCGCCCACCGAGCTCTTGGCCGAGGCCGGCGAGCCGACCGTGTTAACGCCCCCCGAGTTTCCGTTGGAGAAGAAGATCAGGAAATCGGGATGGTTCCACATGAACTGGTCGACCTGCTGGGAGTTGAGGTCGTAGTCGCCCATGACGGCGGCGCCCCAGGAGTTCGACGAGATGCGCGCCGCGCCGCCGGCGTTCCCGAGATAAGGTGGGAGGAAGAGGTCGTTCAGGTCCGGAAACGGGTCCACGGCATTGCTGAGGCCCGTGCCCGAGATGTCCATGAAATAGATCTTCGCGTACTTGGCCATCCCGTCCCTGTCGTCGACATTGATCCCGTCGTCGGTGCCGGCGATGCTGCACGCGGTGTGGGTGCCGTGGTAGGCGGCGGCCAGGTGGTCGCCGAACTCCACCAGCGGATCCGACGAGCCGAGCTTGTAGGCGATTACCTTGCGGTGGGTGGGATAGTCCCCGAACGTGGTCAGGCTCACGCTGGGATCCCTGAACATGTCGTGCCCGACCTCGATCCCGGTGTCCGAGGTGGTCACGACCTGGCCCTCGCCGTGGATGCCCATGTCCCACACCCGGCGGTTCAAGGTGCCGATGCGCCCGGTCTGGACCACCCACTGCGCGATGGAATTATCGGCGGTAGGCTGGACGTAGGGCTCGATCCAGGCCACATCGGGGTGCTGCGCGAGCCGGGCCAGGCCCTCCCCCGCCAGGTTGATGCGCAGCAGCTTGTTGATGCCGTTGCTCGAGAAGCCCCTGACCCCATCGAGGTCGCCGTCCTCGAACAGGAGGACGCTGGCCGTCTGCGGGACCGTCGAGTCCAGCTCGAGCCGCCGGCTCAGCTTGTAGGCCGGCTGGTATGCGCCCACCCAGCCGACCTGGCTGTCGAGCGAGAGCTGCGAGGTGGCGCTCATCCGCACCAGGTACGAGTGATCGGGGATGTAGGCGATCACCTCGCCCCCGGCCTCGAGGATGGTGCTGCGGGTCTTCTCGGGATCGGCGGCCCCGTAGTAGACCAGGTAGGTGCGCTTTCCGACCGGCTGAATCGCCTCCTCCCGCAGGCTCGCGGGCAGCGCCGGCTCGCCCAGGCGCGGATCGATGCTGTAGCCCGACTGGAGCCGAATGCGGTCACCCGACGCTTCCGTCTCGGGCTCGATCGCGGCGATCGGCGAGGCCTTGAGGTACGGGGATGGCTCGACGCGATTCGAGAACTTGCGGATCACGAGGCAGGACCGCGTCTCGCCGAAGGAGAGCCCGCCTTTTCCTCCGAAGTCCGAGCCCGCCGACCAGTAGAGCCGGGCGTCCCGATCGAGCTTGATCCCGACCTCCTCGAGCGAGGTGACCGGGTGGCTCAGCGTATACACCTGGACCGGCCCGCCGGCCGGCAGGCTCGTCCAGCCGCGGGCATCGAAGGGAGCGCGCGACACGAGGAGCAGATGGCGCACCGCGCCGCTCGGCGCCCTCCACGCGAAGCGCAGGCCGCCCTCGTACAGCGTGGCGTCGGCATCGGGGGACACCAACTCAGGTGCGGGCAACCTGCCCCCGGGCAGCGACGCCCGGGCCGGATGGGACCCCGGCAGCATCGCGAGGGCAAGGAGCAGGGTCAACACCCAGGGATTCAGGCCGACGCGGGCTCGACGAACCGAACTCATTTTTCCTCCGACTGGGCTGAACGGTATCGCTCACGAGAGCCTGGCGGGCTCACGAGCGGATGACGAAGCGCTGGGGGAGCGATGGACGACGGATCAGGCTGCCGGGCTTGCCTGCTACCGCAGGGCCGGGACTCGCCCGGGCCGCGGTGCCCGCTCGAGCGGTGCTCATCGCCGCGGGTCACTCCGCCGGCCCGTCTGGAGTCCAGGGGGTTCCGGGTTGGCTTGCCGCTGGTATTATGGCAGAAGGCGCCGGGGCGGTCCGAGTGCAAATTTCCGGGCGTTTGGACGCCGCGCCAGGCTCACTTCGCCACCGGATGTGCCATTGCCCGGGGCGCCAGCGTTTCCGTCATCAGGGCCTGGACCAGGGCCCCCGACAGGAAGGTCAGGCCGGCCACCGCTCCGATCGTCGATGGGATACCGAAACGGTCGGCGAGGACGCCGCCGAGGAGCGCCCCCGCAACGTAGCCTCCGTCCCGCCACAGCCGGTAGACGCCGACCGCCGAGGCGCGCCAGCCGGGCGCGGCCACGTCCGACACCGCTCCGAGGAGCGTCGGGTAGACGAGGGCAGTCCCGAGCCCGAGAAGCGCCATGCATCCGCCCCAGGCGACCCCCCCGCGCGTCCAGACGAGCAGCACCAGGGCGGCGGCCTGGATCCACATCCCCGCCACGATCAGCGGCTTCCGCCCCACCCTGTCGGAGAGTGCTCCGGCCGGTAGCTGGAGAACGCCCCACACTCCCGGGTAGATCGCGGCCAGGAGCCCGATCGTTCGGAGACCGAGCCCCGCCCCGGCAAAGAAGAGCGGCAGCAGCCCCCATGCGACCCCATCGTTCAGGTTGTTGACCAGTCCCGACTGGGAGACAGAAAAGAGACGCAGATCTTTCCAGCTCACGCGGGCGAACGCCTCGAGGAATCGGGGGCTCGCGGCTGGGTCTGCGGAGGCCCCGGCCAGCCCGCTCTCGAGACGCGCGTGACCGCGCGTCTCGCGCACGAACAGCGAGAGCACGAGGCCCGCGAGCACGAGGCCAATCCCGATCACGAACGGCTGCCGCAGGCCAAGCGATGCCGCGAGGTACCCCGACACGAGCGATGCCAGCGACACGGCCACATAGCCTGCCGACTCGTTAATCCCCGTCGCGAGGCCCCGCTGGCCGGGACCCGCGAGGTCCATCTTCATGATCACGGCGCTCGACCAGCAAAGGCCTTGCTGGACGCCCAGCAGGAGGTTCGCGAGCACCACCCACTCCCACCTTGGGGCGAAGAGGATCAAGAACGGGACCGGGAGCCCGGCGAGCCAGCCCGCCAGCAGGATCGGCTTGCGGCCGAAGCGGTCGCCGGCACCGCCCGCGATCAGATTGGCGAGCGCCTTGACGACGCCGAAGCTGATGATGAAGGAGAGGATGACGGTGCGGGAGGCCAGCCCGAACTCCCGCTCGGCGAGGAGAGGGACGACCACGCGCTCGAGCCCGACCATCGCGCCCACGAAGGCGTTGACCACGACCAGCAGCGCGAACTGCCCCGCGTTGGGGGCGAGCCCGAGCCGGATCTCGGGGGCGAGTGGGGCGCTCGGCGGCGCTGCCACGGTGCGGCCCCGGAGGTCAGCGCGCGGTGGCGCGAACTTCCTGGCGAATCAGGTGGACGGCGAGGCCGTCGGCGTCCTCGGCCGCCTCGCCCAGCACCTCGGTCACGGTCGGGTGGGCGTGGATCGCGCGCGCCAGATCTTGCAGGTTCAGGTCGGCAGCGATCGCGAGCGAGCACTCGTGGATGATCTCGCTCGCCTTGGCGCCGATGATGTGGGCTCCGAGCACCTGGTCGGTGGCGGCGTCGGCCACCAGCTTCACGAACCCGGCGGTCTCGCCATCGGCGATGTTGCGGCCGTGAGCGCGGAACGGGAAGCGCCCGATCTTGACCGTGCGCCCCTCGGCCCTTGCCTCGCGCTCGGTAAGGCCGACGCTCGCGATCTCGGGGCTGGTGAAGGTGGCAGCGGGGACCGCGCGCCAGTTGGTCTGGGCGGGATGCCCGGCGATGACCTCGGCCGCCGCCTTGCCCTGCGCCGAGGCGAAGTGCGCGAGCTGCTTGATGTCGGTCACGTCCCCGATCGCGTACACGTTCCGGACCGAGGTCTGCAGCCGATCGTTGACGATCACCTTGCCGCGATCGGCGCGCGCCACGCCAATCGCCTCGAGACCCATGTCGCTCGAGTAGGGGCGCCGGCCGGTGGCGACCAGCACCGTGTCCACCTCGAGGGTCTTGCCGCCGGGAAGCGTCAGGACGACGCCGTCGGGGCCACTCTTGAGACCCTCGACCTTGGTGCCGAGATGAACGTCGATCTTCTGCTTCTTGAGCTCGCGCTCGAGCGCCTGGGCGATCTCGTCGTCCTCGGCGGGGACCAGTCGCGGCAGCATCTCGATCAGCGTCACCTGGGTGCCGATCGCGGCGAAGAAGCAGGCGAACTCGGTGCCCACGACCCCGCCCCCGAGCACCGCCAGGCGCCGGGGCTGCCTCGAGAGGTCCAGCGCTTCCTGGCTCGTCACCACGCGCTCGCCGTCGAGCTGGAAGCCCGGCGGCAGCGTGGCGACGGCTCCGGTCGCGATCATGACGTTGTCGGCGGACAGCTCGACGCTCTGTCCGCCGGGCTGGGCGACCCGGATGCGGTTGGGGCTCGTGAGGCGCGCAGTACCGCGGAAGATCTCGACCTGTCTCCCCGCGAGCAAGGACTTCACGCCGCCGGTCAGCTGCTTCACGATCTTGTTCTTGCGCTCGACCAGCCAGTCCCAGCGCACCTTCGGCTCGCCGACATCGATGCCGAACTCGCGCGCCCTGCGGATCTGCTCGAAAAGATGAGCGGTGACGATCCAGGCCTTGGTGGGAATGCAGCCCCAGTTGAGACACGTGCCGCCGAGCTCGTCCTTCTCGACCACCGCGGTCTTGAGGCCGAGCTGCGCGGCGCGGATCGCCGCGACGTAGCCGCCGGGGCCGGTGCCGATGACGACCAGGTTGAAGTGGTTGGAGTCACTCATGACGGGCGCTCGAGGTTAGATGTGGCCTGTTATGTCCCGTTGCGGAAATGCCCGGGGATCGGGACCATGCAAGCTGGAACGCGACTCTAGGAAGGGGCCGGAGTGCTGTCAATGCGAGCCGTCGTGAGGTCGCCGTACCGAGGAGGTCCAGTGGAACGCGTCGCGCTGTTCGCTCGCTGGCCCGAGCTTGGCCGCGTCAAGACGCGCCTCTCGCCCGCACTCCCACCGGAGCTGGCCCTGAGGCTCTACGAGGCGATGCTCGAGGACGCGCTGGGCGCCATGAGCCGATGCGGCGCCGACGAGTCGTTCGTCTACTGGGCCGACGCTCCCCCCGATCGCGGCCTGTGGGACGGGAAGATCACTCCTGCTCGGTCGCAGGACCAAGCTGGCGAAGATCTCGGGGCGAGGCTCGAGCGAGCGTTCGACGACCTGCTGAAGCACGGGCCGGCGCGCGCCGTGATCCTGGGCGCCGATTGCCCGATGCTGGACGCTGACATGCTGCGCCGGGCGTTCGACGCTCTCGCGGAGCACGACCTGGTCCTCGGCCCGAGCCGCGACGGAGGCTATTACCTGATCGGCCTGACGAGAATCGCGCCGTCGCTGTTCCGCGACATTGCCTGGGGAACCGACGAGGTGCTCGAGCAAACCCTCGACCGGGCCCGAGGACTTCGGCTGGCGGTCAGCCTGCTTCCGACGCTCGACGATCTCGACACGCCGGGGGATCTGGTGCGCTGGCTCGTAACGGCCGTGGAGGCCGGGGAGCTGCCATGCAGGCGCACGGCAGGGACGCTGTGCGAGCTTGGACTCCTGCCGGGCCGGACGATGGGCGGGCAGGCACACTGAGGAACGTGCCGCGAGGTGGGATCAGGACACGGGGGTGCCACCCACCTCGCGGCAAAGCGGCCTGTATCGGTCCGCTTACACCCGAGATAGAACTCCCTGGCCTGCGCGCCGTCAAGAGCGAATCTCGCAGGAGCCCGCACGGTGCTCGACTCGAAGAGCAGGACGCCTTGGCTCACTCGATCTCGAGCGCCACGTAGATCAATCGCCCGCGACGGTTTACGTGCAGCGCGAGCGATGACCCGGCCGGGAGCCCCGATACCAGCGCCCGCAGCTCGTCGAGCGTGGCCACCGACCGGCCGTTCGCTGCGAGAATCACGTCTCCCGGCTGCAAGCCCCCTTCCTCGGCGGCGGGCGGCGGGAGCGTGAGCCCGGCCACCGCCACGCCCTGGGCTGCACGAAGCCAGGGCAGCATCGGCGACAGCTGCTCGTCCACCGTGATCCCCAGAATCCCGAGACGCGGCACCTGGTTCCCCTCCCGGGAGACCCTGGCCGCCATGCGCCCGACCTCGTCATCGCGCTCGCCCACCTCGACCGCGACCGTGCGCACGGCTCCATGGCGTGAGACGTGAAGGTTCACCCTCGAGCCCACGGGGCGCCGGTAGAGGTTGACGTCGAACTGGCGGCCGTTCTCCATCGGCTTGCCGTCCATCTCCAGGACCACGTCGCCGGGCTGGAGCCCCGCGCCGGCCGCCGGGCCTCCGGGCCGGACATCGGAAAGGATCACGCCCCAGATCCGGTCGAGCCCGAGCCCGCCCGCGAGGGTCGGCGTGATGGTCTGGGCCACGACGCCGATGTCGCCGCGGTGCACGAAGCCAAGCGTCTTGAGCTGCTGGTAGACGGCGACCACGATGTTGCTCGGCGCCGCGAATCCGATCCCCTCGTTCCCGCCGGACTGGCTGAAGATGGAGGTGTTCACGCCCACCAGCTTGCCGCGCGCGTCCACCAGCGCCCCGCCGCTGTTGCCGGGGTTGATCGCGGCGTCGGTCTGGACGTAAACCATGCGGTCTTCGGGCCGGAGCTGCCTCCCGGTCGCGCTCACGATTCCCATCGTGATGCTGTTCTGGAGCCCGAGCGGGCTCCCCACCGCGAGGACGATCTGTCCTGCCTTGAGCCCGTCCGAGTCCCCGAACTCGAGATGCGGGAGGTTGCGCTCTTCGATGCGGAGCACCGCGAGGTCGGTCTCGACGTCGACCCCGACCAGATGAGCCGGCACGAGCTTGCCGGGCGGCCGGACCAGGGATCGGCCAGGTCCGCTTCCAGCCGCCGGCACCGCGAGCACCACCTCGATGCGGCGCGCACCCGCGACCACGTGGGCATTCGTCACGATGTCGCCGTCCGGCGAAACGATCACGCCGGAGCCGCCCTGACGCTGGAGGCCTAGGTAGCCTTCCCCCTCGCCCAGCGGGCCGATCGAGGAGACGCGCACCTGAACCACCGACGGGGTGACCCGGGCGGCAACCGCCTCGAAGGTGGCGCTGAGATCGCCGAACGACGCGCTTCCGGGGGCCGGAGCGGCGACGGCATGACGCGCCATGGCTCCCGAGAACAGGATCGCCAGGACCCAGGCCGACACCCTCACCTTCCGTCCGGCAGCGGCGGCGCCACCTTTCCCGTCTTCTGCTGCATCCGCGTCATCGCGTCGATCAGCGGCTGTCGCATCCCCTCGGGGGGTCCGCTCTCGAGCGCGCGATGGTAGTAGGAGAGCGCCCCCGCGAAATCGTTGCGGCGCTCGCGGACGATCCCGAGGTTGTAGAGCGCCACCGCCTGATGAGGGTCGCGCGCCAGGGCGAAGTTGAACAGCCTCTCGGCTTCTTCTGTATCCCCGAGGTTGTAGTAGCACACCCCCATGTCCACGATCGCGGTGGTCCGGGTCGAGTCCTGCCGGATGGCGGACCGGTACTGGACGATCGCCTCCGACCAGTTGCCCGTGTCGTAGAGGACGTTGGCCACCCCGATCCTCGCCTCGACGTCGGTCGAGTCCTTGGCCAGGGCGGCTCGAAACTGATCCGCCTGCTTCTGCTGGTCGACGTTGGACCCCTCGACCGGCTGGCTGGCGCGATCCAGGTTGGCCTTGACCGCGACATAGATGACCGCCGCCGCCGCGATGAACGCGAACATCAACCAGAGAGAGAGAGCCTGGTTGGATGCCGGTCGTGGCCGGGCGCGACGGATGGGGCGCGGCAGGATGATCTCGGGCTCGGATGCCGGACCCGAAGCGGGCTCGGTCGTCTGCGGCCCGCCGCTGCCGTGGCCCGGCGCTGTGGGGCCGGCCGAGGGCCTGTCAGAAACCGGGGCGGTTTCGGACTGGAGCGGGAAGTTGCACGCGGCGCACGCGGTGCTGTCGCTCGGGTTCGGGTGCCCGCAATCCGGGCATCGGAGGGTTTCGGGCATGGGCTAGGGGCTCGGGCCGGACTATATGGGCCGGGTGCGGTACCGGCAAGGAATCGAGTTCCCCGGCGCCGCCGCGCGCCCGCCCGTTTCTTGCCCCCTATTCGGGGCGATGCTAGCGTCGCCCCTCTCCATGCGCATTCCTCGCCTCGTCCTCGCCGCGATGCTGTGGGCGTGGCTGTGCGCCCCGGCGGCCGCCGAGGAGGCGCGGATCGTGGTGCTCCACACCACCGATCTCCACGGCGCCCTCACTCCCTACGACTACCTTGCCGACCGCCCGGCCGCCCGGGGGCTCGTGAAGCTCGCCACCATGGTGGAAGCGGTTCGCGCCGAGAAGTTGCCGACGCTGCTCCTCGACGGCGGCGACTGCATCGAGGGCAGCCCGCTCGTGACGATCTACCGCCACCACGACCGTGCGTTGCCCGACCCGATGATGGCGGCCATGACCCGCATGCGCTACGACGCCATGGCGATCGGCAACCACGAGTTCGACTTCGGTCGCGAGGCGCTGGAGCAGACCCGCGCGGCCGCAACGTTCCCCTGGCTCGCCGCCAACGTGGTCAAGGCCACCGACGGCGCACCGGCCTTCGGAACCTCGATCGTGAAGATGCTCGGCCCGCTGCGCGTGGGCGTGGTGGGGTTGACCACGCCGGCGGTGCCGTCGTGGGAGGACTCGGAGAACGTCGCCGGGCTCCGCTTCCTCTCCCCGCTGGAGGCGGCGCGCCGCGAGGTGGACCGCCTGCGCCGGGCCGAGCGCTGCGACCTGGTGGTGCTCCTCGCCCACACCGGGCTCGAGCGCGACCCCGTGACCGGCGCCGAGCGCCGCGGCGACACTCCCGACGAGAACTGGGGCTTCCGTCTCGCCACCGAGGTGCCCGGGGTCGACCTGATCGTGCTCGGCCACACCCACGTGGTGGTGCCCTCGGCGCAGATCGGCGGCACGCTCGTGACGCAGGCGGGCAAGTGGGGCGAGGGCTTGGGGCGCGTCGATCTCACGCTGACCCGCTCGTCGGCGGCCGAGCCGTGGAAGGTGGTCTCGCGCCGCGCCCAGGTCCTCGCAGTCGCCGACTCGACCGCTCCGGACACGTCGCTGGCCCGGCTCGCCGATCCCTACCACCGGGCCGCGCAGGAAGTGCTGGCGACCGTGATCGGCACGGCGGCCCGCGACATCGCATCGCCGGGGGGGCGTTACGAGGACGGCCCGCTCTGGGAGCTGATCCATCGCGTGCAGCTCGAGGCCACCGGCGCCGACGTGTCGCTCGCGGCGCTCCCCGATCCCGCCGCGCGCATCGCGTGGGGGCCGATCACGGCGCGTGACCTGCTGCGTGCCTATCCTTTCGGGAACACGCTCTCCGCCGTTGAGCTCAGCGGCGCGGCGCTGAAGCAGGTGCTCGAGCACTCGGCCCGCTACCTGTCCGACTACACGTTCGAGGCCGGCCGGCCCCTGTCCGAGCCCGGCTACCCCGGCTACAACTTTGACTCCGCGGAAGGCGTCACTTACGAGATCGACCTCACGCGCCCGGCGGGCGAGCGCATCGCTCGTCTGTCCTTCCGCGGCGAGCCGCTGGCGCCCGACCGCAGGCTCAAGGTGGCGGTCAACAGCTACCGCGTCCACGGGGGCGGGGGCTTCCCGGCGCTCTCGAAGGCCCCGATCGTGTGGCATCAGTCGCGCGACATCCGCGAGCTCCTGATCGACCACGTGCGTCGCGCGCGCACGCTGGACGGAGGGTTCACGCGCAACTGGGGGATCGTCCCCGACTACGCGAGCGCGCGGGAGCGGCCGCTCATCGACCTCCTGGTGCGCCAGGGCGTGCTCGACCGGTCCGAGGCGCTGCACCTCTCGCCCGAGGCTCCGGCCCGCCGCGGCGACCTCGCCTACTGGCTGGCGCGCGCCTTCGGCTGGCGCGAGCAGAAGCTGTCGGGGGCCTTCGCCGACGCCCCCGACTCGCTCGAGCCCTGGCTCGACGGCCTGCTCAAGCGCCGGGTGCTGAGAGACGCGGGGTCGTCCGACCAGATCCAGCCGTTCGCCCCGGCGCGCCTCTCCACCGCCCTCGACTGGTGCGAGCGCGCCGCCCGGCACGAGCGCTACCGCCTCAAGCCGACCTACGACGCGACGTTCCGCGACGGGCTCCTCGCCGGGGTCGGCGTCGCGCGCCGCCCGGCCGCGCGCGGCGACACGCTGACGCGCTCGCAGGCGCTCGGCATCGTCGCCAACACGCGCTTCCCCTGGATCCGGATCCTCGAGACCACCGATTTCCACGGCGCGATCCTGTCGGTCGGGCGCGACCGGAGAACGGGTCGGGCGATCGGGACCTCGCCGGTGCTCGCCGCCCACATCGAGCGCCTGCGGGCCGAGAACCCCGAGGGCACGGTGCTGATCGACGGCGGCGATCTGTTCCAGGGCACGATGATCTCGAACCTGCAGTTCGGCCGCCCGATGGTGGAGCAGATGAACGCTCTGCACTACGCCGCCGCGGCGATCGGCAACCACGAGTTCGACTGGAGCGCCGATACCCTGGAGCGGCGCGTTCGCGAGATGCGCTTCGCCGAGCTCGGGGCCAACCTGCGCGAGCGGCGGACCGGCCGCATGCCGGCCTGGGTGCGGGCCGACACGGTGTTCACCCGCCGCGGCGTGCGGATCGGCGTGCTGGGCCTCTGCTATCGCTTCACGCCCACCGTGACGCTCGCGACCAACGTGCGCCACCTCGAGTTCCAGGACGACTCGACCACGGCGGCGCGGCTCGTGCCGCAATTGCGGACCATGGCCGATGTCGTGATCGGCGTCGGTCACATACCGGCCGAGACCGACTCGACCCGCCGGCTGCGCGGAGGCGACCTGGCGCGGCTCGCTCGCGGGGTCAAGGGCGTGGATGCGTGGTTCGGCGGGCACAGCCACAACCAGGTGCTCGATCGCGTGGACGGCGTGCCGGTGATGATCGCCGGCGCGCACGGCGAGGTGATCGGTGTCTGCGATCTGGTGATGGACCCGGTGAAGCACCGCGTGGTCGAGTCCCGCGCCGATCTGGTGCTCACCTACGCCGACCAGGTGACGCCGGATTCGGCGATGCAGGCACGCGTCGAGCGCTGGAACTCGGCGGTCGCCCCGATCGCCTCGAAGCCGATCGGGAAGTGTACGCGGCGCCTGACCCTGAGCCGGGGCGGCGAGTCGACGGTCGGAGATTTCGTCGCCGACGCCATCCGGCGCGCCCTGGGGGTCGACATCGCGCTCCAGAACAGCGGCGGCCTGCGCGCCGAGCTGGGCGAGGGAACCGTGACGCGGGGCGCGATCTACGAGGTGATGCCGTTCGACAACGTGATCTTCACGCTCGAGCTGACCGGCGCCGAGGTGCGGCGCGCGCTCGAGCAGGCGCTGCGCTACGGCCGCGTCACACAGGTGAGCGGCGTCCGCTATCGCTTCGACCGCCGCCGCCCCGATTTCCAGCGCATCCTTTCGCTCACCGACACCGCCGGCGTGGCCCTGGACGAGAGCCGGATCTACAAGGTGGCGTGCAACGACTTCATGGCCACCGGCGGCGACAACTACGACGTGCTCTCGGGCGGCCGCAACCGCACGGCGACCGGCGTGCTGGTGCGCGACGTGCTGGAGGCGTACGTGGCCCAGCGCTCGAAGACGGGGTCGCTCGACGTCAGCCTGGATGGGCGGATCGAGTCGGTGGGGCAGGGAGGGTCGGGGGGGAATTGAAGGGGGTCCGTTCGGCCGCGGGCTGCCCAAGGTTCCGGTAAGTGCCTGATTTAGCGCCACCCCCTGCCGAAAACCCCTGGATGGAGTGGCCGCCATGAGAATCCCCCCAGCCGAGAAGTCCCGCCCCATGTTGGCAAGCATGGTGGCGGCAGTCGCCGTCGCGCTCGCGCTCCTGACTGGCGCGTTCTCCGGCAGCGCCGAGGCCGACCCGCTCTTTGCCGCGCCGTTCCTCTCCTTCGAAACGGGGAGAGGTCCACAGTCCGTTGCGATCGGGGACCTGAACGGCGACGGCAAGGCCGACCTGGCGACAGCAAACTGCCACTCCAACACGGTGTCGGTGCTGCTCGGGAACGGAGATGGGAGCTTCCGGGCGCACACCGACTTCGAGACCGGGAGCTATCCTTACTCCGTGGCGATGGGAGACCTGAACGGGGACGGCAAGCCCGACCTGGCGGTAGCGAACACCGGCTCCAGGTCAGTTTCGGTGTTACTCGGCAACGGCGACGGAACCTTCGGAGCGCGCACCGACTTCGGCACTTGGACTGATCCCTACTCCGTGGCGATCGGCGACTTGAACGGGGACGGCAAACCCGACCTCGCAGTGGGGAACGAGGTGTATCTCGGGAACGGCGATGGGACCTTCGGGGCGCGCATCAGCTGGGGCAGCGCGGCCTTTGTCGCGATCGGGGATCTGAACGGAGACGGCAAGCTTGATCTCGCGACAGTGGGCGACGCCCATTCCCTCTCAGTGCTGCTCGGGAATGGCGATGGCACGTTTGGCACGCCGACCGCCTTCGCGACCGGGGACGGTCCCTGCTCCGTTGCGATCGGGGACCTGAACGGCGACGGAAAGCCCGACCTGGCGGTGGCGAACTCCCACTCCTGGTCCGTGTCAGTGCTGGCCGGGAACGGCGATGGCACGTTCGAAACGTACACTGACTTCGGAATCGGGAGCAATCAGAACTCCGTGGCGATCGGGGACCTGAACGGCGACGGAAAATTGGACCTCGTGGTGGCTAGCGGTTCGGTCTCGGTATTGCTCGGGAACGGTGATGGGACCTTTGGGGCGCAGACGGACTTCGTGAATGGGAGTAGCTCTCCCTCCTCCGTGGTAATCGGGGATCTCAACGGAGATGGCAAGCTCGACGTCGTTGCGTCTCCGCACTATGCCGGCGATTATTCCTCCTCTCCCAGTGCAGTGAGCGTGTTGCTCGGAAACGGCGATGGGACCTTGGGGGGCAAAGACCAACGACTTTGGTACGGGGAACGACCCTAATTCCGTTGCGATCGGCGACCTGAACGGCGATGGCAGACCCGATCTGGCGACAGCCAACAGCCCCGGGGGCACGATATCGGTCCTGCTCGGCAACGCTGATGGCAGCTTCGGCGTAAAGACCGACTACAGCACGGGGAGCGGTGCCGGCTCGGTGGCGATCGGCGACCTGAATGGCGACGGCAAGCCCGACCTGGCAACCGCGAACGCCGGATATACGGTCTCGGTGCTCCTCGGGAACGGCAACGGGAGCTTCGGAGTGAGTACCGAGTGCAGAACGGGGGGCCGTCCCCAGTCGGTGGCGATCGGGGACCTGAACGGGGACGGGAAGCCCGACCTGGCGGCAGCAACCGTCGACTCCGGCATGATCTCGGTACTGCTCGGCAATGGCGATGGGACCTTCGGGGCGCACACCGACTTTGGGAACGGGATCTATCCCTATTCCGTGGCGATCGGGGACCTGAACGGGGACCGGAAGCTCGACCTGGCGACGGCGAACCACTCCGGCACGGTCTCGGTGCTGCTTGGCAACGGAGACGGGAGCTTCGGGGTCAAGACAGACTTCGGCACAGGTGGGTCTCCGAACTCCGTGGCGATCGGGGACCTGAACGGGGACGGGAAGCCCGACCTGGCGACGGCGAACCTTGTTTCCAATACCGTTTCGGTGCTGCTCGGGAACGGAGATGGGAGCTTCCGGGCGCACACCGACTTCGAGACCGGGCGCGATCCCCTCTCCGTGGTAATCGCGGACCTGAACGGCGACGGCAAGCTCGACCTGGCGACAGCGAACTACGGATCCAACACGGTTTCGGTGTTGCTCGGGGACGGCGTCGGGGGCTTCGGGATGAATCCTGAGTACGGGATCGGGAGCTTTCCCGTATCCTTAGTGATCGGTGACGTGAACGCGGACGGCAAGCCCGACCTGGCGGTGGCACACGAATGGAGTACGGTTTCTGTGCTGCTCAACACCGGATCGGGAGGAACAACCGCGACCTTGCTGGCTGAGTTCGACGCGAGCCCACGCGACGGCGGCATCGAATTGCGCTGGAGCTTCGGTGACCGCTCGCGCGTGTCCTCGGTCGCCATCGAGCGCACGCAAGTGGTGGACGGGCCCTGGGCGCCAATCACTCCCGAGCTGCGCCAGGATGGCGACGTGACGGCGGCACTCGACCGCACTGCTGATCCGGGGCAGGCGTACTTCTATCGGCTCGTGGTGAGGCTCGTGGACGGTACCGGCGTCACGTTCGGCCCGGTGTCCTCGACCAGGCGCGCGCCCGTTGCCACGAGCACCATCTCCCTCCTCGGCCCGAACCCGACCAACGGGAGAACCCAGATTCAGTACGATGTGGCTCGCGCCGGTCGCGTGAGGCTGGCCGTGGCCGACGTGTCCGGCCGTGTGGTCGCGACCCTGGTCGATGGTATCCCGCCGCCCGGTCGGTACCAGGTTTCATGGGACGGGACCAAAGGTGGCCAGCGGCTGGCGGCGGGCCTCTACTTCGTGCGGCTCACGGCGCCGGATCGGACTGTCGTGAGGAAGCTCGCCACGATCCGATGATCCTCACTCGACTCCGGGAAGTAATTCGTCTAGAGAAGAAACCCAAGATAGACCTGCCGCGAAAGATTTGACGCGGGTCGCAAATATTTCTCTTGACCCGCTGCGAAGCCACCCTCATCCACGGCTCGCTACTGCTCGTGCAACAGCGCACCAGAATGCCCAGGAAGGGCGCTGCCGACATGGGATCTCCGCGCTGAGAAAAATCCCGTGGCGCTGCGTTCCGCGCGCTCTCAGTGACTCCACAAGCGCCAAGCAACGCCATGGCAGAATAGAGAGACCACGAGCCCCCGCACGAGGTTTCCATGGCTCGTTCCTATTCCTTGGTTCATCTCGCCGACGGAATTCTCCTTAGCAACCTGGCCGCGCTCGTCGCCCGGGACCGCGGCACGACCGCCGAGCTGCTGGCCCACATCGCCGAGGTGGACACGCGCCGGCTGTACGTGCCGGAGGGTTTCCCCTCCATGTTCCTCTACTGCGTGCACCAGCTGCGCCTCTCCGAGGATTCCGCGTACAAGAGGATCCAGGCGGCGCGCACCGCGCGGCAGTTCCCCCACATCTTCGACGCTCTGGCATACGGCCGCCTCCACCTCACGGCGGTGAAGCTCTTGGGGCCCTACCTGACTCCCGGGAACGCCACCGAACTCCTGGAAGCGGCAGCCCGCAAGACGACCCGCGAGGTCGAGCAGTTGCTCGCGGAGCGCTTTCCGCGCTCGGAAACGCTGGCCCTGGTAGAGACCCTTCCGCCCTCACCACCCCTTCCCCACGACCAGCGTTCGCCGGGGCCGGTGGAGACGTGCGCGTCGGACGGCATACAAGCCGCCGGCACACTCGCCCCGCGGCGAGTTGGCCCGGTTGCCGCCCCGCGTACGACGGTGACGCCGGAGGCGCCCGAGCGCTTCCTCTTTCAGTTCACCGTCGGACGGGACACGCATGATGACCTTCGGTACGCGCAGGCTCTGCTGAGCCACGTGATCCGGTCGGGAGACGTCGCGGAGGTCATTGCCCGAGCGCTCAAGGCGCTCATCAGAGAGCTCGAGAAGCGCAAGTTCGCGGCGACGAGCAGGCCGCGCTCGGGCCACCGGCGAGCAACGGCGAGGCGGTGCATCCCTGCCCACGTGATGCGCGCGGTGTGGGAGCGAGACGGAGGTCGATGCACTTTCGTCGGTCCGGCCGGTCAGCGTTGCCCGGCGCGCGCCTTCCTGCAGTTCGATCACATCGACCCGGTGGCACTTGGGGGTCAGGCGACGGTGGATCGGATCCGACTCCGGTGCGCCGCCCACAACCAGTACGCGGCGGAGTGCACGTTCGGCACCGAGTTCATGCGCCACAAGCGAGAAGAGGCTCGGCGTGCGCGGGCCGAGGCGCGACGCGCGGCGGCAGCTCGTCGCCTTGCGCTCTTTAGGTCGAGCCCCTTCCCGTCGCTGGTGCTCTGCAGCTGACGGTTTGGGAGCGGCGCTGTGACTCGCCACGGCGTGGGACATCAGGAACTTTGACGCCGGGGAGGCCGGTGCAGGGGGGGTTCCGCTCCTCGCGCGCGGGTTCTTCGTGTTCGCGAGTCGCCCTGCCTTCAGGCTAGTGCACCGACCCCTCTTGGGGATCCGCCTCCGGAGTCATGAGCCCGATCCCGGCGCGCTGGAAGTAGGTGCGCACCCCGATCGCGAGCTGCTTCCCCATCTGCTTCTGGAACTCGGGGTTCTTGAGCAGCCTCGCCTCGGCGGGGTTGTTGATGAAGGCGGTTTCCACCAGCACCGAGGGGAACTCGACCGACTTGAGCACCACGAAGCCGGCCTGCTTCACGCCGCGCGATTCGAGGCGCCGGTCCGCGGCCACGTGGTCGAGCAGCGTCTCGGCGAGGAGCTGGCTCTGCTGGAGCGCCGAGGAGCGCTTCACGTCGTAGAGGATGTTGACCAGGTCGTCCTCCGCCTGGGACGGGACGCCGCCCACCAGGTCGGCCGCGTTCTCGAGGTCGGCGAAGTCGGCGTCGGCCTGGTCGGCCGCCCCGCGCAGCGACAGGAAGTAGACCTCGGTGCCGCTGCCCCGGCCGCGCCGGCGCGAGGAGTTGGCGTGGATGCTGATGAACAGGTCGGCCTTCATGCGCTCGGCGATGTGGTAGCGCTCGCGGAGCGGGATGAAGTAGTCGCCGTCCCGCGTCAGGGCGGCGCGAATTCCCGGCATCTGGTTGAGCTCGTCCACCACCGCCCGCCCCACCGCCAGGGTGACGTTCTTCTCCAGCACCCTGCCGGGCCCGCGCGCGCCGTTGTCCTCGCCGCCATGACCGGGATCCACGGCGACCAGGCGCACCCGTTCCTTCCTCTTGGTCGCGGCGATGCCGGCCAGCCGGCGGTCCTCGGCCACGTCGCCGCCCGGGCGCGTCACGTCCACCACTAGGCGGAACGGCTGGTTCTCGTCGGCCGCCAGGGAGAGGACGTGGAACCGGCTGTTGTCATGGAAGAAGAGGCGGAGCTGAGCGCCCTCCACCGTGGTCGCGACCTCGACCGAGTCGACCACGCCGTCGCGCACGCCGAGGATGCCGGGCACCGATGGGGCCCTCGACACCAGCTCGCCGGGCAGACTCAGCACCACCTGACGGCTCCGGCCCGAGTCGGGAGCGACCGCGGTGACGGTGTGGGAGAACTCGAACACCACTCGCGTGTCGGCGGGCGCCGACCACGAGCGCATCCCGGTGAGGACCACCCCTTGCGCGCCGGGCGTGTCCGCCGAGGCTGCGGAGAACGACCCGGCTAGGACCGCGAGCCCTACGGCGAACGCGATGGCGCGTGGATGCATGGGGTCAAATGCCTTCCCTGCTCTTTAGCAGGGGAGGCGGCTTCCGAGCCGCCTCCCTATCCGGCAGGCTGCTGAAAACCCCGATTGCTGCGTTGCTCGGTCGCTCCTCGCTGCGACGTATCTTTCAGATACGACTCGCTCGTCGCTTCCCTCGCGCCTTGCACTCGGGCTCTTCAGCAGCCTGCCAATCCGACAGCAGCTTCTAGTCGATGCGCAGCGCCACGAAGCGGGACCGGCCGTTGCTGTTGACCAGCAATACCGCCGGCTTGTGAGCCATCTTGGCGTCGCGCAACGCCTTGGTGAATCCGGCCGCGGTCGCGATCGGCTTGCCGCTCACCTCTTCGACGATGTCGCCGGGCTGAATCCCTTCTTCGGAAGCGTTGCTGTCGTCCTCGACGTCCGTGACCATGACGCCCGACTTGGCCTTGGCGTTGATCTTCTCGTCGGCGGTCAGCTCGCGCACCTTGAGGCCGGCGAGGCTCTCGCTCGCCTCGGGCTGGGAACCGTTCCCGGGGGTCGCGCTCGCCAGTTTCTGCTCGTCGCGGCTCTCGAGGGTCACGTTGAGCGTCACGCGCTTCCCGTCCCTCAGCACCACGATCGGCACCCGCTTCCCGACCGGTGTATCGGCCACCTTGAGCCTGAACTTTGCCATGTCGGTGACCGGCTCGCCGTTGTACTCGACCACGACGTCGTTGCGCCTGAGCCCGGCGCGCGACGCCGGCGAGTCCTCCACCACGTTCTGGATCAGCACGCCCTGGGTGCCGTTGATGCCGAAGCCTTCGGCGATCTCAGGGGTGAGCTCGGCGAGATAGACGCCGAGCATCGCCCGCTTGACCTGGCCGCTCGCCATGAGCTGCTGGGCGACGTGCTTGGCCAGGTTGATCGGAATCGCGAAGCCGATGCCCTGGCCGCTGGTGTTGATCGCGGTGTTGATCCCGATCGCCTCGCCGCGGATGTTGCAGAGCGGGCCGCCGGAGTTGCCGAAGTTGATCGAGGCGTCGGTCTGGATGAAGTCCTGGAACGCCGGCGTTCCGCCGAAGATGTTGAGATCCGAGCGCCCGGTGGCGCTGACGATGCCGACCGTCACCGAACCGCGCAGCTGGCCGAGCGGGTTGCCAATCGCGATCGCCCAGTCGCCCACCCGGAGCCGATCCGAGTCGCCGAGCTGCAGCACCGGCAGGTCGTCGCCGTTGATCTTGATGACCGCCACGTCGGTCTCGGGATCGGTGCCGATCACCTTGGCCTTGAACGAGCGCTTGTCGTTTAGGGTCACCGTGATGTCGCTGGCATTCTGCACCACGTGGTTGTTGGTGAGGATGTGTCCCTCCCGGTCGATGATGAAGCCCGACCCGGAGCTCGGCATCGTCCTGGGATGCCGCATCTCCTGCCCGAAGAAGCGCCGGAACAGCTCCTCCTGGGGATCGTCGGGGTCGTTCGCGCCGCCGACCTTCTTCTTGACGTCGACGAACACCACGGCGGGCAGCGTGCGCTCGACCACGCCGACGAACGGGCTATCGCCTTCTGGCGCGGTTGTGGCCGCCAGCGCCGCCGACTCGCTGGTCGGCGAGCGTTTGAGCTCGAGGCCGGCGCTCAGGCCCAGGCCGATGACGAGCCCGACCAGGATCAGCGCGATCGCGCCGATGTAGTAGCTGCGCGGGCCTGTGTTGTGAGGGGCATCTTGGGGTGTCATTCATTTCCTCCTTGCGGGCAGCCCCGCCTGGCGAGCCTGTTGTTCGGCCCGCCGGGGCGCCCAAGTCACTCGATCATTAGGTTATCGGCCGGAACGTCCGGTCTGTCACAAAGCAGTCAATTGTGTGAAGGGCTCGTGCCGCGCCCGTGACGCGCGGCGAGAACCGCTTACCAGCCGTTACTACGCGCCAAGAGCCGCGACGGTTCCGCGGCCCCGGGCACCGCCGAAACACGGGTCCGGCGCGGCGAATGCGCGCCCGGCCTTCCTTGTCGCCGATTCTGTCAGGTTGTTAGACTGCGACTCATGTCCGAGGGCGCGGCGTACTTCTTCTCCGACGCGCACCTCGGCGCGGAGTCGGAGGACCGCGAGGCGGCGCGCACCAGCCGGCTCCATCAGTTCCTCGGCGCCCTGCCGGGCCGTGCCAGCTCGCTCCACATCGTGGGCGACCTGTTCGACTTCTGGTTCGAGTACCGTACCGCCATCCCGCGCCGGCACTTCGAGACCCTGAGCGCGCTCCAGCGCGTACGACAGGCGGGTATCGGCATCACCTATCTCACCGGCAACCACGATTTCTGGCTCGGTCCATTCCTCTCCCGCGAGCTCGGGATCGAGACCCACGAGGGGCCGCTGGAGCTCGAGCTCCAGGGGCGGCGGATCTGGGTCCACCATGGCGACGGGCTGGTGAGGGGCGATCTGGGTTACAGAGTTCTCAAAAAGGTGATGCGCAACCCCTTCAGCATCGCGTGCTACCAGCTCCTCCACCCGGACCTCGGCATCCCGCTCGCCCACTGGGCCTCGCGCCTCTCCCGGGGCTCCCGCGAGGATCGCCCGCTCGAGCCGGAGCGGCTGCGCCACGATGTCGCCGACCCACGCTTCAGCGATGGGTTCGATGCCGTCTTGATCGGGCACTTCCATCACGCCTACGAGCACCGCGAGAACGGCCACGAGTTCTTCATCCTCGGCGACTGGATCCGGCGGTTCACCTACCTGGTGCTCGAGAACGGCCAGTTCCGGATGAAGACCTGGCCGCCCGCCTGATCCCGAAGCGCAGGAAGACGCGTGGGCGCGGCTCGGCGCCCGGCGAATGCTAGAAGCGCGCAAAGAACGAGAATCGCTGCGTGTCGCCGAGGTCCTCTCGCAGAGGCACGTAGGCGTAGTCGAGCCCCAGTGACTTGATCGAGTAGCCGGCGCCGACGCTGAACGACGAGGCGCTGTCGTTCACCCTCAGCCCCGCGCGAAGGGCCGCGCCAGCGGGATGGGAGATCTCGGCTCCCACCATCCCCACGCCGTTCCGCCCACGGGTGATCCGGCCCTCCAGCGCGCCGCGCACCTCCAGCCGCGACGGGAGAGGGAGCTGGTACGAGACCCCGCCCTGGAACGCCGTCGGAAGGCTGATGGGGTCGCCCTCGGTGCCGTCGATCCTGTAGCGCGCCGTCGGCCCCAGGTTGTGTCCGCTGAGGCTGACTCGCAGGGTCGAGCCCGGCGGCTGCCACGTGCCCCCGAGCCCGAACGCGGGGGCCGTCACCGAGGAGTTGGCGATGCGCTCGCGCAGGATCTGGGCCGAGCCGCCGACCGAGGCGCCCCAGCCGACCGGGTGCCCGTACTCGAGCCCGAACTCGAGATCGTGCGAACCGAAGCTGCCGATCAGGTTGCCGAGCTCGTCCCGCTCGTCGATCGGCTCCGAGTAGAGGGCCCGCACCGATCCGCTCACTCCGCCTCCGAGCATCCGGCCCGCCACGGAGAAGTGATCGTGGCGGAGCTTCTCGAACATCTCGTAGTGGCCGCCGGTGACCTCCACCCCGTTCACCCCCTCCAGGCCGGCGGGATTCCAGAACGCGGCCTCCGCCCCCTGCGCCACCGAGGCGTAGGCACCCCCCATCCCGGAGGCCCGTGCGCCGGTCGGGATCTCGAGGAACGCGAAGCCGGCCGGGCCGGCGGCGGCGTTCGAGACCGCGAGTCCTGCGGCGAGCAACGGCATCCACGTGCACACGAGACGAGCTCGGATCATCTGGGCTCCAAATGGCGAACGAGGCCGGAGCGCGACGCGCTCGGTCGGGAGGAAAGCACGAAGTGCCGGCTCGGATCTACTCAGCGGTCGCGCCTTCGGGAAGGACGCTGGGGCTCGGAGCGCGAGTCACCGGGCGGATCAGCTTTTCGCTCGCGTGGCGGCGCGGACCACGATCCGCCCCTCGGGGGCGGTCCCTGGCGCGGCTGCTCGACCTTGGGTGGACTCGAGTCACGCTCGCGACGACCTCCCGGCCACTGGAACCGGGGCTGATCCTGGTCCCGCCGCCGATCGAAGCGTGGCTCTTCCCGGGGACGAGGCGGCTGCTCGCTCCTTGGCCGCTCGACGCGCGGTGCCGGGTCGGCTTCCGGCTGGCTGGAACCCTGGGCGCCGCCCCTCGATGTCGGAGGCTCGATGGAGCGCGGCCCCCTCGTCGCCGGCTCGCCCTGGGGCGGATCGAGGGTTCTGACGCGCTGGGCCGGCCCGTTCCCGCCCCATCTCCATTGGCGGGTGTCCGGGGGTCGGCCGGCCGGGTTCTGGACGAGCCCCGTCCCCCCGGGGCGCTCGAAGCGGTGCGCCACCGCCAGGAAGCCCGGAGGCAGGGACTTCGGGTCCTTCCACCTGCGCCCTTCGTCGGACTTGCTCGGCGGCACGTAGCCGGGAGGAGGAGGCGACTTGTAGCGCGTCAGCGAGCCGTGCCACAGGCTCCGCCACCGGCCCCAGCCGTCCCACGACGAGTAGAAAGGTCGGCCGTAGAGGCCGTCGCGGAAGCGCGGTGGGCAGTCCTGCCGGTAGACGTACACGTAGTAGGGCACGTTGCCGAACCAGTACGAGGGGCCCCAGCCCCATCCCCAGTTGATGCGGAAATCGAACGCGCTGCAGCGGGCGTAGTAGGGGTCGAAGCCGTCCCACCACGCCCACATGTTCGGCCGATGGCAGTCGTTGCAGAGGTAGCGCGGGTAGCGGACCTCGTGGTGGACGTAGTAGGTGACGTAGGCGGTGGCGAACGAATCCTCGTCTTCCGGATGGTCGAGCACGCGCCGGCGAATCCGCTCCATGGCCACGAACGGGTCGCCGGCGATCTGGCCCTCGGCCGTCACGCCCTCCTCCTCGCTCTGGTCGCTCGGCCTCCCGTAGTAGCCCATCTCGTCGCCCTTGGAATCGTAGGGCCTCAGGTACCAGGGCAGGCCCTTGAAGCGGTCGCTCGAGGCGACCGCCACGACGTAACCCTCGCCGACCGGCCCCTGGACCACCAGCTCGGCGCTCGACTCGTCCTGGGGCAGGCGCATGGACTGCCCGGCCTCGATCCAGTCGGAGCCGCCCTCGTAGGGGAAGAGGACGTGCACGTAGCCTTGGGCGTCGATCTCGTACACCATGAGGTGCGCGTCGTCCGTCGCCTTCACCTTGATCTGGATCCTCTCGCCCGGCTGGTAGACCCCCTCGTCCCCGCGGTCGGTCGACACGTTCACGGACAGCGCGCGGGCCAGCGCGGGGCCCGGGAGCGCCAGGCTCCCGGCCAGCGCGGCCGCCAATACCCATCTCGATGTCTTCATCACGAGGCTCCTTCGGGCGGCGAGGCGAGCGACTCGGACCCGCCGGACCCGCCATCGGCGGGTGCCCTCGCGCCATCGTGGCGCTTGTGCTTCTTCCTACCCGGCCCCTCCCGATTTTCTTCCCGAGACTTTGGACGGCTCAGGGATCGGTCCGGTTCCTCCGGTCGCTGGCGCCGCTCCTGGCGCCAGGACTCGTAGTCCCGCGGGTCCCTGTAGCGCGGCTGGGCGCGGTAGTCCTCGGGATATGTATAGCGGCCGAAGTCTCTGTGGCTCTCGCGGATCCGGACGTAACGGCTCCGGTAAGTTACGATTGCACCAGTCGTAGTACGGGTCGAAGAACCGGTAGCCGTGGCAATCATAGCAGTAGTAGCTCGGATCGGGACGACCTTCCATGCTGTAGCGCCCGACCGCCACCTCGCGGTAGGCGAAGACGCACCCCGACAGCGCGGCGACCCCCACCGCCGCCGACGCCAGCCTCGTCACCCGCATGGCACCCCTAGGGCCAGAGGATCGAACGGCGGACCCGGGCGGCTTCGCGAACCGGGCGGGCGGCGAGCTCGCCGTTGTCACGATCGATCTGGTAGGCCCAATCGAACTTCACCCGGGACGGCCCCACGCTCGTGACGCGGAACTTCGCGTAGTGAGTCTCAGCCGTTCCCGCCCCCGTTTCCACCACGTAGCAGTGTCCGACGATCATCTCGGCAGTCCCGCTCGGCGCCCACCCGTCGCTGGGCGCGAAATCCACGGCATCCAGGCTCGTGGCATAGCCCGCGTCCTGGATCTTAACGTCTTGGAACGCCGCAAACATGACGTAGAGGCTATCCCGCGCCCCGAAGAAGATGTCCGCCCCGTTGTCGTCGTAGGGAACCGCGGCGTAGGCGGAGAAGTCGTATCCGCTCGTCGAGGGGCTGTCCAGGTAGTTGTCCAGCACGCGATCGAACCCGGCGGGGCGAGGAGTGTCGAACACGTCCTCGGGCGGGAAGTCGCCCGAGAGCGCGCTCTCGTTGCCGGCCCGGTCGTACGCCGCCACCGCGAAGAACCGCGTGACGCCGTTGCTCAGGCTTTCGACCTGAAACTCGGCGCCGGTGGTCGAACCCACTGGGCGGAAGGGGCAGTCGGGCCCCGAGGCGCAGGCGGCTTGGAAGACCCGATAGCCGGCGACGTCGGACTCGGTGTTGGGCAGCCACCTAAGGGTGACCTCGTGATCGCCGGTGATGCTGTAGAGGCCGCGGGGCGCCGCGGGTGGCGTGGTGTCGCGAGGCGCCGTGGTGTCGTGACATCCGGCGAGGAGGAGAGCGAGCGTCAGCAGAGTGACCTTGAGCATCGGAGCCCCCATAACTCGAAAGCTAGCGCGGGTTTCGATTCGACGCCTATATAGGAGGGCAACCGACGTGCCATGCCGCGAAGTCCTAAGCGGCACTCGGGGCGCTCGCCCAAGTCATTGGCGGGCAATGAGGCCGGGGCTCGAAGGGATTGCTGGCAGGAGGCCGGGGCGTGCGGTCGCGTCGCACGTGTGCCAGCGATGCAACACGGGGCGAGAGGCTGAGATCCGCTGGGAGGGAGCGCCCGAGTGGGCGCCTCACGCGGAACCGGGACCGACAACTCGCTGGCGCGTCCCGGCCAAAAACGAGGACACCGGCCGTCTTCGCAACATCAGCCGAGACATCCCCCAGTGTTGGCCGACGCGCGGGTAGACCGGTGTCCTAAACCCCCGGGGCCCTTGGCACCTCCTCGGCGGGAGGCGGAAACCGGTTCCGCCTTGCCAACCGCCAACCGTTCCAACCCAAGAGTCCCGGGGAAGATTGATTGCAACTCCGAGCTAGCCGGTCGCAGAGGTCGGAACGCTGTCGTGAAGACTGGGGCTCGTACCCTCGAACCGATTCTCTACGATACCGGCTAGCCCAGATGATTGGTCCGGCAATGAGCCGCCGAACTTTTTGGAGGTCCCCCCCCTCCGACAACTAGGCATTGCACCCCGCGTGCCACCACGTCGACCGCGAGCAACTTTGACTGCAATGCGTTGCAGGACATCGTCTTGCATATTGGTCGCGAGCGCGTCCTGCGCCTCCAGCTTTCCGCCCCAGGACCGCCCACCTGGCAAACAAAATATGACGGTTCGGCCGGCTCCGCCGTAACCGCCATCGTGGCAGCGTCCTTTTTGTAAAGGGGTTTTAGAGGCTGACTGTCAAGTAATGATCTAAGCGTGGGGCCGTGCGGCCCGGACGGAGAGGATCTAGCGGGTGGCCTTGCGGCGCTCGAGCTGGAACGCGCGGATCCTGGCGAGCAGCGTGGGATAGCTGAGGCCGAGCTCGCGGGCCGCCCGCGCCTTGTTCCAGCGATGGCGGTCCAAGGCCTGAGCGATCATCCGGCGCTCGAGCTCCGTCACGTTCGACCGCAGCGAGATCCGGCCGGTGGGGGCCACCCGCAGCAAGAAGGTCGATGCCCGCGTCATCTGCGCCACGGGGATCGACCTGCGCGAGCGCATCAAGGAGGGCAGGTTCCTCGAGGACCTCTACTACCGGCTCAACGACATCACCGTCCGGGTCCCCACGCTGCGCGAGCGCCGCGAGGACATCCCGGTGCTGGTTCAGCACTTCCTCACCTACTATTCGCGACAGATGGAGAAGCGGGTGGGCGGGTTCTCGCCCGAGGTGCTCCGGATCTTCCTCGAGTACGAGTGGCGGGGGAACGTGCGCGAGCTGGAGAAGACGGTGAAGCGCATGGTGGTGCTGGCCGACGATGGCGATGCTCTCGGCGTGACGCTGCTGCCTCTCGAGATGCGGGAGAATGCGGCGGCGCCGGCGCC
>VBOT01000084.1 GCA_005893225.1 Candidatus Eiseniibacteriota bacterium
CCCTGGAGAGTATTAACGTGGGCTTCGCGAGCATGATGGAAGACATCGCCACTCGGTTGGATTCTGACCGCTTTCTGGGCCGAGGTCGATCTGTCGGCGCTCCTTCATGGGACACCCGACGCGCGTTCCCAGCCCTGCCCCGAACTCGACGGATCGCCCCTCCTCGCGCCGTCTCTCCGGGAACCAAGAGGCCCAAGAGGCTTCAGCCCCGGCCAGAACATCCCATCAAGTCCGCCATTCCTGCCCGACCGCGCCAAGCCGTCTCGATACAGAGAGCTGCGCCGCTCGAAGACCTGTCCATTTGACTGAAGGGCCGCGAGAGCGAGCTGGTTTATCTGACTGCACGCGTCTCGGAGGCGCTGGAGGACCTTGAGCAGCTTGTCCGCCGAAGTGGGGAGCAGCTGGAGCTTGCCGAAGAGGGCATGCGGCTCTCGGAGTGCTTTCTGACGCGTGTGGCTTCACTGATGCACAGGGATCGTGTCGACGTCCGGGAGGCGAAGCTGCTTGCAGAGGACGGTGCCAAAGTAGTCTCCAAGCACCTCGCTTGCATCCGGTCGGGTCTCAATGTGATCGATGAAACATCTAGGGAAGTCCGATGCGCGCCGCGCCTGTGTACACAAGCCAAGGCCGGCATCGCGGCGGTCTTGGAGGAGGTAGAAGAGGCATCCTACGGCAATATCAACGAACCTTCCCGTAGCCGATGCAGCGGGCTGCAGGAGGTCGCTCGTCGAGTCGCCGTCATGATTGATGAGATTGCCGATTCGGCCCGTACGCTGGCCGAGAAGCTGAAGGCAGCAGGAAGCCGCCTCCGGGAAGCCGCAACGTCACTTGACGGCATCGCAAGCAAACTTGCGGTCATGCGCCGCTCGCTCATTCGCGAGGGCGGACAGAGAAACGTTCGGCGCCGGTCACCCGGCGAGTGAGCATGCATTCACCGAGCGGTATCGCCCGCCCCGCAGGAAGGGTGAGTCAGCCTTCCTGTTACCCCACCGGCCGCATCCTCAGGCCGGGCTCGCCTCGCCGGGCTCGACGAGCGGGTGGAGCCGGTTGAGCCCCACCGACCACCCGGTGAGCTGCGCCCGCATGAGGGCGAGGCTCGTCCGCTGGCCGACGTTGATCCGGCGCAGCTTGAGCGGATGGGCGGTGCGGAGCGGGTTCACGCCCCTCACGGTCGTGAAGCCCAGCGCCAGACCCTCGCCGGCGAGCATGGTCACCAGCGCTTCGTCGAATGCTCCGGCGGGGTAGGCGAGGATCGGCGCGGCGGTCCCCAGCTCCCGCTCGAGGTCGCGAAACGAACCCATCACCTCCGCCCGCGCCTCTTCGAGCGAAACCCGGGTGAGAAGCGGATGGGTGCGGGTGTGGGAGCCGATGGTCACGCCTTCGGCGGCCAGCTCGCGGATCTCGTTCCAGCCCAGGATGGCCGCCGGAGGGGACGACACGCCGAGTTCGCCGCAAATTGACGCCACCCATTTCATGGCCTCCGCGTGCGGCAGGCGCTTCGCGCGCGCCCGGAGCCGCCGGTAGGCGTCCTGCCGATCCCCGGGGGTCGCGAGCCCCAGCGGGCCGACCGGCGTCTCGAGCGCGTCCCGCCGCGCGGTGCTCGCGAGCGCATGGTGGAGCCGGTCCCACCAGAAGCTCAGGCCGGGCTGGTCGGGGAACGCGGTCGGCACGAACAGGGCCACCGGGAGACCGAGGGCCTTCATGACCGGCCAGGCATGGGTACGGAAGTCGCGGTAGCCGTCGTCGAAGGTGATGAGCACCGCGCGCCTGGGCAGGCCACTGCCGGTCCCGAGGGCGTGAATCAGCTCCGGGATCGACACGACGTGGCAGGAGGAGCGGAGGTACCGCATCTGCTCGGCGAAGTCGTCGGGCGGAACGCTCACGCCCGGAGGGAGCGGAGAGCCGGGGTCGCAGGCCGCCACGCGATGGTAGGTGAGGATGCGGAGCAGGTCCCGGCGCTCGGGATCCATCCGCTCCAGGAGGCCCACGAGCCACGAGAACGACCGGCTCCGCGTGGCCGATGCCGCGATCCGCTTCAGCAACCGCGATCCGTCCCTAGTGTCGCGTACCGGAAGTCATGTTGATGATCTCGCCCGCGAGGGCCGGCGAGGCGTTAACATGACTTCCGGTACGCGACACTAGTTATCCCAGTCCAGGCGGCTCGACTGTTCGACGGCGTGCCGCCATGCCGCGAAGCGCCAGTTGGAATGGAGCCAGTCCAGGAACGCCGGACCGGGGGAGCCGGGATCCTCGCAGCTCGCCACCTTGCGGGCCAGGCCCGCGACCTGTCTCGCCCAGCAGGATATGAAGAGCGGGGTCAGTGTCTCCCGCGGCAGCCCCAGGCGCTCCGCATAGCGAAGCACGTAGGAACGCGCCCAGCTCCGCCGCCCGAAGAACGCCTGGTCGACGGCCCGCAGCGCCTCGTCGGTCGACCGTGCCTCTCCCATCGCCCGGCCGACGTAGCCGAGAAAGAAGAAGAGATCGACCGCCGGCATTCCACGGAGCTCGGCCTGCTCCCAGTCGATCACGCCCACGCGATCCCCGGGGCCGACGAGGAGGTTGGGATGGCTCAGATCCCCGTGCTCCAGCACCAGGGGGAAGCTCATCTCCGAAAGCGGCGCGACCAGGGAACGAGTTCTCTCCAGCAGATCCCGCTCGGCGGGGAAGAGGGCCTGAAGGTGGGAGAGGTCCCCTCCGATCAGACGATCGAACCCATCCGGGCCGGCGGTGGAGCGCGTGGCCGCCTGGACGTCGATCAGCCAGCCCAGGACGCTCTCGCAGCACTGGGGGCCTCGCCGGCGCACCGTCGCCCGGTCCATGGCTCGCCCCGGCAGAGTCGTCTGCAGCAGGATCATGTGATCCTCGCCGGAGTCGAACGCGACCGGGCGCGGAATCGATTCGAGCCCGCCCAGGCGGGCCTGGATGGCCAGCAGGTTTCGGGCCTCGAGGTCGAGCTTCTCGCACGGTCCGCGCTGCCGGCACACCTTCGCCACCAGGCCGCTCCCGGCCTCCGGAAGCAGCATGAAGATGACGTGGCTCGAGTTCCGGAAGCGCGGCGTCAGCACCACGAACGAGGGCGAGCGCGAGGGGAACGAGCGATCGAGGCCGAGCTCGGTCCAGCGGCGCCCAAGCAGTCCGTGGACGATGCTCGAATACGGCGCCCCGGTGCCGTTGGGGCCCGGGGAAGCCTCATTCGCGGCGTGGAGCGAGGGCGCAGCGGGGTGCGCGGCTCGCCGCCCGACGATGCACACCGAGGACGCGATCCGGTCCCAGATGCGGTCCATCCCGACCAGCCGGTGCGCCATCCAGGCTCCCAGCCGGAGCCCGGCCCCGTGTCGCGAGTGGGCGAAGGCGTGCTGCACCGCGGCGGGATCGTCGAGCGGGATGATCCGCGTGCAACGCTCGAAGTCCGGCCACATCCAGAAGGACCTGACCTCTTCGAAGCCCACCCCCACGAGGTGCCGGGCGATGCGGCCCGGGGGCTCGTGGCCCGCCGTCCGGGTCAGCGCTCCGACCGGCCCGCGCGCCTCGACCACCAGAGTTCCACCGGGCCGGACCCGACCCGCCGCCAGGGCGAGGTCGCGCTCCGAGGGCTCACGGGCGAGGACCAGTCCGTAGAGATCGGCGTCTCCTTGGTGCGTGCCCCCGGTGCTCCCCAGCACGTCCACGGTAGGGCAGAGAAGCCGGAGGGAGGCGAGCAGCCTCTCGTCCGGCCTTCCGGCATAGGCCACTCGGTCGGGCTCCGGTTCGGCGAGCAGGAATCGCCAGTCGAGACGGGCGGGAACCATTCGCTCCTCGGTCGATCCCGCCTTGGCCTGTGACAACTCCCCGCTCATCATCGCTCCTGGGCGGCGCCGGCCACCCGCTTGGGCTCCCACCGGTCGATCCGGTATCCGCGCACCAGGTTCCAGGTCGCCAGCAGGGCCGCCGCGTTGACCAGGCAGAAAAAGAACGGAATCGAAAGCAGCTTGAGCCGGCCCAGCGAGGTGTTCCTGAAGAGCAGGTAAGCGAGCGCGGAGCCGTAAAACCCGGCCTGCGCGGCCATGCTCCAGCGATAGAGGTCTCCGCTTCCGAGCAGCAGCGGATTGAGGAGCAGCATGACCAGCAGCGGAAAGACCATCAGGCGCCGCAGCACCTTGTGCCACAGGAACTGAACGGAGTAGAAGCCGAAGCGGAGCGGATTCAGGAGCTCCCGCATCACCAGCACGCCGCGCAGGCCGCGGGTCACGATCCTCACCTTGCGTCCGAACTCGAGGTCGCTCGAGCCCGCCACCGGCTCGAAGGCCACGGCTCCGGGCTCGAAGACCAGGCGCTTGCCCTGCGCCACGACGCGCGTCGAGACGACGAAATCGTCCGTGACGCCGTCGGGAACGTCCTGGAACAGGCTGCGGCGGATCGCGTAGATGGCGCCGGTCGCGGATATGGTGCTCCCGGCTGCTCCCTCGGCCTGCTTGAGCGCGCGATCGAAGTCCCAGTAGCGTCGCTCCCCCTCGCCGCCCTCTCCCTGCGCGCCGCCCGAGAGATAGCGCTGGTTGCCGGCGACGCCTCCCACCTCGGGGTCCGCGAACGGGCGCACGAGGAGCCGAAGCGCCTCGGGAACGAACAAGCTGTTGGCGTCGGAGAACACCAGGATCTCGCCCGTGGACCGCGCGACGGCGGCATTCAGGGCGCCGGCCTTGCCGCGCCGGGGGAGGGGCAGCACGGTGACCCCGTCCCCGGCGTACCTGGCGGCCACCTCGCACGTCCCGTCGCTCGAGCCATCCGAGGCCAGCAGGACCTCGAGCCGGTCCCGCGGATAATCCAGCGCCAGGATGTTCTCGAGTCTCTTACCGATGCAGTGAGCCTCGTTGTGAGCGGCGATGATCAGGCTCACCCTCGGAGCGCTCTCCCCGGACTTCCACGGCCGCCGCATCGCGCGCCCTCGCAGCAGCAGGAGCACTGGAAAGATCACGAACGTGAACGCGATGAGCCCCGCCGCTCCCCAGAAGAGGATCTCCATCAGCCTTGCACCTGACCGCGGAAGCGTCCCATCAGAGTCGCCGCGTTCTGCCGCAGGTCGAACTCCCGCTCGACCTTCGCGCGGCCCGCGGCGCCCAGCCGGCGGCGGAGACCCTCGTCGCGCGCCAGGCGCTCCAGCGCGCCCGCCAGGGCTTCGACGTCGCGGGGGCCGACGAGGAAACCGGTCTCGTCCTCGCCGACCAGCTCGGGGATGCCCGAGATCCGACTCGCCACGACCGGCAGGCCGCTGGCCATGGCCTCCATGAGGGCCACCGGGATTCCCTCCCGGCGGCCGTCGCGGGTCGGCACGCTCGGGGCGGCCACCACATCGGCTTCGCGCAGGGCCTCGCGCACTTCCTGCTGGGTCAGTTGACCCAGGAAGCGCACCCGGTCCTCGATGCCCGCCCGCGCGGCCTGCCGCATCAGGTCTCGGCGGTCCGGCCCGTCCCCGACGAGATGGCACTCGAAGGCGACGCCTCGCTCGGCGAGGCGCTGGCAGGCCTGGATCAGGTAGCCCTGACCCTTCACCTCGTGGAGCGTTCCGATGCAGAGGATCCTGGGAGCTCGCCCGCGCCGCTCGCCGGCCGCGCCGTTCGGCTGAAAGGCCTCCGTGTCCACGCCGCAATGGATGACCGTCACCTTGCCCTCCGCCGCCGAGCCGCACTCATCCAGGATCACCTGGCGGTTGTAATTGGAGATGGTGACCACGAAGGCGGCCCCCGCCACCTTCTGCGCGAGCATCCACCGGTCGCGGTGCAGGTCCGAGCCGTGAGCCGTGAAGCTGTAGGGGATGCCGCTCAGCCGATGGATGATCCAAGCCACCGCGGCCGGGTGGCTGGCGAAGTGGGCGTGCACGTGGTCCACCCCGTCGGCCGTCATGAGGCGGGCGAAATGGACCGCCTTGGGGAAGAACGTCAGGCCGCCCACGAAATAGCGGGCGCTACCGCGGGTGTGCCAGGCGACCCGGAGCAGCGTGGTCAAGTACCGGAGGGGCCGGCGCGCGAGAACGTCCAGGTTGGAGCGCAAGATCGGCCAGGAGATCCACGGCTCGAAGTGCCCGCGCGCCAGCCACGGGACCGCTTCCGGGTGCATCTTCGTTCCCCGCTCGTACTGGAGCGGGTAGAGCTCGATCCGAGCCCCCTCGGCCTCGACGGCCTGCATCTCGTAGAGCACGAAGGTCTCCGTCAGCTTGGGGAAGCGCGACGTGAGGTAGGCCACCTTCGGGCGGCTTTGGACGGGCTCCCGCCCGCCGGGTACCGCCGATCCTGGAGTGCTACCTGCTAGGGCGAGGGTCATTTCCGAAGGGTCAACAGGGTTTACGCCGGCGGCGGAGCGGCCGGCTGGGGGGCTAAATGAGAATGGTAATACTAATTCGTACGGTTCGGTATGGGTTTGTTGGGCCGGGCCCGGGGACGGCGAGGCCCGTGGGGCGACCGGCTCGGGCGGGATCCACGCCGCGGGCGCGGTCGTCCGCGGTGGAGGAGCCGGGTCCTTCTCGCGCTAGGAGCCTGTCCGAGTAAGGGCAACCAAGCGTCTGGCTGTCCGAGCTCGGGTTGATTGGGGGATCGACGATTCTGCGTTCGCGCTTCGATCCTTTGTGAAGGGGGTTGCCCGCTGAAGTGACGGAGGGGTGCCGTGGGGCACGCGACTCACG
>VBOT01000085.1 GCA_005893225.1 Candidatus Eiseniibacteriota bacterium
CGGGGCGATGTCGCCGAAGCGATCGAGCACCGCGAACGTGTCGCCGTGCTTGAGCACCCGCGTGCGGTCGTCGACGCGGGACGAGCTGGCGAGGATGTAGAACCGGTCCTCGACCCGGATGAGGTCCTGGAGGCCCTTGCCGGTCATCCCACCAGGGACAGATCCTCGCGGCCCTGCACCAACCGCTCGTAGAGGGACAGGTAGTCGCGGGCCATCCGGGCGGCGCTGAAGCGCTCCTCGAACGCCGCGCGGACCCCGCGCCGGCTGAGCGACGCCACCCGCTCGACCGCGCGCGCGGCGTCCTGGAGATGGTCGACGATGAAGCCCGAGACGCCCTCGTCCACCACCTCCGGCACCGAGCCGCGGCGGAAGGCGACCACCGGCGTCCCGCACGCCATCGCCTCGATCATGGCGAGGCCGAACGGCTCGGGCCAGTCGATCGGGAAGACCAGCGCGTAGGCGTTGCCCAGGAACTCGTCCTTCTCGCTCTCGCCCACCTCGCCCACGAACTCGGCCTTGGGCCAGCTCAGCAGCGGGGCGATCACGCTCTGGAAGTACTCGCGATCCACCGGGTCCACCTTGGCCGCGATCTTGATCTCCATGCCCACTCGCCGGGCGATCTCGATCGCGCGGTCGACGCGCTTCTCCGGCGAGATGCGCCCGAGAAAGGCCAGGTACTTGCCGGGCCGCTCGTGGAAGCGAAGCAGGCCCGCGGGCAGCCCGTGGTAGACGGTGCCCCGCCAGTTGAGCCACGGCAGCGCTTCCCGCTGCGCGTTGGAGATCGACACCACCGGCATCTCCGGGTACTCCCGGTAGAGCGGCACCAGGTCGGGAATGTCGAGCCGCCCGTGCAGCGTCGTCATGACCGGAGTCTTCTGGCGGCGCGCGAACGGGAAGTGCAGGTAGTCGCAGTGCGCGTGGATGAGGTCGAAGCGGCGCGTGTCGCGGTAGGCGCGCTCGAGCATCACGACGTGATGAGCGAGCTGGTCGATGCAGCGCTTGTCCAGGCGCAGCGCCTGCCGGGAGCCGGCAACGAGGCGCGCCTGGGTCACCGAGTCGCCGCTCGCGAACAGGGTGACCTCGTGGCCCTCCCGGACCAGCTCCTCGGTGAGATAGGAGACGACCCGCTCCGTGCCACCGTAGAGCTTGGGCGGCACGCTCTCATAGAGCGGTGCGATCTGCGCGATCCTCAGTGTCGGACTCACCTCCCTCGCGGGCTCGACCTGTGGCGCATCCTGGGTGCCCGGGACGCCGAAACCTGGCCGCGCCGGAGTCATGGCCCAAAGACCTTCATTCTTTATTCGGCCGGCCTACGGCTGTCAACCCATCTGAAAGTTTGGCCGGAAGCGGCGCATGCCGGGGCGGCACGCTCGCGAGGCGGCGGGGAGGACACCCGAGGGTGCCCTCCCGCTAGGCCTTGGCTCCCTCCACCACCACCTGCGAAAGGTCCCAGCCGCGGGCGAATAGGTCGCGCACCTCGGCCAGGAGCCGCAGCCGGTTGAGGCGCACCGGCAAGTCCTCGGTGTTGACCAGCACGCGATCGAAGAACCCGTGGATCGCCTGCTCCATCTCCAGCAGCGCGGGCAGGATCTCCCCGTAGGCGCGCCGGGTCCAAAGCGGGTCGGTGCGCGCCCGCGCGCTGTCGAGCGCCCCGGCGAGCTCCTGCTCGGGCGGCTCGGCGAGCCGCCCCCGATCCAGCGTTTCGGGCAGGGTCTCGGTCGCCGCTTTGAGGATGTTCGCCACCCGCTTGAACAGGATGACCAGCGGCTGGAAGCGGGGATCGGCCCGGAATTCACCCAGCACCCGGGCCCGCATCAGACAGTCGCAGGGGTCGATCCATCCGGGGCGCCGCACCGCACCGCGGGCGCCGGCCTCCGCGGACGGGGCTCCCTCCAGAACCACCCGGGCCGCGAGCGCCGCGTCGCGCGTGTCGTAGGCCACGCCACGCTCGTCCAGGGCCGAGGCCACGCGGCCGCGCCAGAACTCGCCCAGCTTCTTCATGATCGCCGCGTGGGGGAGCTCGGGATCGGCGGCGAACAGCGGCCGGGTCGTCTCCATGGTCGCGTCGTGGAGGTCGAGGTGGCGGCGCTGCTCGATCAGGATCCGCACCACGCCGTTGCCGGCGCGGCGCACTCCGTAGGGGTCCTCGCTGCCGCTCGGGACCTTGCCGGCCACGAACGCGCCGGCCACGTGGTCCAGCTTGTCGGCCAGGGACAGGATGGCGCCGCCGTCGGTCTCGGGCAGCGCGTCGGCCGGACCGCGCGGCCGGTAGTGCTCCGCGATCGCCGTCGCCACGGCGTGCGACTCGCCGGCGCGCCGCGCGTAGTGCCCGCCCATCACGCCTTCCAGGCTCGCATACTCCTTGCCGCTGCCGATCATCTCGGAAAGCAGGTCGGTCTTGCACAGCAGGGCCGCCCGCCTCACCTCGGCCGCGTGCGTGGGGCTCAGCCGCTCGGCCAGCCAGCCGCCCAGCGACTCGAGACGCGCCGCCTTGTCGCGCAGGCTCCCGAGCCCCTCCATCCACACCACTCCCGCGAGCGCCTCCAGGCGCGACTCGGGAGGATGCTTGAGGTCCATCTCCCAGTAGAAGCGAGCGTCCTCGAGGCGAGCCACCAGCACGTCCTGGTTGCCGCGCCGCACGCGCTCGAGTCCGCGCGAGTCGCCGTTCCGGGTGGCGATGAAGCTGGGGAGCAACCGGCCCTCGGTGTCCTCGACGGCGAAGAAGCGCTGGTGCTCGCGCAGCGCCGTTACGATCACCTCGCGCGGGAGGTCGAGATAGCGTTGATCGAACGAGCCCGAGAAGGCGGACGGCCACTCGAGCATGAAATTGTTGATCTCGAGCAGCTCGTCGTCGGGCACCGGCCGGCCGCCGGCCGCGCGCGCGAGCTTGTCGATCTGCTCGCCCAGCCGCTTGAGGCGCGCCCCCGGGTCGGCGATCACCCCGGCCCCGACCAGCGTCTCGAGATAGCGCGAGGCCGCGGGGATCTCGACCGGCTCGCGAGCCGTGAAGCGATGGCCGTGCGAGTGCCGTGCCGACTCGACCCCGAAGGCCCAGACCGGAACCCGATCGTCCCCGAACAATGCGGTGAGCCACCGCACCGGCCGGGCGAAGCGCACATTCGGGTCCTCAAGCCAGCGCATGGTCTTCGGGAACTGGAGGCGCGTCGCCAGCGAGGCGAGGATCTCCGACAGGACCTCGAGAGCGGGCCGGCCGCTGAGGTGCACCGTGACCGCGACATAGGGGCCCTTGGGAGTCTCGATGGTGCGCGCCGCCGAGGGATCGACGCCTCTCCCCTGACAGAACCCGATGAGCGCGCGGGTCGGCTTGCCCTCCGCATCGTAGGCCACCCGGGCCGCGGGCCCGATCACCTCTTCCTCGTGGTCGGCCTGCCGCTCGGCGAGCTCGCGCACCTGGAGTGCCAGGCGGCGCGGCGTGCCGTACACCTTCACCGCGCCGAAAGCCAGGCGCCGCTCCTCGAGCGCCTGCCGCGCGTCGCGCTCGAGCTGCCGGAGCGCGGGGGGCACGTAGCCGGCGGGGAGCTCCTCGACGCCGATTTCGAACAGGAGGTCGCGAGTCAACCGCCTCCTCCCCCCAGCCACTTGGCGCGCTCGGCCTCGTCCTTGAGGAGCGGGAAGCCGAGCGATTCGCGCTGCTTCAGATACGCCAGCGCCGCCTGGCGCGCGAGCCGGCGCACGCGGGCGATGTAGCCCACCCGCTCGCTCACCGAGATCGCGCCGCGGGCGTCGAGCACGTTGAAGAGGTGCGAGCACTTGATGACCGCGTCGTAGCCTGGGTTCACGAGCCCGAGGCCCAGCAGCCGGGCCCCCTCTCGCTCCCAGAGCTTGAACATCTCGAAGTGTCCCGGGACGTCGGCCTCCTCGAAGTTGTAGCGCGAGTATTCCTTCTCGTTCTCCAGCCACAGCTCGCCCCAGGTGATGCCGCGCGCCCACTCGAGGTCCTGCACCCGCTTCTTCCCCTGGAGCATCATGCCGATGCGGTCGAGCCCGTAGGTGAGCTCGGCCGAGACCACCGGCAGCTCGATCCCGCCGCACTGCTGGAAATACGTGAACTGGGAGATCTCGGTGCCGTCCATCCACACCTGCCAGCCGACCCCCGCCGCACCCAGCGTGGGCGACTCCCAGTCGTCCTCCACCAGCCTCAGGTCGTGCTCCTCGAAGGCGACCCCGAGCGAGCGGAGCGAATCGAAGTACTGATCGACCACGTCGGGCGGCGCGGGCTTGAGCAGCACCTGGCCCTGGTAGAACTGCTGGAACCGGTTCGGGTTCTCGCCGTAGCGCCCGTCCTTGGGGCGGCGCGAGGGCTCGAAGTACGCGACCCGCCATGGCTCGGGCCCGAGCGCGCGCAAGAAGGTGGCCGGATTGAAGGTTCCCGCCCCCACCTCCGAAGCGTAGGGCTGCTGGATCACGCAGCCGCGCTCGGCCCAGTAGCACTCGAGCGCCAGCATCATCTCCTGCAGCGTCCGCTGCGGGTGGAGCTCGGGGGTGCGGGGCAAGGACGGTGACTGGGCCGAGCGCTCCGTCTCGTTCACCGCCGCGGACTTTACCGACACGGCGCCGCCTGGCGCGGCGGAGCCGGAAGCGCGCGCAGCATCTCGAGCGAGCGCAGCCCCTGGAAGCGCTGGAAGTGATGGGCCAGGAACGCCTCGACCACGCGCAGGATCTCCCCGACGCGCTCGGGCCCCACCGTCTCGCCGGCCTCCCGCACCGGCCGAGACAAGAGCAGCGAGAGCCCGGCCAGCGCGTCGGCGGAGAGCAGGATCGAGCCGGCTTCCGCGCTCGCGCACCGATCGCAAAGGAGCCCCCCGATCGCCGGCGAAAACACCCTTCGCGGGGAGAGTGGGCTGCCGCAGCCGGCGCAGGCATCGAGCCGCGGCCGGTAGCCGAGCAGGCTCGCGACCTGGAGCTCGAAGCCGAGCGTCACCGCCGGCAGCGCCGCCTCGGGCGCCGCGGTGACGCACGCCAGGGTTTCGACCAGCAGGTCGTAGAGCTCGGGGTGCGGCTCCTCTCCCCACACCAGGCGGTCCACCAGCTCCAGGGCGGCATGCGCGTGCGCCAGGCGCACCAGCTCCACCAGGCGACTGCCGGCCGGGTCGATGGTCTCGGCCTGCGAGAGCAGGTGGAGGTCGCGGTCGGGCTTGAAATAGAACACGAACCGCGAGCGCGACAGCGGCTCGAGCGCGAACCCGAAGCGGCTGGGAGACTGGCGCGCTCCCTTCGCCACCAGCTTGATCAGGCCGTGCTCGCGCGTGTAGGCGACCACGATCCGGCTGGTGTCGCCGAGGGCGTGCCGCTTGAGGACGATGCCTTCGCTGCGCGTGAGACCCATCGTTTCACCCCTGCGAGGCAGGCATCTTGGCGGCCGGAACCGGCGCCGGGCCGGCGGTCGCGAGGGACGCCTCGCCATCGCTGGGCTGCACGATGCCGCCCGAGACGACGACCTTGAGGCCCTCTTCCACCGGCCAGTCGAGGTAGATCACCGCGGACTTCGGGACGTAATGGACGAAGCCGGACGCCGGGTTCGGCGTGTGCGGGACGAACACCACCTCGAGGTCCTCGTCCAGCATCTCGCGCACCTTGTCGGTGGGCGGCCCGGTGAGGAAGCCGACGCGCCACATCCCGGGGTGAGGCCACGGCACCAGCACCACCTGCCGGAACACCTCGTTCTTGCGGTTGGTGAGGAAGGCCTCCCCGAGCGACTTGGTCGAGCCGTAGACGATACCGACGCCCGGAATACGGGTCAACAGTCGGTCCCACGCCCGGCCGAGCGGGCCCGCTCCCAGCCACGAGGCCACCCATCCGACGACCACCAGCAGCACCAGCGTGGCGAGCAGGCCGAGCCCGGGGATGCGGTGATAATCGAGGGCCGCGAACCGCAGGTAGCGTCCGAGCAGGTTGTCGACCCAGTTGAGGAGCCGGAAGAACACCCACAGGGTGATCGCGGTGGGCCCCAGCACGAGGAGCCCGGCGAGGAAGTAGTTGCGGAGCCGCTCGACGATGCGCGCTCCGCTCGGAATCGAGCCGGAAGAAGGGGCCATGCGCGTACTCTGTCCCGGGTATCAGGTCCCGGTCAAACGCGATCGCCTTCGCCTGCGTTCGCGCTCCCGCTCCTCTAGGTGGGGAGCGGTCCGCGCTCGAGCGCGCGCTCCAGCGCCCGGACCTGAGCCGCGCACGCGCGCAGCACGAGGTTCTCGTGCCGGCGCATGTGGGCGCGCCCGCCCGCTGTGCTGTGTTCCAGCCCGGACAGATGAAGGGCGCCGTGCACCACGACGCGCGCCAGCTCGCGCCCGGGGCTCACGCGGAACCGCCGCGCCTGGACGTGCACGCGCTCGAGAGACACGACGATGTCGCCGTCGACACGGCGGCCTGTCGAAGCCTCGTGGACCGGCGCCTCGTAGCCGAACGACAGCACGTCGGTGGCGCGATCGAGCGAGCGGTAGCGGCGATTCAGATCTCGCAGGGTCCGGTCGTCGGTCAGCCGGATCCCGATCTCCCCCGCGCGGCGGCCCTGGCTCTCGAGGGCCAGCCGCACCACCGCCCGCAGCGCCGTCCCGAGCCTAGCTGGACTCGCGACGGAAATCGGCATCGGAGCGGGAGCGAGCCCTCGGCATGACGGGATACGGCTTGCGCACGTGGAAGATCGCCGTGAGCACCGGGAAGAACGCTTCGCGAATTCGCGCCAGGTCCTGGAAGGTGAGCCCGCACTCGTCGAGTTGCCCCTGCTGGACGCGC
>VBOT01000148.1 GCA_005893225.1 Candidatus Eiseniibacteriota bacterium
ACGTGCCATGGGTGTCCGCCGCGATCCTGCCTGCCCGGAATCTCTCTGGGAAGGGACTCGGTTGTGACGGTCGAATCTTCCATGAAGCCGGCGAGCGGGGCGGCAAGTAAGGTGGCCGTCCCCGGTCTGATCGAGGTCGCCCGCGAGCGCGCGGTGGCGCGCGTGTGGCTCAACCGCCCGGAACAGCACAACGCGCTCTCGACCGAGTTCGCGGAGGAGCTGAAGGAGGCCTTCCACGCCCTCGCCCACGACCCCTCGGTGCGCGTGATCGTTCTCGGCGGGCGCGGCGCGTCGTTCTGCGCCGGCGCCGACATCGCGGCCATGAAGGCCTCCGCGTCCGCGAGCTTCGAGCAGAACCTGGCGGAGGCAACCCGGCTGGGCGGCCTCTTCCACTCGCTCGCCGACCTGCCGAAGCCGGTGGTGGCGCGCGTCCACGGCAACGTCTTCGGCGGCGGCGTGGGGCTCGCCGCCGCCTGCGACATCGTGGTGGCCTCCGACGACAGGCTCTCCGAGGTGCGGCTCGGGATCCTTCCCGCGCTCATCAGCCCCTACGTGGTGCGCCGGCTCGGCGACCGGAACGCCCGGGAGGCGATGCTCACCGGCGAGCGCTTCGGCGCCGGGCGGGCGCTTCAGATCGGCCTCGTGAACCACGTGGTCCCGCCCTCCGAACTCGACGCCAAGGTCGAGGAGCGGGTCCTGGCGCTGCTGGCGGGTGCTCCCCAGGCGCAAGGCCGGATCAAGATGCTGCTCGAGCTCTACGCCGACTCCGCCTGGGAGGAATACCGCGCCGCCCTGCCGCGCACGCTCGCGGAGATTCGAGGTGGAGCCGAGGCCCGGGACGGCCTGGCCGCGTTCCTGGAGAAGCGCAAGCCCGCCTGGCAGAGCGAGTCGTGAACCGGGCCGGTCGCGCGACGGGGCGCGCCGCCGCTCACCCCTCGCCCTGAACGAGGGCCGCCGCCCTTGTTCCGCAAGGTCCTGATCGCGAACCGCGGCGAGATCGCCTGCCGCATTGCCGCCACGCTTCGCGAGATGGGGATCGCGCCCGTGATGGTCTACTCCGCCGCCGATCGCGGCGCGCTTCACACGCGCGCGGGGAGCGAGGCGATCCCGATCGGTCCGGCCGAGGCCCGCGCTTCCTATCTGGACATCGAGGCGGTGCTCGGGGCCGCGCGGCGCGCCGGCGCCGAGGCGATTCACCCGGGATACGGGTTCCTGGCCGAGAGCCCCGATTTCGCCGCCGCGGTCGAGGCGGCGGGCCTCACGTTCATCGGCCCGACACCCGAACAGATCCGGACCCTGGGCGACAAGCGCGCCGCCCGCTCGCTCGCCGCGCGCGCCGGGGTCCCCGTGGTTCCGGGCGCCGAGGGCGGCGACTCGAAGGCGCTCGCGGCCCAGGCCCGGAAGCTCGGCTACCCCGTGATCGTCAAGGCCGCGCTCGGGGGCGGCGGCAAGGGAATGCGGATCGTGGCCGACGAGCCGTCGCTGATCGAGGCGGCCGAGAGCGCGAGCCGGCTCGCACTCACGGCGTTCGGAGACGCCTCGGTGTACGTCGAGAAACGCCTCGAGCGGCCGCGCCACGTCGAGGTGCAAGTCCTGGGGGATGGGAACGGCGGCGCCATCCATCTGCTCGAGCGCGAATGCTCGCTCCAGCGCCGCCACCAGAAGGTGATCGAGGAGTCACCGGCTCCCGGGCTCGACGAGGCCCTGCGCTCGCGTCTCGCGCAGGCCGCCGTCGACCTCGCCCGGGCGGCTCGCTACCGAGGCGCCGGTACGGTGGAGTTCCTGGTCGCTGGCGATGGGGCGTTCCACTTCCTCGAGGTCAACACGCGCCTCCAGGTCGAGCACCCGGTCACCGAAGTCGTCACCGGCGTCGACCTGGTGCGCGCGCAGCTCCAGATCGCCGCCGAGCGGCGGCTGCCGTTCGACCAGTCGGCGGTGAAGGGCCAGGGCCACGCCATCGAGGCGCGGATCTATGCCGAGGACCCCTCGCGGGGCTTCCTGCCTCAGGCGGGCGAGGCGGCGAAGGTGCGCTGGCCCCGGGGCCCGTTCCTGCGTGTGGACGCAGGGGTCGAGTCGGGCAATCAGGTGCCGGTCCACTACGACCCGATCCTGGCCAAGCTGATCGCCGGCGGCGAGACGCGCAAGGCGGCGCTCGCGCGCCTGGTCGCGGGCCTCGACGCCGCTCTGGTGCACGGCGTGGTCACGAACCTGCCGTTCCTGAGGGCGCTCGCGCGGGCCCGCGAGGTCGAGCGCGCGAGCTTCGACACCGAGTGGATCGAGCGCGAGTTCCTGGCCGGCTTCACCGCGCTTGCGACCGCGCCGGCCCCGGATCTCGCGCTCGCCGCGGTCTCGATCTTCGAGGCGGAGAAAACGCCGGGAGCCGGGTCGCGCGGGCCCGCGGCGGACCCGACCGGGGTCCCGCGCGACGGTTCCGGGGCGTTCCGCGCTCCCGGGCGCTGGCGCCTGCCAGGGCTCGAATGAGCCTGCGCCTCGCCTGGCGGGACGGAGATCGGGTGCGCGTGGTCGAGGCCGCCGCGGGCTCAGGGCGTTACCGGGTGAGCGTGGACGGCGTGGAGATCGCGCTCGAGGTCGAGTGGCTGGATCGCGACATCTTCCGCCTCGTCACGCCCCAGGGCGCCGTCCTGGCCGAGGTGACGGCGGCGGGAGAGCGGCGCTTCGTGCGGCTCGGCGCCATGGACTTCGTGTTCGAGCGCGAGGGGGAGGAGGGGCGCACGCTTCGGGCGGGGGCCCCGAGGCGGAGCGCCGCGCACGGGAGCGGCCTCGAGGCGCCGATGCCGGGGGTCGTGACGCGCGTGATGGCGGCGGTCGGGGAGGAGGTCCGGAAGGGGCAGCCGCTGGTGGTGCTCGAGGCCATGAAGATGGAGCACGTGATCCGGGCACCGCGCGACGGCCGGGTCCGCTCGGTGGCGGCGAGCGCTGGCGAGATGGTCAGCGGAGGGATGCCGCTCGTCGAGCTCGAGGACTGATGGCCCCGAGTGTCCCGAGTCAGAAGTTCGTCGTCGCACCGAGGACGCCGATGCGCCCGCCCCGCAAAGAGCGACGACGAGACGTATCATGGAGATACATCGAGGAGGAGCGACGTGGCGGGGCGGGATGCAGCGGCGTCCGAATGCAGGCGATTTTCTGACTCGGGACACTAAGCGCTCGCCACGCGAGCCTCGGCAGCGAGCCGCGGCGGGCGATCGGCGCGCGGCGCGGCAAGCGAGGGGACCGGGAGCCGAAGCGCCTTCCGGGGCGGTCGCGCCGGCCCCGTTTCCGTGGCCGGCCCTGGTCGGAATCGCGATCGTCGCCGCGGTGCTCCGGCAGTGGCACATCCGTCACGGCCTTCCCGACTTCACCGAGGAGGCCCAGCCGTTCAAAAAGGCGTTCGACATGTGGGGCTGGCAGCGCGGCGCACCCGACCTGAATCCCCACTTCTTCTTCTATCCCACGCTCTCGTTCTACCTGCACTTCCTGGTCCAGAATCTCCATTACGCGATCGGCCGGCTGGCAGGCGCGTTCCACACCCGCAGCGACTACCTGGTCTCGTACTTCCTCGACCCGACGCCGATGGTGGTGGCGGGTCGCCTCCTCGGCGTGCTCGCCGACATCGCCACCGTGATCGGGATCGGCGTGCTGGGCGAGCGGGTCCGCCGGGGCGCAGGCCTCGCGGCCGCGGCCCTGGTGACGTTCTCGCCCACGATGATCCTCGATTCGAGGTCGATCTTCTGCGACACGCTGATGGCGGCCTTCTCGGTGTGGGCGCTGGAGCGGATGCTCGCGTACCGGGCCGACGGCCGGAGGGCGAGCCTGATCGCGAGCGTGGTGCTGATCGGCCTCGCGGCGGGCTCGAAGTACCCGGCCGCGCTGCTGGTCCTCCCGCTCGCCTGGGTGATGGGGGAGCGTCGTGGCGCGCGCGCCTCCTGGCCCTGGGCCGGCGCCGCCGCGGCGGCGTTCGCGGTCTTTCTCGCCACCTCTCCCTACGTGATCCTCGACTTCGGAGAGTTCTGGAACGGGATCGCGCGGCTGGGCCGGCTCCCGAGCGAGGGCCTGCTCGGGAGCGAGGAGCACCGGGGTCTCGGCTACTACGCGGCCAAGCTCGGGCTCGAGCTGGGCTGGGCGGGGACGGCGCTGCTCATCCTCTCGCTCGTCCTCACGATCGCCCGCGCCTGGCGGCGCCGCGCCGCGGGCCATGCGGCGCCGGCCGGGCGTGAAGCGATCGCGCTCTGGATCTTCCTGCTCGTATTCGGAGTGCCGATCTCGCTCGGGCGGATCGAGGCCGAGCGCTACCTGGTTCCCATCATTCCGGCGGCGGCGGCGCTCGCTTCCCTCGCCGCCTTCGATCTCGCGGACCGGTGGCGTGGACCCTGGCGCGCCGCCGCCCTCGGAGGCCTGCTTGCAGCACTCGTGATCCCGGGCGCGGTGGCCGGTGTCCGGGCCGCCTCGACGGGGGCGGGGACCACGCAACTCGAGGCGCGCCGCTGGCTGGAGGCTCACCTCACCGGTCGCGATCTGCTGGTGCAGGAGGAGTACGGCGCGGTCCTCTTGACGTCCGCCACCGTCGACGAGCTGGGCAAGAGCCCGGCCTTCCAGTCGGCGAGCGAGCCGCTCCAGAGGCGCTTCCGATCTCAGCGGACCTTCCACGCCGTCGACATTCCGCTCACGACCTCGGGACACGCGACCGTCACGGTGCGCGTCCCGGGAGGAAAGAGCGTCCTCGTCGACGTGTTCCCGCACGCCGTCGGGTTCAACCAGATGTTCTACGACCCGCCTCTCTACGAGGGCGTGGACTACGTCCTCACGAGCAGCGCGGTGCGCGGGCGCTACGAGGCGGAACCGGCCGCCTTCCCGGTCACGAACCGCTTCTACCGATTCCTGGACGCGACCAGCCAGCGGGTGGCCACGTTTCATTCCGGGGCCGGCACCGAGGGCCCGGAGATCAGGATCTGTCGCCTCGACGATCGGGCGAAGTCGGGAATCCGCGCGCGCTTCGGGACGCTCGACCCGCTGTGGTGGGCGAACCTAGTGCCGGAGGCGTTCCGCGACACGATCGCCGCGCTTGCGAGGCGTTCCGGCGCGGCGACCACGCCGGCGCTCCGGGACTCGGCGGGGCGGCCGTCGCTCTGGGTCACGGCGCTCCGCTCCGCCTTCGCGGATCGCATCCGCCCCTTCGCCCAGCGGATGGGGCTCGCTCTGCTGGACGTCGGGCGGTTCCGGGAGGCCGAGCGGTTCGGGGCGGCGATCCTGGAGGTGGTCCCCGACGACGGTCCGGCGTGCGGGCTGTTCGCCGGGGCGACGCTCAAGCTCGGCGAGCCGCAGGCGGCGCGCGCGGCGATCGAGAGGTTCCTGAGTCTCAGGGATCCCAAGGGCAACGGACTCCCCGAGGTGCGCCTCGAGTACGCCAAGGTGCTGGCCCAGTCGGGCGACCGCGAGCAGGCGCGAGCCGAGCTCGAGCGCGTGGCGGCGATGAGCGGCACCGGAACCTCCGTCGGACGGGCCGCGCGTGCCTTGCTCGCCGACCTCGGGGGCGCCGGCCGGTGAGAGGGCGAGACGGCCCCACGCCGGCGAGCGCGACCGCCCAACAGGCCGGGATCGCCGCCCTCGTCGCGCTGGGCCTGGCGCTCCGTCTCTGGCATCTCGAGCACGGGCTCCCGGACTTCACCGAGGAGGCGATCCCGTTTCGCAAGGCGCTCGAGATGTGGGGCTGGGATACCGGACGCACCGACTGGAACCCCCACGTCTTCCACTACCCGAGCCTCACGTTCTACCTCCAGCTCTGGCTCCAGAAGCTCTACTTCGCCATCGGTCGGGTCACCGGCGCCTTCGCGAGCCGGGGCGACTACTTCGTCCTCTACCACCTCGATCCCACGCCGATGGTGGTGGTCGGCCGGCTCCTCGGGATCGCCTCCGATCTGGTCACGATCGTGTGCGCGGCGCTGATCGGCGAGCGCGTGCGGCGCGGCACGGGGCTCCTGGCCGCGACCCTGGTCGCGTTCTCGCCCACGCTGCTGCTGGCCTCGCGCTCGATCTTCGCGGACACGGTGATGACCGCGCTGGCCATGGCGGCGCTGGAGCGGATGCTGGCGTTCCGGGCTTCGGGGGGCCCCGGAAAGCTGGTGGCGGCGTCGGTGCTGACGGGGCTGGCCGCGGGCGCCAAGTACCCCGCCCTGCTGATGACCCTGCCGCTCTTCTGGGTGGCATGGGAGCGGCGCGCGGAGGCGGGCGGCGCGCCCGCTGGCCCCGGGGCGGTCCGCGCCCTCGGAGGGTTCGGGCTCGAGGCGGTGGCGGGAGCGCTCGCCGTGTTCCTCGCGACCTCCCCGTTCATCGTCCTGGACTGGAGGACCTTCTCGCACGACTTCGAGTTCCTCTCCCACCTGACCTCGCAGGGTCACCTCGGCAACCTCCAGGCACCCGGCTTCGCCTTCCATCTCCGGAATCTGGCGGCGGACCAGGGCTGGCCGGCCCTGGCGCTGCTCGCTCTGTCCGCGGCGTTCGCAGTGATGCGCGCGCGGGCCGAGGGGTCCTGGATCCTGCTGTGGACGGTGCTCCTACTCTTTGGGGTCCCGATCTCGCTCGCCCACATCGAGGCGGAGCGCTACCTCATCCCGGTGATTCCTCCGGTTGCGCTCCTGGCGTCGATGGCTGCATGGGAGCTGGGGGGAGGGGCGAGCGAGCGATGGCGCTCGTCCCTGTCGGTCGCGCTGATCGCGCTGCTGGCCATCCCGGTGGTGGCGGCAGGCACGCGCGCCGCCGCCACCGGGGTCGAGACGACGCAGGGCGAAGCTCGGCGCTGGTGCGAGCAGAACCTGGGCGGCCGGTTGCTGCTGCAGGAGCACTACGGTGCCGTCCTCGCGACCCCAAACCAGATCTCCGACATCCGGGAGAGCGCGCCGTTTCACGAGGCGCGGGCCGAGATCCAGAAGCGCCTCCTCGGGCACCGCACCTTCCACGCCGTCACGCTTCCGCTCGTGATCTCCGGTACCGCGTCCAATCGTGTCCAGTCGGCGGAGGGCCGGTGGCTGAATCTCGAGATCTTCCCTCACCCGGTCGATCTCAACCGGCTGTTCTACGATCCGCGGCTCCTCGAGGGCGTGGACCTGATGCTCACGAGCAGCCAGGTGCGCGGGCGCTTCGAGGCCGATCCGCCGCGCTTCGAGATCGAGCGGAACCT
>VBOT01000104.1:0-21620 GCA_005893225.1 Candidatus Eiseniibacteriota bacterium
ACTTCGACGAGATGGTGCAGATGGCGATGGGGATGATGGGGTTCTTCGTCATTCATCCGCGTGGGCCCGAAGAGCCGCGCGTCGATCGCGACTTCGCGATCATGCTCTCGGAGTGGTTCGTCAAGCCGGGCGCGGCCACCCCGGATCCGACCGTGATGTCGGACTTCAACCTGCTGACGTTCAACAGTCGGGTCTTTCCCGGCACCGAGCCGCTCGTGGCGCGACGCGGCCAGCGCGTGCGCATCCGGATCGGGAACTTGAGCAGCATGGACGCCCACCCGATTCACCTCCACGGCCACAATTTCCGGATCACCGGGACCGACGGTGGCCGGATTCCCACCTCCGCCCAGTTGCCGGAGACCACCGCGATGGTGCCGGTGGGGAGCACGCGCGACATCGAGTTCGTCGCCGACCATCCCGGTGACTGGGCGCTTCGCTGCCACATCACGCACCACGTGATGAACCAGATGGGTCACGGGATCCCCAACCTGCTGGCGGTGCGAACCTCCGGCCTCGAGGAGAAGGTCAACGACGTCGTTCCGGGGACCATGCTCATGGGTCAGACCGGCATGGGAGAGATGATGCAGATGGGCGCGCCGCGGAACAGCATTCCGATGATGGGAGGCGAGGGGCCCTTCGGCGCGATCGACATGGGGGGCATGTTCACGGTGCTCAAGGTGCGCGAGGGCATCACGAGCTACGAGGATCCGGGCTGGTACCGGCACCCGCGCGGGACGATGGCCGAGCCCGTCGGCGGCGGAGAGGTCGAGGACGGCTCCTCGGGTGCGCGGCTCTACACCTGCCCGATGCATCCGGGCGTGGTCCAGGATCACCCGGGCGAGTGCCCGAAGTGCGGGATGACGCTCGAGCCGAAGCACGACTGAAGCCACGCAGCACGGGCAAGGTATGGACGATCATCGAGAACAAGTAAGGTGACTACTGAAACAGCAGCCTGCCTCGAAACACATTCATCCCGCAGGCGAAGGTGAGCGAACCCTTCTCCTACGGCGGAATCATGATTTCCGCAGGACGGTTCAGAGGGAGCCTGACAGTTTCATCCAGGGACGGAATCACGATCTCCTTGGCACACGTGTTGTCCGAGGTCCTGGTGACCACCAGTCTCAGGGGTACCCCAGCCGGAGCCATGACCGAGGCGGGTGAAAGCCCTCCTCGTCCACCGTCACCCGAATGCGCCGCTCCTCCTCTTGCGGGTCCTGCTTGCGGTCCGTCGTCCGGCCCCGGGACATCGAGGTTCCATCCTTCGAGGCCTGGGCGAGCTCCTTCTGAACCGCGGTGCGCCACTCAGGACGTTCCATCATGCGTCCGATGAACGCCTCGGTGAACTCGCGGTCCGAGAGCAGCGCCTCCATCAGCAGCCTCCGGACCTCCACGCGCGAGAGAATCCGGTCGATGTCCTTCCTGTCCTCCGGTCACTGGAGTGATCATTTCGTGCGTGATCCTCGTCGCTCATGGGCATCGTGCAGCACTGACCGTGAGCCAACCGCGGCATGAACGTGAGCGGCAAGGCGAGAGCGCAGATCCAAATGTTTGACCTCATGGTTATGCCTCCTTCACCGAAAACGGTTCAGGTTTTCAGCAGAACAGCCTTCCGTACGGCCTTCATTTGGCAACGATGCTGCCGCCAAGCATGTTCATGCCGCAGACGTAATTCAGCGTGTCCGCGACCACACCCGCCGGGATTTCTATGCGCACCGGTTGATTGAGCGGAAGGGCGTGGCGCTCACTGAGCCTGGGAATGACGATTTCCGTCGCGCACGTCTGGTCGGTCTTCCGGGTCACCACCAGCGTGAACGCCTGCCCGCGCGGAATCTCCGTACGTGCCGGCTCGAACCCACGATCGGTGACCGCAAGCTGGACCTCCTGAGGCCCGGTCGACGATTTCTGCGCAGCGCCACATCCGGCCGCCACGACGAGAACGGCCAATACAAGAGCGATCAGAACGGGTTTCATGACGATGCCTCCGAGAGTTGAGATTGAGGATTCAACGCGGTGCCAGGCGTGGCGGCAGGGCTCGGCAGCCGGCGCCCCTTCCACCAGGCGAAGATCGCCGGATAGACGAGCAGCTCGAGCACGAACGAGGTGATCACGCCGCCCACCATCGGGGCGGCAATGCGCTTCATGACATCGGCCCCACTCCCGTGGCCCCACATGATGGGCAGGAGACCGAACAAGATCGCGCACACGGTCATCATCTTGGGCCGGATGCGATGGGCGGCGCCTTCGACGATGGCCTCGGTCAGATCGTCACGGTCGCGGAGCGCGCCACGATTCTGCCGGTCCGCATGGGCGAGGTTGAGGTAGAGAAGCATGACGGTGCCCGTCTCGGCGTCGAGCCCCGCCAGAGCTATCATGCCGACCCACACGGCAACGCTCAGGTTGTAGTGGAGGAGCCACACGAGCCAGACCGCGCCGATCAGGGAGAAGGGTACGGCGAGCATCACGATCGCGGTCTCGGGCACTGACTTCAGGTTGAAGTAGAGCAACGCGAAAACGATCAGCAGCGTGACGGGAATGACGAGCGCCAGGCGGGCCTGGGCGCGTTCGTAGTACTTGAACTGCCCCGCCCAGTCGATCCGGTACCCCGGCGGGAGCGCGACGTGCTCGGCCACCGCCCTCTTGGCGTCGTGAACGAAGTCGGCAAGCGGCCGATCCGCGACGTCCACCGACACCAGCGCCACGAGCTGCCCGTCCTCGTCCTGGATCATGGGCGCTCCGGCGTTGAAGCGAATGTCGGCGAGCTGGGCGAGCGGGATCTGAGCCCCAGACGGCGTCGGGACCAGCACCCGCTTGAGCGCCTCGGGGTCGTCGCGGAACTCACGGGCGTAACGCACGCTCACGGTGTACCGCTCTCGCCCCTCGACCGTCTGGGTGACGGCCATTCCGCCGATGGCGGACTCGATGACATCCTGGACATCGCCAACGGTGAGGCCATAGCGGGCGGACTCATCGCGGCGGATGTCGAAATCGAGGAAGTAGCCACCGGTGACGCGCTCGGCGAACGCGCTCCGTGTTCCGTTCACGCTCTTGACCACATTCTCGACCGCCACGGCCACGCTCTCGATGCCGGCCAGGCTCGGCCCGAACACCTTGATCCCGACCGCGCTGCGCACGCCGGTGGCGAGCATCTCGTTGCGGGTCTGGATCGGCATCCACCAGATGTTGGGCATGCCGGGAAAGCGCATGCGGCGGTCCATGTCGCTGATCAGCCGCTCCCACGTCATGCCCCTCCGCCACTGGCTCTCGGGCTTGAGGGACACGACCGTCTCGACCATCGAGAGCGGCGCCGGGTCGGTCGCGGTCCTGGCCCGGCCGATCTTCCCGAACACCGTCTCGACCTCGGGGACCTTGCGCAGTTGGCGGTCCATTTGCTGCAGGACCGCCCCGGCCTCGGTGTCCGACATCCCCGGGGGCGCGGTAGGCATGTACAGCAAGGTGCCCTCGTTGAGCGGCGGCATGAACTCGCTGCCCAATTGAAGGAACACGGGGATCGTCGAGACCAGCATCAACGCCGCGCCGAGCACCACCCAGCGCCGGTGCCGGACCACGAACCGCACCACGGGTGCATAGCCCTGGACGAGGAACCGCGATACCGGGTGCTCCCGCTCCGGGCGGATGCGGCCCCGGATGAACCACGTCGCCAGCGCCGGGGTCAGGGTCACCGCGAGGAGGGCCGCAAAGGCCATCGAATAGGTCTTGGTGAAGGCCAGGGGCTTGAACAGGCGGCCCTCCGTGGCCTCGAGGGTGAAGATCGGCAGGAACGAGACGGTGATGACGAGCAGGGCGAAGAAGATCGGGCGGCCGACCTCCTGCAGCCCGTGGACGATGGCGGCGCCGCGTGTGCCCTGCCGCCCGCCGGCTTCCCACGCCTCGAGCTTCTTGTGGACGTTCTCGACCATGATGATCGAAGCATCGACCATCGCTCCGATCGCCACCGCGATGCCCCCCAGCGACATGATGTTCGCGGTCAGCCCCTGGCGCGCCATGGGGATGAAGGCGAGAATGACCGCGATCGGGAGCGAGAGGATCGGGATGAGGGCGCTGCGGAAGTGGAACAGGAAGAACACGATCACCGCGCTGACGATGAGCATCTCCTGCAGCAGCTCATGCCACAGCGTCGCCACGGCGCGGTGGATCAGCTCCGAGCGGTCGTAGGTCACCACCACCTGGACGCCGGGAGGCAGCGAAGCTTTCACTTCCGCCAGCCGCCGCTTGAGCCCGTCGATCACTCGCAGTGCGTTCTGGCGCTGCCGCATGATGACGATGCCACCGACGACCTCACCCTGCCCGTTGAGCTCGGCCAGCCCGCGACGCTGCTCCGGCCCGAGGTGCACCACACCCAGGTCACGCAGCGTCACCGGCACACCGCCGGGACCGAGCTTGACCGGGACGCTCTCGAGGTCCGAAACGCTGTGGATATAGCCGCGACCGCGTACCGCGTTTTCATGCTCGGCCACCTCGAGGACGCCGCCACCGACCTCGTTATTTGAGCGCCGGATCGCCTCGGCCACGGTTCCGATCGGCACGTTGTAGGCGATCAGTCGGTCCGGGTCGAGGTCGACCTGGTACTGGCGGACGAAGCCTCCGACCGAGGCGACTTCGGCGACGCCGTCGACACCCTGCAGCCAGTACCGGAGCGTCCAGTCCTGGAAGGATCGGAGTTGGGCCAGGTCGTTCCGGCCGGTCGTATCGACCAGGGCATATTCGAAGACCCAGCCGACGGCGGTGGCATCCGGACCCAGCGTCGGGTTCAAGCCCTCGGGAAGCTTGGCGCGGATGGCCGCCAGGTACTCGAGGACCCGGCTCCGTGCCCAGTAGAGGTCGACACCCTCCTTGAACACGACGTAGACGAACGAGTCTCCCAGCATCGACAGCCCGCGGACGTATTGGACGCCTGGCGCGGCGCGGAGGGCGGTGACGATGGGATACGTGATCTGATCCTCGACGAGGTCGGGGCTCCGGCCGGGCCATTCCGTCGAAACGATCACTTGTGTGTCCGACAGATCCGGGATGGCATCGAGCGGCGTGTGGAGCATGCCGTAGACGCCGAAACCGGCCGCGATCAGCACCCCGGCCAGGGTCAGGATGCGGTTGCGGGCGCACCAGGAGATGAGGCGCTCGATCATGGATCGGCCCTACCATTTCTGGGCGGCGGACTTGAGCTTGCTCTCGGCCGCCACCAGGAAGTTGCCCGAGGTCACGACGATTTCTCCCGGCTTGATCCCGGAGAGCACCTCGTAGTAGTCGCCGGCGCGCGCTCCGAGGCTCACCTCGCGCGGCGCTAGACGCCCATCACCCAGATCGACGAAGACCACCCGGCGCTCGCCGGTGGGAAGGACCGCGCTCTCGGGCACGGCCAACCGTCGCCCGAGACGTATCTGCAGCTCGACGTTCACGAACATGCCGGGCTTGAGATCTCCTCGCCGGTTGGGGACCTCGACCCGCACCTGACCCGTGCGCGTCTCTGCCTGGAGCGAGGGGTAGATGAACGAAACCCGCCCGTGGCGAGAGCCCTCGTCGAGGTAGGGATTCGTCAGGGTCGCGGGAAGGCCGACACTCAGCAGCGGCAGGTCGGCCTGATAGACGTCGGCAATGACCCAGGCGGGATCGAGCGGTGCGATCTTGTAGAGCACCTGGCCCGGGGTGAACGCACTCCCGTGGACGACGTTCTTCTCGACCACCACGCCACTCACCGGAGCGATGATTGGAAGGGCCTCACGTGGCCGGCCTTCGCGCGCGATTTGCCGCACCTGCGCCGGGGCGATGTCCCAGAGCTCGAGTCGCCTGCGAGCCGCCTGGGCCAGATCCGATTCCGGCTCGCCCCGAGAGCTGCTCGAGGAGTCATCGTCGGCTCGCAGCGCCTCGATGTATTCTTGCTGGGCGGACCACAGCTCCGGACTGTAGGCGGTGAACAGCACCTCGCCTGCGCGAACCGGTCGACCGGTGTAGTCCACTGCGATGTCACGCACCCAGCCCGCGAACTTGAGCGAAACTTCGGCCTGTCGCCTCTCGTCGTACAACACACGCCCGACGGCGCGCACCGTGGTCGAAAGATCCCTCATCTGGACTGGGGCGGTGCGGATGCCGATCTCCTGTCGCCTGGATGGCTCGATCCGGACCGCTCCGATTACGGATCCCATTGGGCTTGCGTCGCGTTGTTCCTGACCCGATCCGGCGGAAGACATCCCCGGCATCTCGGACATGTTTCCCTCTGAGCGATTACCTCCCGCTGCCGGCGTGCCGCCAGCGAATGCCAGGCCGGGGGTACTTGTGCTGAGCCGGTAAGCAGCCTCCACGGCGGCCTTGCCCTTCGGTCGCACCCGAACGTTCACGTCCCACTCCCCGTTCATGGCCAGACCGTAGTCCGCCCGGTAGACGCCGGGTTTCAGCTCCTTGAGCTTGCCGCGGCTTTCCATGCGCGGCATGGCGCCCATTGCCGGCATGCTGACAACCGCGTCCACCTGGGCGCCGCGGATCGGTTTCCCTTCGTCGTCGCGGACGACGATGGAAAGGGCGTTGTCTCCGATGTGCGGCAGGTCCGGGGCGTTCGCCACGCCGATTTGCAGGTCTCCCACGCCTTGCATCGGCGTAGCACCTACACCCTCGGCGCCGGGTCGCTTCTGGCAAGACGCGATCAAGGTCGAGGTCCCTGCAATGAGGAACCCCGCAACGAGCAGCGCGGTGCGCTGTCGATTCATTCGAGTGGTCATCGTGGATTCTCCTGACCCGGCGAGACGGCGTCGCTCGCGATGGCGCGCTGGAGCTCGGCTTGCGCCTGATGCGCCGTGGCGACCGCCTCGTAGAACTCGAGTCGCGTCCGGGCGAGATCGCGCGCGGCATTCAGCAGAGTGAGGAAATCGCTCCGGTTGGCCTCGTAGGCAGCGCGGACCGCCTTGACCGTGCGCTCGCTGGCAGGAACGACTAGGTCGCGCATGATCTCGACATCGTGCAGGCCCTCGCCTAGCGCCGCGGACGCCTCCTCGATCCTCAGCTCGATTCGATCACGCATGGCCAGCCGCTCGGCCTCGGCCATGCTCAGCGCGGCTCGCGTCTCCCGCTCGCGGGCTGCCAGCCGACCGAAGTTGAGCGGCAAGTTGAGCGACAGGCCGACCGTGCCGCGGAGCTCGGGCTCGCTCCAGAAGCGGTCGTACGCCAGCCCGAACGTTCCCTCGGGGAGACGTTCACGGCGCGCGAGATTGAGCTCCGCCCGGCGTGCCCCGACCCGGGCATCCGCAGCCTCGAGCTCGGGCCACTTCGCCTTCATCCGGGCTTCCAGCCACTGGCGGGTATCCGGCGCTTCGGGCAGCGGCAACTCCCGCGGCGGCTGCGGCAGCGCCGTTCGCTGCGACAGGTGGAGAAGCGTATTCAGGCGGGCGACGACGACGCGACGCTGTTCCCCAAGCACCACGCCCTGATGCTCGAGCATCGCGAGCTCGGCCTCGGCCTGCAGCGGATCGGGCTGCCCCACCGTGCCCGCCGAGTACTTGGCCAGGGCGACTCTCCGGAACTGGCGCATCAGCTCCACCAGCTCGCGGTTCGTCTCCTGGCCACGGCTCACTCGGTAGTAGTCGTAGTAGGCGTCGCGAACGTCCCGCAGCAGGTCGAGCCGCGCGGTCACCAAATCGCTCGCCGCGACATCGCCTTCGGCGGCAGCCGCTCGACGGCGCAGCCCGCGTTGACCGAAGAGTGGGTAGCTCTGACTGATTCCGACCCGGTACGCGGGATCCACCGACCCGCTGCCGAGGCTCTGAGGCGCCACCATGGCATCGAGCATCGGATCTTCGAGCGCGCCGGCCCGGTCTGCGCGGGCCCTGGCTGCTCGCCAAGCCTCACGCATTGCCGACAGCGATGGATTGCGCTCGAGCGCCGTGCGCTCCACCCACCCCAGGCTCAGCGTCGAGTCCTGCGGAAGCGAGTCCGGCAGCACGGCGTCGCTCGCGCGCGCCGCGGCCGGAAAGGCTAGCCAGACCATCGCGGCGGCCAGGCGATCCAGCCCCCTCCAACGGAGACCATGTAGCATGTGTCGAGAACCTCCCGATGACGGGTGAGAAGCCCTCCCTGATCGGAAATCAGGGCGAGACCATGGGCCGCAGCACGGTCGCGCCCGACGCTGGTTCGCTCAACCAGGGAGGGCCGACCGAGGTTCTCGTCTAGAGTCGGAGGAAGTTAGAAAGGTAGAGAGGGGATTGTGCCGAAGGCGCTGCTCGCTCGTGGCATGGACGCCACGAGACCTGTTGGCTGGGAGCCAGGCTGAAGCCGTCCCCAGAAGCCAGCTGGATCGATTGTGACGACGCGGGGGAGGTCAGCCCGCCCAGTGATGGTGCTACGACGTCCGGGGTTACTCTGGCTTGCACGAACCTGCAGCACGGCGGTTTGCCCGAGGGCGCACCGGCAGGCCCGCTCGATTCGCCGTGGCAGAGCGGGCATGCAGGGCCCGCTTGGCTCATGCCGCGCAAGCACTGGAAGTGCCCGGAACTCGGCGCGAGCGTCGTGACCAATATCGTCACCACGACCACCCAGTTCGCAATTTGCCTAGCTGTGTCCATCGCTTCCCTTGTTGTGCCTTCGCACGTAGGTGCTCACAAGGTTCTTACGATGCGCCTTTCAAACGAGTGACGCAAGTAGAGCTATCGGCGTCTCATGACCAGATCTTGACCCGGAGGGTCGATCCTCCTTCGCCGAGCTGGAATGCTTCCTCGTTCTCACTCTCCAGCGCACACCTCGGCAGCGGGCGAGACGGGCCATACAGACTGGTTCGCATCACGTGCCGGTGGCGAGGCGAGGGAGTACCATGTGGGTGCGCTGCCGCCGACTCCACGTGCAACCCTGACCCGAGGCGCCTCATGGTCCGCATTGCGGTCACCCTTCGCTCCCCCGCCCGGTTCTCGTTGCTTGCCTTGCTCGCCCCGCTCATCCACGCCCTCCCGGCGGAGAGCGCGGCGGTCAACGTGAGCGCCGGGGCCGGTTCCGCCTTCGTCGCGGGCCAGGGGGGCGGCGTCCTCACGCACGGCCAGACGTTCCAGATCGATGTGCTCGCGACCCGGTCGTCGGGGAACCAGTGGATTCTCCAGGGTTCTTACGAGCGGTACGGCCGGGAGGCCGCGATCGTGACCACGATCGATTCTTACGACAACGGCCGGCTCTACACGCCGATCGTCGTTGCGGGCGCTCGGTCGAACGCTCTGACGATGGCCGCGGTCGAGTTAGGCCTCCACCGCGGCCGACTCGAAGGCGTGGTGCGCCCCTATTTCGAAGCCCTGGCGGGGGCGAGCCGGACCGAGCAGAGTCCTGGCCCCGCGTCGTCTTTCCGGAACGACCGGCGTCCTGATCCCGGTCTCGCCGTGGCCTCGCGGACCTCCGACTGGGCGCCCACCCTGACGCTCGGAGCCGGTCTCCAGATTCTTGCACCCGGCCGCATCGGCCTCACCGCCTCGGCGGCGGCGCGCTGGTCGCCGGCGCGGGACCTGGTCGGCCCGCTCGTGCCCATGCGATTGGGCGCGACGTGGCCGGTTGCGCCGGATGCGGAGCCCGAGGTCGAGCGGCCGTCGCGCCACACGCCGCGGCTCCGGCTCTCCGCCGGAGCGAGCGCGCTCCGCGATCCGGCCCGCCTCCGGGGCGAAACGGGTCCCAGCCTCGCGCTCGCGGTCGAGACCACGGTCCCGGTGTCGCGAGGACTCGCGCTCTCGCTCGAGGGCGAAGAGGTGGTGCGGCGGAAAGAGGTGCGAGGAGTGATCCGGCAGGAAGTCGATGACTCTGGGAACCTGGTCGACGTCTACGGCAAGGTTCCGCTGTCGTTCACGGCGACCGCGGTCACGGCGGGCGTGAGGGCCTCGAAACGGTTCAGCCGGCTCGGCCTGGACTTCAGGGTCGGGCTGGGCTGGGGCCGCACCGGCGGGTTCGGTCGCACGAGGACGGTCGTCACCGGTTACACCGCGGTGGACAACCAGCTCGTGGCGATCACGGAGACCCAGGACATCGGCGCTGGCGGCGCCGGTTCGGGTCTCGCGTACACCGCCACGGCCGGGATCGGGGTCGGCCTGCAGGGTCCGCTCGGCGTCTTCGCCGAGACCGGGGCGCTCGGCCTCCATCTCGCCCGCGACGACGTGCTGGTCGCCCCGGTGCGAGCGGGGCTCGTGCTCAGGTAAGGGTCAGCGCCGCCCCGGCCGCTTCAGAGCCCGCGACCGGGCGAGCGAATCACCTCATCCACCAGAGCTTCCTCCGCGAGCCGCCGGAGGCCTCGAGCGCTTCGGATGACACCAGCTCGCGCGGCGCGCTGTCTCGGCCGGACTCTCCCGACGGCGCGGCGAGAACGAAACCGATCGTGAACATGAGGAACATGCCGACCGGGCCCCAGGCGAGTCGGTTGTAGACTCCGGAAACCGCACCGAGCACCGCGACGGTGGCTGCCAGTCCGTTCACGACCACCAGGCCCCGGAGCATCGCAACCCGAGACAGCGACGGCTCGGCGTCACGGCCGAACCACGCCATCACGGCCAGTCCGCCGAACAGCGCGGCAATCAGGCGGTAGAGGAACGCGGCCTGGGGGTCGGCGCTGGCGCCGTACAGGGTGATCCAGAAGCCGGGGACGAGAAGAAAATTCAGGCAGATGATCATCGCGGCGCCCGAGTACACGGTGAGAAGAGTCTTCAGCTTCATCGCAGGTCTCCGTCGGGTGAGGTCGGATTCACGACCCCGTTCCGAGCGCTCGCCGGCGCCCGGCACGAACGGAGGAGAGCGCAAGGACCGCGCCGCGCAGGCCTTGCCGCAAGATCCGTCGAAAGAACGGCTTGGTTTCTCCGGGTATTTGCCCCCCGAACAGGTCCATTGCAAACGAGGCGGCGACCTGGCGAAAGGCAATTCGTGCCTCGTCGATTAGGGATTACGCTCGGATTACGATGAGTGCCATGCCCAAGGAGGTGCCGATGAGGCGCGCGTGCTGGTGGGGGTTTCCTCTCATGCTCTCGGCCGCAATGACGGCAGCAGCGCCGCCGTCGATGGCTGCCCCGCGGGCCTCCGGAGCCGCGGCCGTTAGCGCGGCGCCGGCCACGACCGCCCTGCCGCCAGCGCTCGAGCGCGCCCTGGACCGGAAGGATCCCCTGGCTCTCGCCGACAGCACGCTTCCTCGCCTGGCCGATCTGGACTCCGTTCAGAGGGCCCGGGTCGCCGAGCGCATGGCCGGCTGGGAACTCGGGCGCCGCGTCGCCGCGTGGGCCTTCCTGCAGGTCGGCACTCCCTACCGGCTCGGACCGCTCGGGGAGGAGGCTCCGCCGGACACGGATCCACTGATCGAGTTCCAGACCACCGATTGCGCGGTCTTGAACTTGGTCTCGGCCGCCCTGGCGCACGCGGGTGAGGCAGGCGGCGAGCGCGCGGCCATGGCGATCGTCAACTACCGCGGGGGCGTCGTCTCGTACGCCACGCGCCTCCACTTCACCACCGACCGTCTCGATTCGTCTCCGTACTATCGCGACATCACGGAGAAGGTCGGCGGGCGCGCGTGCCGGAGACGAGCGGTGATCCTCAACCGCAAGGCGGATGGCGGCCGATGGATTCCGATCGATTGGAGCAAGCCGCGCGAGGTCGTCTATCTGCCGCGCGCCCTCGGCTCATTGTTCGCGAACCTGTACGACCGCGGCCGGCTCCCGGCGGCCACGGGCGTCGCGTTCGTCCAGCTGTCGAGCATGGACGGGCTCGACGTCGTGCACGAATCGATGCTGTGGCGCGGCCGGACGTTCCTCCACGCGTCGAGCCGCACCGGGCGCGTCGTGACGATGCCGTGGACGGAGTTCCTCGCGGGCCCGGGCCGTCGATACGACGGGTTCGTGCTGTTCGAGTATCGCTGAGGAGTTCCGGGCGCCGCTGAACCCAATTGGGCAACCGGCAGAAACGCCCCCGGGCCGTGGGCCCTCTCAGACCGAACCCAGAAGCCGCAGGAGCCCATCCAGCACCGTGAGCGGGTGCGGCGGGCAGCCCGGCGCGTGGAGATCCACCGGCAGTAGCTCCGCCACGCCGTTCATCACCTCGGGGCTGCCGCGGAAGGGCCCGCCGCCGATGGCGCACGCGCCCACCGCGATCACCAGCTTCGGCTCCGGCACGGCCTCGTAGGTTTCCAGCAAGGCCTCGCGCATGTTGATGCTGACTGCGCCGGTGACGACCAGCCCGTCGGCGTGGCGCGGCGAGGCGACGAACTGGACGCCGAAACGGGCGAGGTCGAAGACCACGTTCGAGAGCGCCACGAGCTCGGCCTCGCAGCCGTTGCAGCTCCCGGCCGACACCGACCGCAGGCGGAGGGACCGCCCGAAGAGGGAGCGCATGCGACCCTCGAGCGCCTCGACGCGCGGGATCTCGGCGTCGACGAGCAAGTCCTCCCGGCCGGAGCCGGCCAATCGATGGTCGCCGCCGAACTCCAGCGGCCCGCCCCCCAGAGAGGCGCTCTCCTCGGGGGAAAAGAGGCACCGGCCGAGATCGGCGCGCGGCTTGCCGCCCGAGAGCACGACCAGCTCCTCGGCGCTCCCGGGGGCCGCGTGCTCGCAGCGCACGGCCGGGAGCCCGCGGAAACGCTCGGGCAGCCGCAGGGCGGGATCGGGATAGCGGAGCGTGGCCGTTCCCTGCCGCAGCCGGGCGCGCAGGAAGTCACGCATGTCGGTGAGCCTCGCGGGTCGTCCGAGGACCCGCTCGATCAGGCCGCGGCGCGACCACCGTCCCGGCGCGCACGGCAGTGATGCGGCATCGTGCTGTCACGATTGCACGCTCAGAGATCATGGCCGGCGTAGGAAAGGTTGAAGCTCTTGTTGCAGAGCGGGAAGTCCGAGATCTGGTTCCCCGCCATGGCCGCACCCAGGGCCGGCCAGTTGTGGAACGAGGGGTCGATCACCTTGTGCCGCGCGACCTGGCCGTCTCCTCCCGTCACGACCACGTGAGCGATCTCGCCCCGCCAGCCCTCGGTGAGAGCCACCACCAGCTCGTCCGGCCGGAGAGCTTCGCACGGCACGCGCGGCTCTCCCCGCGGCAGGGAGCGAACGCGCTCGAGCAGGAAGTCGAGCGAACGCTGCGCCTCGAGGCGGCGGACCAGCGCCCTCGCCAGTACGTCCCCGGCCCAGGCCGTGGCGATCGGCAGGTGCGCGAAGCGAAAGATGCCGAAGGGGTGGTCGTGCCGGACGTCGCGCGCCACGGCGCACGCGCGGGCGACGGGACCGACCAGGCCCAGCGACTGGCACCAGGCCTGCGGGACCACGCCCACGCCCTCGAACCGCCCCTGCACCATGGCATGTTCGAACAGGAGATCGAGAACCGGGCGAAGCCCCTCCGCGAGAGCCTCGAGGCGGCGATGGATCTCGTCGGCCATCGGCTCGGGGACGTCGAAGAGCACGCCACCGGGGCGGACCAGGCCGCGACCGTAGCGGTTGCCCGAGAGCATCATCAGCAGGTTGAGGCAGTCGCCGCGCAGCTGGCCGAGAAAGGCCGCGGCGGGCTGGAACGCGACGTCGCCCGCCATTGCTCCGAGGTCGCCGAGGTGGTTCGCGAGCCGCTCGAGCTCGAGGGCGACCCCGCGGATGGCCTGCGCGCGCGGGCTCTTCCGGGCCCGCCCGAGCGCCTCGTACGCGGCGCAGTAGGCCTCCGCGTGACCGATCACGGTGTCTCCCGCGATCGACTCCGCCACCAGGACGCCGCGGCGAGGAGGGAGAGTCTCGAGCAGGCGCTCCACGCCGCGGTGCTGGTAGCCGAGCATGATCTCGAGATCCAGCACCTCCTCGCCGTAGGCCCGGAAGCGAAAGTGCCCGGGCTCGATGATGCCAGCATGGACCGGCCCGACCCCCACCTCGTGCACGTCGTGGCTCTCGATCCGCTCGAAGGGATAGGCGTTGCGGTCGAACCCGGCCGGCGCCGCGCGGCCCGAGGGCAGGTGATCCGGAGGATGTCGCCGCACCGGCTTCAACGCCGGGTGCCCGGCGGGCTCCACGCCGCACTGCTCGGCGATCTCGCACTCGAAGCGCGACGCCGAGGAGCAATCGGGGGTCAGCGAGGGAAACCGATCGAGCACCCGCGTGCTGATCGCCGCGAGCCGGGCGAGCTCGTCCTCGACCACGGCGTAGATCCGAACGTGCTGGGCTTCCTCGGGCATGCCGAAGTAGGCCACGAAGCGCCCGCCGGCCCCGATGGCGGCGAGGAGAGCGCCCCGAAACTCCTCCGGCCCGACGTCCGGAATGCTCGCGCGCGGCACCGCCCAGCGGTTGCGCAGGTCCGAGGTGGCGCGGACCGTCACGGGCGCTGTCCTCCGAGGGTCACGGCCGCGGCCGCCAGCCGATCCCCCAGGGGGACGGGCAGGAACAGGCCGAGGACGAGCAGGGCGCCCGCGAGGGCGAGGGGCGCACCGATGAGCCAGGGGCCCTCCCGGTGACGCTCGGCCGTCGGGTGGTCGCCATAGGTGGCCTCGAGCACCCGCGCCGCGAAGGGCACGAACAGCACTGCCAGAAGCGCGCACACGAGGAGCGCCGCCCAGCGGAAGGGCCCCGCCCAGGTGGCGCGGACCAGCAGCAGCATGCTCAGGAACGTGCCGAACGGCGGAGAGCCCGTGAGCGCGAGCAAGCCGGCCAGCAGGAGCCCGGCCGACAGGGGGACCCGTCGCAGCAAGGCACGGTTTCCATCCAGCCGCGCAGTGCCCGTTGCCAGGACGATGTTGCCGACCGCGAGGAATGCGAACGCCTTGGCAAGGCCGTTGTTGAGCAGGTGATAGACCGCGCCATAGGAGCCCACGCCCCCCACGCCGAGCCCCAGCGCGAGGAGCCCCATGTGCTCGACGCTGGAGTAGGCGAGCATGCGCTTCAGGTCTCGCTGCCCCAGCATGAACGTGGCGGCCACGCCCAGGGAAAGCAGTGCGAAGCCGATCAGCAGCGGTTGCACGAAGGGTCCGATCCCCGCGTGCATGGCGACCGCTGTCACGCGGGCGAGCCCGAGGAACGCGCACGCGGTGACATCGGCCGCCATCAGCGCGCCGACCAGGCTCGGAGCCTCACCGTAGGTATCGGGCTTCCAGGTGTGGAGCGGTGCCAGCCCCATCTTGAGCCCGTAGCCGAGGAGCAGGAAGACGAACGCCGCCTGGAGCCAGCCGGGATGGAGGGTGCGCGCGCCCCGCATCAGGTCGGAGAAAAGCAGGGGTGTGCCGGCCTCCTGGGCGGTGGCGAGGAAGAAGGTACCGAGCAGGGCGAGCGCGATCCCGACCGAGGAGAGCACCAGGTACTTCCACACCGCCTCGAGCGAGCGGCGGTTCCGCTCGTGGTAGATGAGCGGTGCCACGGAGAGCGTGACGGCCTCGAGGCCGACCCAGAGGAGCGCCATGTGCTGGCTCACGCACACCAGCGTGGCCGCGGCGAGCAGGAGAAGCAGGCAGCCGGCGAACATCCGGCCCCCGCGCGCGGGGGCCGCTCCCGACCTCGGTGCCGGGTGTCGCAGGTAGCCGACCACGTAGCAGCCCACGGCGGCGAACGTGAAGCTCACCAGGCTCAGGGCCAGGAGCCCCAGTGCGTCGACCGAGATCCAGGCCCCCGGGCCGGCCTGCGCGGGCAGCGCCCACAACGTGCCCACCAGGACCAGGTGCAGGAGGGACACGCCGAGGACCGTGCCCGCCCGCGCGCCGACTCGCGGCGCCGCGAGCGCCAGCGCGCCCGCCGCCGCCGGCACCGCCAGGAGCAGGAGGACGATCATCGCTCCCTCAGATGGACGAGCCGGGCGGAATCGAGGCTGTCGAACTCGCGGTTGATGTCGAAGAGCACGATACCCATGACGAACACGCCCACGAAGACGTCCAGCAGCACCCCGAGCTCGACCAGGAACGGCACCCGGTCGCTCTGGGTGAGGCCGTAGAGGTAGATCCCGTTCTCGAGCAGCACGTATCCGATCACCTGGTTGATCGCCTTGCGCCGCGTGACGATGACCAGGAGGCCGATCGTGACGGTCGCGATCGAGGCTGCCACGAGCAACTCGGACTCGCTGCTCGCCACCGGCAGCCGCCGCGCCACGGTGAACGCGACGGCGACCGCCAGCGCCCCGAGGAGCAGCGAGCCGACGAAGCCGACGTGGGGCTCCACCTCGCGCCGGATCGACGCTTCCCGGATCGCCCGCAGGAGGAAGGTGGGGATCAGGATCGACTTGACCGCGAGCGTGCCGAGGACGAGCAGGACCTTGTGGAAGGACCAGACCGGGTGCAGGACCGCGGGCAGCGCGGCCAGCGCGGCCCCTTGCAAGGCGGTCGAGCGGATCCCGCTGGAAAGGCGAGACGTCCCGAGGACGAAGAAGTTGAGGAGCAGGACGCCGAGGACGAGGCCGTCGTGGAGCGGGAGCACGGTCAGCGCAGGGTGAGGGCCAGGGCCAAGCTCGCGAGCACGACCGCCGCGGTGAGGAACTGCGGCAGCCGGTCGAGGCGGATGCGGGCGGAGAATCCGGCCACCACACCCACGACGACGGCGATGGCGGCCACGCCGGCAACCATCCACGGCAGGTGCATCGGGCCCGGGGGGACGAGCACCGCGGCGATCAGGGCGGCGAGCAGCGTCAGCTTGAGCGAGGCGGCGTAGAGAACGCAGCCGAGATCGGGCCCGCCGAGATCGAGGACGATCACCTCGTGAATCATGGTGAGCTCGAGGTGGGTGGTCGGGTCGTCCACCGGGACCTGGCCGGTCTCGGCGAGCAGGAGGACGAAAAGCGATCCGGCGACCAAGATCAGCGCCGGAGCGAGGAGGGGAGCCCGCGCCATCGGCGAGCCGAAGAGGCTCGACATGTCCCGCCCGCCGGTGACGAGCGCAAGGGCCGCGAGGCAGAGGAAGAGAGCCGGCTCGGCGAACGTCGCGATCGTGACCTCGCGGCTCGCCCCCATGCCCTCGAAGCTCGAGCCCGATTCGAATCCGGCGAGTATTAGGGCGTAGCGCGAGAGCGCGAGCAGGCCGGCGAAGGCGACGAAGTCGCCCGGGAAGCGCAGCACGCTGCCGCCCGGCCCGAGCGGGGCCAGGAGTGCCGCGCCGATCGCGGCGGCCAGGACGGCGCTCGGGAGCGCCGCGAAGAGCCCCGAGCTGGTGCGGCTCACCACGGTGCCCTTGCGCGCGAGCTTCCAGAGGTCGCGATAGAGCTGGAGGAGCGGGATCCCGCGACGACCGGTGATGAGCGCCCTCGTCCTGTGCACCAGTCCCTGCACGAGGGGGGCCAGCCCCATGAGCAGCAACACGGGAGCGAGCCCGGCCGCGTTCACCGGATCCCCCCGGCAGCCAGATAGCCGAGCAGGATGGCGAGGGTGGCGAGCACGTACAGCAGGTACCAGTGCAATCGCCCGCTCTGCATCCAGCGCAATCGTCCGGCCGCGTGCTGGAGACGATCCCACAGCGGCCGGGCGGCACGGTCCAGGACGAGATCCACCGGGCGCGTATGGACCGTTCGCGCCTTGCGCTCGATCACGATGCCGCTCGCGGCTCCAAACATTCCGAGCAGCGGGGCGGCGAAGGAGGCGGCCGTGTACTGCATGCGAGACGTGACGGCCGGGTAGCCGCACGCCCAGGTGCTGTCGATCGTGATGCGACCACGGGCCAGGAGCAGCCTCCTCACCAGCACGAGCAGACCGATGATCGAAAGGAGCGCCACACCGAGCCCGGTGACGCTCAACGCCCCGGCCAGGATGGGCTCCAGGGCCCCGGCTGGCGGAGGGCTCGAGACCGCGGCCGTCGAGGCCACCACCCTCAGGGCGGGTGCCAGAGCCACGCCCGGCGCGAGCCCGATCCCGAGGCACAGGGCCGAGACGAGCACGAGCGGCACACGCTGCCCTCTGCCGGCTTCCTGGGCCGCCCGGGCGCTCTCGCTCCGGGGCTGGCCGAGAAAGATCACGCCGTCCACCTTGGTGAAGCACGCCAGAGCCAGCGCCCCGATCAGGCCGAGACCCGCCAGCGAGATCGCGAGCACCCTGAGCGACGCCGGACCCTCGCTGCCCGCGAGCAGAGCCTGGGCGATGGTCCACTCGCTGACGAACCCATTGAGCGGCGGCAGACCCACGATCGCGACCGAGGCGATGAGGAAGGTCGCCCAGGTCCACGGCATCCGCCGCGCGAGTCCGCCGAGCGAATCGATCTCGCGCGTCCCGGTCGCGTGAACGACCGCCCCGGAGCCGAGGAAGAGCAGGCTCTTGAAGAGCGCATGGTTCAGGGTGTGGAGGAGGGCTCCCCCGTAGCCCAGGACGGCGAGCAGCGGCTGTCCCGAGGCGGTGCCGAGCGCTCCCGCTCCCATGCCGATCAGGATGATGCCGATGTTCTCCACGCTGTGATACGCCAGCAACCGCTTCAGATCGTGCTGGGCGAGGGCCCAGAGCACTCCGAGCACTCCGGAGAGGAGGCCGCCGCCGAGCAGCAGCCAGCCCCACCACGCCGGCACGCGCTCCGCCATCAGCGTGATGCGCAGCAGCCCGTAGATGCCGGTCTTGATCATCACCCCGGAGAGCACGGCCGAGACGTGCGAGGGCGCGGACGAGTGCGCCCCGGGCAGCCAGGAGTGGAGCGGAATCATGCCCGCCTTGATTCCGAAGCCCAGGAGCCCGAGCGGGAGAACGAGCAGGCACCACTCCGGCCGCGCCCGGAGAGATGCCTGGAGGCTCGGGAACGTGAGGTCGGGCGACTGGCTGCCCCACAGGGCGAACATCGCCACGAGTGCCAGGGTGGCGGCGTGCGTGGCCACGAGGTAGACGAGCGCGCTGCGCCGCACCTCCACCCGCTCGCCCTCGTGCAGGATGAGGAGCAGACCGGCAATCGCCATGGTCTCCCAGGCAATCAGGAACGGGACGACCGCCTGCGCCGTGACGACCAGCGCCATGGCCCCGAGCAGGATCGGCATCATGGCCTCGGTGGTCGCCACGCGGCCCGAGCGCCGCTCCCTGGCGAACGTGCCGGAGCCGAAGAGGGCGCCGCAGGCGCCGACGATCACGATGGGGACCACGAACCAGGCGGCCAGGGGATCGAGCCGCAGCAGCCAGGGCCCTCCCGGCAGGGTCGTCGGGAAGCTCCATTCCACCCCTGGACCACCGGCGAGCACCCGCAGCGCGGTCCCGCCGGCCGCGGCGCATCCGGCGAGGACCAGGGCGAGGGACGCCGGGCGTCCCGCCCGCCACGGCACGACCAGGCGGACGACGGCAGCGATCGCCAGGGCGGCCATCCCGAGGAGAAACCAGGTCATGCTCACCGGTTCGCGCCGGTGCGCGACGCCTGGCTTTCGCGTGGGTGGGCCTCGACGAGACGGATGCGGTCCAGCACGTCGCTGGCCGAGACCGAGGCCTTGAGCAGTGACCGGAGCGCGGGATCCTGCAGGGCATGGCCGAGCCGGGCGAGGATCCTCAAATGCATCGGGATCGTGGGGCTCACCACCACGAACAGCGCTCGCACCGGGAGCCCGTCCACCGCGTCGAAGTCGATCTCGCGCCGCAGCACGAAGAGGCTGACGAATGGATGCTCGACGTTGAGCACGATCGGGTTGCGCACGTGAGGGATGGCGATTCCCGCGCCGATCCCGGTCGATCCCATGGCCTCGCGCGCCTCGAGCATGGAGAACAGGGCTTCCCTGTCGATGTGCGCGGGGAGCGGCAGGCGGGTGGCGATGGTCCTCAGCACGCCCGCCTTGTCGCCACCCTCGAGATCGAGGTGGATGCCTCCGGTGGCGAGCAGGGTGCTCAGGGACGGCACCTCTTCGGTCTGGCGCCGGGCGGCGTCGAGGAGCGCTTGGGGCACCGGAATCCCGTGCTCGACGGCCCACTCCCAGAGCTCGACCGGATGGATGTATGGCCGTTCCTGGACGTGATGCACGGGGAGTTCTCGCTCCTCGATCCAGCGCTGCAACATGGCTTCTTCGACATCGAGCAGGGCGCTCGCCTGTCTGGGCGTCAGCTGCATGGTCCCGGAACTCCGAACCGAGAAGGTGTCCGGACCCACCGGCAATCCTCAAGGCTCACGAATGCGGCACACTATGAGCATGGGCGGCGGTTCGCAACCCTCGGGAAAGGGATTGAGCTCCGTTGTCCGACCGACCGCCCTCTTCTATAGTCGCGCGCCATCCAGCTCTTGGACTGCGCCCGCGTTCCGCGTCCGTGCGTGCCGCCCACCCAGACCCTGGGAGCGAATAATCATGTCTCGAGTGCTCGACGTCCTGCTTCTTTTCGCACTGCCCGCCTCGGGGAAATCCGAGGTCCGGCGCTACCTGGCGAGCCTCACACCCGAGCAATGCCGCAACGACTTCCATCTCGGCCCGACGGTGCAGCTCGACGACTATCCGTACGTCCACATGATGCGCCGGGTGAGCCAGGAGCTCCGGAGGCTCGGGCGCGACGGCGTGTTCTTCGACTCGGACGATCTGCCGATGAAGCAGCCGCTCGACTGGGGGACGTTGATCGAGCTCCTGAACGAGGACTTCGACGACCTCGCGCAGCGAAGCCGTCCGGCGCCCGATTCCGCTGCCGAGTGGCTGCTGGGCCGCTTCGATCGAGCGCGTCGCAAGGTGGGCGCCGCGCCTGCCTTCGAGCGGCTCCCCGGCGAGGTGCGCCGCGAGCTCGTGCAGGCGCTGGAGAACGAGTCGGCGGATCTCCTGCGCGACAAGAATGCCGGCGTCCCGGACCGGCTCGAGGGAAGGACCGTGGTGATCGAGGCGGCTCGGGGTGGACCCGACGGGGCCGCGATGCCGCTGCCGGCCCCGCTCGGATACCGTTACTCGCTGAGCGCCCTCTCCGAAGCGATCCTCTCGCGCGCTTCGATCCTCTACGTCTGGGTCACGCCCGAGGAGTCGCGCCGCAAGAACATCGAGCGCACCGATCCCAACGATCCCGGCTCGATCCTCCATCACGGGGTCCCGATGGCGGTGATGATGGGCGACTACGGCTGCGACGACATGGAGTCGTTGATCCGGAGCTCCGACCGTCCCGATACCGTGCGTATCGAGGCTCGCGGCAAGGTCTACTACTTGCCGGTGGGGCGTTTCGACAACCGGGTGGACAAGACGACGTTCGTTCGCGCCGACCGCTCGCAGTGGAAGAAGGAAGACGTCGAGGCGCTGCACCGGGGGCTGGCCGAGGCGTTCGGGCGGCTCGCGCGAGCCGCCGGAGTCGAGATGGTGTGAGGCCGGTTCGGGAATGTTTCCTCGTGGGCCTCGCCGTGATGGGCCTGGCCGCGTTCGGCCTGTTTCATCAAGCCCAAGCCGGGTCCTGCTTCGATCACGACCTCTTCAGGTGGGACAGGGAGGTGAACTACCGGCGCGCGCTGGCGTCCGAAACCCTGGCCCCCAAACGAGCGACGATCGGAGGGAGAACATTCTCCACGGGACAAACGGACGCGATCTTGGAGAGGGCCCTGGGGCCCAAGTACGACGTCGCGGAGGATTGGTCCGAGCGCGACGCCGAGCACCAATGCGAATACCTGAGATCCCTCGGCGCCTCGAACTCGAATTCGATGCACTACTACATCCTCGAGGAACAGAATCGCCGGCGTCTCGCGGGCTGGTTTCGCGTGTGCCAATGGAAGCTTCCAGACGTGGGGACACTGAGGGCATTCCTTCACCGGCGCGCGAGCTCCGGCCCGGCCGAGGTTTATCTCCTG
>VBOT01000104.1:21638-22165 GCA_005893225.1 Candidatus Eiseniibacteriota bacterium
GAGCGAGAGGTGTCGTATTCGAAGGGTTCCTCACTCCGTGTCGTTCGCGCCGGGCCGCCGAGGGTGGAATGGGACGTCCAGCGAAACTTTATCACGATCGGGAGTCACGACCATGACTGAGCCCCGTGACGAGAGTCGCCGCCGATTCTTCAAGATCCTGGTGGTCGTGCCCGTCGTGTTCGGTGTCGGGACGCGACTCCTCTGGCCGGATATGCTCCCGGGGGCCGAGGCGCCGCGCGCAGAGCCCGGGCCAGTCAAACGTGGGCTCGTGCCCACGCCCGAATGCGGCGACGACGACGAGCCCACGCCGGCCGAGACCGAGGGCCCGTTCTTCAAGCCCCGGTCTCCGCTACGGACGTCGCTCCTCGAGACCGGGATCGAGGGGACCAGGATCGAGCTCGCCGGACGGGTATTTTCCCGCGACTGCCGTCCCCTCCCGCACGTGCTCGTCGACTTCTGGCACGCCGACCGCGACGGGAACTACGACAATGTCGGGTTCAGGCTGCGCGGCCACCAGTTCACTGACG
>VBOT01000149.1 GCA_005893225.1 Candidatus Eiseniibacteriota bacterium
TGGACTCGGTGGATCCGCTCTACAGCCTCATCCCCAGCGGGATGTTCGGCCACACTGACGTGTTCAAAACGCGGTATTCGCGCAACATCGCCGCCGCCCAAGCGCTTCTGACACAAGCTGGCTTCTCCACGACAAACAAGCTTCGATTCACCCTGTGGTACACACCGGTCCGGTACGGAAGCACCGAGGCCGATGTCGCCACGCTCGTCAAGCAGGCCTTGGAACAAACCGGAATGGTATCTGTCACATTGCAAAGCCAGGAGTGGCTGGTCTATCGGCAGAGCTTCAGGCTCGGGCAGTTCAGTGTGTTCCTTCTGGGTTGGTTCCCAGACTACCTGGACCCAGACGACTACACGTATCCGTTCCTACACTACGCCTCGGGAGGCAGCGCGAGTTTCGGGTCGTGGTACCAGAATGACTCTGTGGACACGCTGATCAATCTGCAGGCAACTCAGCCAATTGCCAGCACACAGAGGGCGCAAACGCTGAGTCAGATCCAAGACGCCCTAGCGAATGACGTGCCGTACCTCCCGCTATGGCAGACGAGCCAGCAAGTGGTGTACAAGCCGAGTATCTCCGGCGTGATTCTAGACCAGTCCCAGTTCTTCCGGTACTTCACGCTCCGGGTGAGCTAGGGAAGCTATCAGAGGGCGGCGGGCACCGCCCTCACCAAACCTTTTACCGATTCTCGCGTTGTAGAAGCCCTCCAGCGATTCCATGCCGCGGACCCAAGCCTCCCTCCGAGCGTACGTCGTCCAGCGCCTCCTCCTCACGGGTCCGATGGTTTTGATCCTACTCACCCTGGTCTTCTATTTTCTCCGGGCCGCGCCCGGTGACCCTGTCGGCGCAATCCTGGGCGAGCACTCAGGGCCTCTTGCGGACTCAATTCGGCGTCAGCTCGGCCTGTACGATCCGCTCTACGTCCAGTACGTCGACTACCTCCGCCGAATTTTCACTGGCGACATGGGCAATTCGATCATCACGCAACATTCTGTTGCGGCGGATATTGCCCAGCGTCTCCCCGCGACGATTGAGCTCACGGTGGCGAGCATGTTCGTGGCGGTCCTCGCGGGAATGCTGCTTGGCGTGGTGTCCGCGACCCGGCGCGATCGCCCAGCGGACGTCATTTCACGCCTCGTCGCGGCGGTGCTCTACAACACGCCGATCTTCTGGTTCGGAATCATCATGCAGCTTGTTTTCGCCGTCCAATTCCGTTGGTTCGATTCCGGTGGCCGACTCTCGGCGCAGTTTGCGATTCCGCCGCGGGTCACGGGTCTCTACACGATTGACTCCCTGGTAGCCGGACAATTCCGCACGTTCATCGATGCGGTGGCCCATCTCATCCTGCCCGCCCTCACCCTGGGATTGGTCCTTGCAGGGTTCTTCGCTCGGCTCGTCCGCGCGAACATGCTTCAGTCTCTCCAAGCGGACTACGTCGAGGCGGCACGCGCCCGCGGAATCCGGCCGTTGGACGTGTTCTACCGTCATGCATTGAAGAACGCCATGGTCCCCGTGTCCACCGCGATGGGTTTGACCTTCGCGATCTTGATGAGCGGGGCGATTCTTACCGAGTCAGTTTTCTCCTGGGAGGGTATCGGTCGTTACATTTTCACGGCCATCTCCAACCGCGACTACCCCGCCCTCCAAGGAGCGGTCGTGTACTACGCCCTCATCATGGTCTTCCTTTCTGTCCTGATCGACATTTTCAACGCGTGGATCGACCCCAGGATTCGGTACTGAGGCACCTCAATGGCGACCGTCACTGTGGGTTTCTTGCGGCGATCCATGATGGGGCGTGCAGTCCGCGTCTTTTTGGGGGAGTCGAAAAGCCTCGCCGGTGTACTCGTGTGGGGTGGGATTGCCATCGTTTTGTTTTTCGTCTTCATCGCAGTCTTCGCCCCATGGGTTGCTCCGTTCGACCCGAACGCGACCGTCGAGACAACCGCGCTCCCTCCCAGCTCAACACACTGGTTCGGTACGAATCGTCTCGGGCAGGATATCCTGAGCCGCGTGATCTGGGGCGCGCGGATTCCACTCACCGTTGTCGCGCTCTCCGCTGCCATCGCCCTGGCGGTTGGCGCGCCTGTCGGGCTCCTCTCCGGTTTCTACGGAGGCGCGCTCGACCGGTTCTTGGTCCTCGTGATGGACAGCATCTACGCGTTCCCGGGGCTTCTCCTCGCGATTGTCGTCGCGGCAGTGATTGGACCTGGCGTCGTGAACGTCTCCCTTGTGATCGCATTCGTCTATGCCCCCACGTACTTCCGCGTCATTCGGAACCATGTCGCGTCCGTGAAGGAGCAGCTGTTCGTTGAAGCCGCCGAAGCCCTTGCGCTGTCCCGCACGACCGTCCTCTCGCGGTACATCCTGCCGAGCGTCGCTCAGAGTATCCCGGTGATTGTCTCGGTCAGCGGTGCAGATGCAATCCTCACACAGGCCGGACTGAGCTTCCTTGGCCTTGGGCTTCCGGTGGACATCCCGGATTGGGGCCTCGAAGTCAGTCGATACGCTGGCCTAATCCGAGAGATGTGGTGGGGCGTGTTCTTCCCCGGCCTGATGATCATCATCTTGACGACGGCCCTCGCGTTCATCTCGGAAGGGCTCAACGACATCCTCAATCCGCTGCTCCGGCGGAGGGAGACGCGATGACCCTCTTGGACATCGAAGGGCTCAATGTAAGCTATGCATCCCGGGCCGGTCCGATTCGCGCGGTCATCAGCGCGGACCTCAAGATCGAGGCCGGTCAGACCCTCGGTTTGGTAGGGGAGAGCGGATGCGGCAAGAGCACCCTCGGGAAGGCAATCCTGCGCATTCTCCCAGATACCGCAACCGTCACCGGCTCCATTCGATTTGCAGGGCTCGATCTCGTGACGGCCGAGGAACCCGCGTTGCGGAAGATCCGCGGACGGAACGCCTCCCTCATTTTCCAGGATCCGATGACTCGTTTGGATCCTCTGATGACGGTTCGCCATCATTTTCTTGAGTTGATTCGCGCGCATGAACCCGATGCGGATGAGGACGACGCAATGAAGCGGACGCGGCGGGTCCTCACGGCGGTCCGGATCCCGCCGGATCGCCTTGATCAGTTCCCGCACGAGTTCTCGGGGGGAATGCGCCAACGAATCATGATTGCGCTGGCCCTCGTCTTCAATCCGACCCTCTTGGTCGCGGACGAGCCGACGACATCGCTCGACGTGATTGTTGAGGCTCAAATCCTTCAGCTCCTTGACTCCATCAAGAATGAGTTTGAGATGGGCGTCCTTCTCATCACACACAATCTCGGGCTGATCGCCGAATACGCGGAGGAGATGGCCGTCATGTATGCGGGTCACATCGCCGAGCGGGGACCCGTCCGCGACGTGTTCAAGGAGCCGCTTCATCCGTACACGAAGGGGCTGCTCGACTCCGTGATTGACCTTGAGACAAGGGAACTGCATTCGATCCCCGGGCAACCACCGGACCTCCTTCAGCCTCCGAGCGGTTGCCCGTTCCACCCGCGCTGCCCATCCGCCATGCCCGTGTGTACAGGAGCGTTCCCGCCGACGACGCGACCGCGGAGGGACCGCACGGTTGCCTGCTACTTGTACCCTGGGTGAGGCATGCCGGATGTCCTGGTTCGCGTCCGAGACTTGAAGGTCTATTATCCGCTGTTCAGGGGATTTGTCCAACGATTGCTCGGAGGTGGGGCGCGCTTCGTCCGTGCCGTCGATGGAATCTCCTTCGAAGTCCAGCGGGGCGAAGTTTTCGGTCTGGTCGGGGAGAGCGGCTGTGGCAAGAGCACCGCGGGGCGCTCCTTGATGGGCCTGACGCCGATCGAAGAGGGCGAGATTGTGCTTGAGTTTCCATCGGCTTCCGCTAAGCCCCAATTCATCCGGCCGCGGGAACTCAAGATGGCTTGCGTGGCTTGGTGGGCCGTTTCTGCCGCGTATCTAGCCACCGCGATATACTACGGGGTTTCCGGCAGCGCCCTATTTCCGTTTGGCCTCGTTGCGACTGTCCCCGGACCGTACGTCGATGCGCTTGGCATCGTTGGGAGCGTCCAGGTTCTCCTGGGGCTCGCCCTCTGGCTATTGCGCCCGTGGTCAAGGAGACCCGCCCGTCTGGTCGCAGGGATCGGTGCGGCGATCGCCTTCGCCTCGTTGCCGTGGGGTCTCCTACTTTTCGGAGTCGAGGTGGGGATCCTCGTGTATCTCGGCACTCCGGACCCATCGGGCCTGGTCCGTCGGCAGGGGCTGTTGCTGCCGGCGACGAAGTTTACCTTGACAAAGGACGGGATTCTCGAAGGCATTCCTCGGGCGGAGCAGCAAACTTGGTTCGAACGCTGGTTCATCGGGCCTCGGACGGTGCGGACCGCGGGTTTCTCGTGGGTCCTGAAACAACTCCGCGGCAAGGTCCAGATCGTGTATCAGGACCCCCATGCGGCACTGAATCCGGCATTGACCGTGGGAGAACTCCTCCGACATGCCCTTCAGGCGCATGCGCCCATCGCTCCGGGTGGCACGCGCGCGTCGAGCCGCCTTGAGGAGGTCAACGCCAAGGCGCTAAAGCTCCTAGACGATGTAGGCTTGAGGCCACCCGACCAGTTCTTCGCGAAGCAAAGCACCGACATGAGCGGGGGGCAAAAACAGCGCGTCGTGATTGCGCGGGCCCTCGCCCCCAAGCCGCTTCTCCTCGTCGCCGATGAGCCGGTGGCAATGCTCGACATGAGCATCCGCGCGAAGGTTTTGGAACTCCTCCTTGACCTGAAGGAAAAGTACGGGCTCACCTACGTCTTCATCACACACGACCTCGCGACCGCGAAGCTCGTATGCGACAGGATCGCGATCATGTATCTGGGAAGGCTCGTGGAGGCGGGAGAGGCCCGCAGGATCTACGCGGATCCGAAACATCCGTACACTCGGGCTCTCCTTCAGGCGATTCCGATTCCGGACCCCAGCCGCCGCACGAAGAAGGAGCTCCCGAAAGGGGAGGTCCCCGACGCCGTGTTCCCGCCCGCGGGGTGCCGCTTCCATCCTCGCTGTCCCGTCGCCCTGCCTACGTGCGGCTGGGAGGGTCGCGATTTTCTCGACTACCTAGAAGAACGGTGGATTGACCCGTCGAACTCAGACGAGGAGGCCGCCCTCGGGCCGATTGAGGATTGGAAATCAGAGGATCTCGGTGCATCGCGGTCCGTCCGGAAGGGTGATCCCGAGGTGATCGTCGCCCGAGTACAGGCAGCGCTGAAAGAGGCGCCGAAGCCTCTCGCGGAGGCCGTCGATCGAGTGGCCCTCGAGCTCGATCGGGTCGTGGTCTCATTTCGACCCCCCGCACGACTTGAGCCGAAGGAAGTCGAGGGTCGGATCGTCGAGTGCCTGCTGTATTGAGCGGCAAGTCTTAAGGTTCGTTTCAGTTCTGGGATTGACGTGGACTTCTCCGGCTTCACGGCCTCCCACCCAGAATTTTGCGACCCAAAGGCGGTCCGCGTCCCCGGTCACGAGGCGCTTCCGCCGCTCGGAGGCGCTCGTCCGTTCGAGCTCACTCCCGACAACCTCGACACTTACCGCGTAGGGGTTCCGAAGGACGCGAACACCTTGCCGGCCATGTTGAAGATGGGCCCCGAGGCGGTCGCCTTCTACGTCAGCTTCCGGCTCGCGCCGGACCGTTGGGGAATTTACATTCGCGAGGGAGCGCTGCGCGCCCTCAAGGAGGAATACCACCGGATTATCTGGCGGGACCTCGGCAAATACGCGGATCGGAACGTGGACGACGTCGCGGAGAAAGTCGAGACGACGCTCGTGCTCGACTACCTCCTCGCGCACAACCGGATTCACTTTTTGGTCGACCGGGCGGCTGCCGCGAGGGAGGCCCAAGAAGGCGTCGCGAAATACGCGCCGTACCAGGCGAAGTGGTACAATTCACCGCCGAAACCGGTCATGAATCCGGAAGATGTCGGCAACTTGGAGGAGGCGCTCGCCAATCTCGAGGCATTCCGTCAGTACATCAATCCGACCTACGCCGACGGAGTCGCGAAACTGGTGGAAGGCCGCCTCGACGAGCGGAACGTGAACGAGTGGAAGGCGTTCTTCATCGGCGGACGCTTCGCGGTCGAAATGGCCAATGTCTTCTCCCGACAGCCCGCTGGCTGGAAGGACTTTGGGAAGTTCCTGAACCGCAAGACCTCGGTCGGCGCGACGAACTACGTGCGGATCCAGTATTCGTACAACCCGGAGCTCCTCAACCGCGGTCAGCTGGAGCTGAGCAAGCGGCTCTGGGGCGGAGTCGGGGAGACGCCGAACCTCTTCAAAGCCGAGGTACCCGAGTTTCCGAATGTGTACCTGTTGTGACCCGAGGATGACGCGGCGTTCGCCGGGCTCATGTTTTTATCGCGGCCCCAGCTTCAGCGGATGTGGCGGTCCCAAGCCGGCTCGATCGGAACGGGGCCGTCCACGGCTCGATGGTCCT
>VBOT01000150.1:0-552 GCA_005893225.1 Candidatus Eiseniibacteriota bacterium
CACGTCGCCGGTCCGGATGCGCTCGATCGCCTCCGCGACACCGGCCTCGGCCATGTTGAGCGCGCGATCCTCGCGCACGGTGCGGGCGGTGATGTCGGTCTCGGCGTTCAGCGACATCATGAGGCCCGTGGCCAGCAACGACAGAAACATCAGGGCCAGGAGAGCGACGACCAGCGCGATCCCTCGCTGGTTACGGATCGATCGGCTTGCGTCCAACATTCGGAGACACTCCTCGGAAGCGTGAGGCCACCACCACGGTCGGGACACGCCGCGAGCCTCGCCCGCGGGACTCGGGACCCCGTCCCTGGCATCGTTCGCGCCCGACTCCCTCCCATTGAATAGCAGCGCGCGTGCCGCGCCCGATCGCGGGGAGCTGCGGGCGGCTTGCTCAAGATATCGACCAGCGCACAACGAGTTCTGAGGCCAAACGCGGAGCCGGGCTCGCCCGGGCCAGCCCTCTCGCGTGCGGGCGGCAAGCCCCGGGAGTGCAGCTTGCACGGCTGGCTCCCTCCCCGCCCGGATCTGGGGCACGGGACTCAGGGGCGTGGCTTG
>VBOT01000150.1:574-1182 GCA_005893225.1 Candidatus Eiseniibacteriota bacterium
CAGGCGGCGGATCCCGGCCGGCGTCGACTCGAACCACAGCGCCCCCTCCTCGTCGGTGCGAAGGATCTCGCATCCGGCCTCGCGAAGGCGGCCGAGCGCTCGCGGGTCGGGGTGGCCGAAAGGATTGTGGCGCCCGCAGGAGATCGCCCCCACGAGCGGCCGTGCCCGGGCGAGCCACGAGGCGCCGCTCGACGAGGCGGAGCCGTGGTGGGCGACCTTGAGGAGCGCCACTCCGGGAGCGACCCGAAGCATGCGTTCGACGGTGCTGTCCACGTCGGCGAGCAGCAGGGCTCGAGAAGCGCCCTCTCCCACCTCGAGGACGAGCGAGGCGTCGTTGTCGGTCTCGATCTCGATCCGCCCGGAATCCACCCTCGCGCCTTCCACGAGCGCCTCGCCTCGGCCGGGTGCCTGGAATCGAGTGGCGGGCGGCCAGAGCACGCGCACCGGCGGCCCTTCCCTGAGCCGCGCCCCGCGCGCGACCGGCTCCCCGCCGAAGCGCGGCCCGGGCCCTGGCACGCGCGGGAAGGAGGGCGAGGTCAGGAGGGTTCGCACGGCCAGCGCGCGGCGCACCGCTTGGGCCCCGCCGGTGTGGTCGCCGTCGTCCTGGG
>VBOT01000150.1:1190-13217 GCA_005893225.1 Candidatus Eiseniibacteriota bacterium
GAGCGACCGCACGCCCGCCCAGCGAAAGAACGGGACCACCGCGCTCTCGCCTGCGTCGTACCGGGGTGAGCGCGCCCCGGCATCGACCAGCCACCAGCCGTCCTCGAAGCCGAGCGCGATCGCGTCTCCCTGCCCCACATCGAGCACCACGATCCAGCTCCGGCCCGGAGGAGGCGCGAGGGGGCGCGTGGTGGCGGCGAGGACCAGCGCGAGGCCGCTCGCGAGTGCTCCGAGACCCAGCGCCGCCACCCGCGGCGCTCCGAGCGAGGTGCTGCGGCTGTCGAGATCGCGCGGACCCGAGGTCGCGGCCGCGAGGAGCGCGGCCCCCGCGGCCGCCACCCAGGCGATCCCATCTCCCCTCGCGGGCGTCATCGCGCCCGGCAGTCCCGCGGCCCGCTCGGTCACGGCGCGAAGGCACCACGCCAGCGGCTCGCAGGCCCCGTACCAGGCCCCCTGCGTTCCCGGCGCGAGGGCGTCGCACGCCGCCCCGAGCCAGGCGGCGGTCAGCAGCAGCCCCGAGACCGGCACCGCCGCCAGGTTCGAGAGCGGCGCCACCCAGGAGAGCGCGTGGAAGCGCGAGACCAGGAGCGGCATCGCCATGAGCTGGGCGCTGGCGGTGGGGCCGAACGGGCGGAGCGGCGCGCTCCACGGGCGCGAGCGCAGTACCTGGTCCAGCGCGGCTCCCACCGTGACGAGCCCCAGCGTCGCGGCGCAGGAGAGCTGAAACCCGAGGTCCAGCGCCCATCCCGGGGCGAGGGCCACCATGGCGAGGACGCTCACGGCCATGGCCTGGAGCGGGTCGATCGGCCGTCCGCGCGCTAGGCCGGCCGACTTGAGGAGCTCGCTCGCCGCGGCTCGCGCCAGGGAGGGCAGCGGACCGGCGATTCCCAGGTAGAGGATCGCGCACGCGGCCCCGGCGATCGCCCGCCCCAGCACGCCGCGGCCGAGGGCCGCCAGCATTCCCCGGGCGATCGCCGCCATCCATGCCACGTGAAGACCGGAGAGCGCGAGCAGGTGAATCAGCCCCGAGGCGCGAAGCTCGGCGCCGAGATCGGTCGAGAGTCCCGATCGGTCTCCCAGGACGAGAGGGACCACCAGCTCTCTCGCCGCGGGGCTCAGATGGTGGTCCAAACTCCTCCCGATCGCGCGCCGCCACCGGGCCACCGTGGCGCGGGGCCAGCCCGCCAGACCGCGATCGGGCCAGGTCACCGCCCAGAACGCGTTTCCGCCGGCGCCGAGCGCCGAGGCCATGGCGCCCACGCGAGCGTCGTGGCCACCGGGGTTCCGGAGGCGCTGGGGAAGATCGAGCCGCACCAGCGCCGCGACGTGGTCGCTCCACTCCGCCTCGACACCGGCCGGCAGCCTGAGCCTGACCCTGGTGCCCGCCCGGAGCGCCGGCTGCGCCGCTCGGAGGCTGACCACGACGACCGTCTCTCCGCCCTCGGCCTCGGGGGGCTCGCTGACGGTCCCTTGAATCCTGAAGATCCCGTCGCCCGCCCCGAGCTCCGGGCGAGCCTGCTCGAGAGCGATCCGGTGGGCGGAGGCGCGCGCCGCTCCCCCGAGGGCCAGGGCGGCGACCAGCGCGACACTCGCAGCCCGCGCGGGGCCGCGAAGCCCCGCGAGTCCTAGCCCGAATGCTGCGGCCAGCGCCGAGAGCACACCCCAGGTCCCGAGGTGCTGTCCCAGAAGCGCTCCCGTCCAGGCCGCCACCGCGCCCGCCACGGCGCATCTTCCGCCCATGCGGCGGCCCTGCGGAAGGGGCGTGCCAGACGGTGTCCATTCAGCCCCAGCGCGATGGCCGGTGCCGGATCGGGGTTCTTGTCTACTTGATGGGCGCTAGGGTTCCGCCGTGGTCAGATGGTCCTTGCAGCAGCGGGCTCATGAATAATCCGGGCTACGGGCCCGGCCGCGGCGGAGCGCCGCTCCTTGGTCCCGGGCGATCGCCCGCGTTGGCGAGCTCGGTGAAGTACTCGTCGCCGGACGCCACCATGGCGCTCGTGTAGTAGGGGGCGCGACCGGTGCCGTCGAGCAGCGCGCCCGGAAACACGACCGTTCCCACCGCGCCCGACGGCGAACCGAGCATGGTCATCGGATAGCGGCGCCACACCCCCTGCGGCGTGCGCGCGTGGAGCCACATCTCCCGCACCTGGCTCGCCGCCACGCCCTCCAGCGCCGCCGTCACCACCGAGGCCTGATCGCCGCCCGTGGGATCCGGGGTGGTGAGCAGATGGAGGCGGGGATAGTCGATCCCGGTTCCGAACTGGAAGGTGGCGAAGCGCTGGTTCCCTCCCGGCAGATCGATGACCTGGACCGGTGGAACCTCGCCGTGGTGCTCGACGCGCACGCTGTGCGGTCCGCTCGGGAGCTCCAGCGTGACCGGCGTGACTCCGCGCCGCACGCCGTCCACCCACACCGGGTCTCCCTTGATCTCCTCGGTGCCCTGGTCGCCGGACACTGTGCCCCGCACCTCGATCAGCCCGGTCTGGGGAGAGTCGAACGGCCGTGCAACGAGCTGCAGCTCCTCGCGGACCCGCACCTCGATGGTCTGTCCCCACGGCGCCATCCCGGGTCCCGAGAACTCCACCTGATGAGGACCCGGAGCCAGATCGTTCACCGTGAGCGGGGCGTAGCCTCGATCGGTCCCGTCCACCGAGACCGCGATCGGGACGGTGCTCGCCGACGAGCGCACGGTGAGCGAGCCGTCGAGCGGGGCATCCAGCTTGCTCTCGCTCCCGCTCTCGCCGCTCACGGTGAATGATGCCCGGCCCAGGTCGGGCAGGGACAGGACCACCTGATGGGTCCCGGTCGGGAGCTCGATCGTCGCCGGGGTGCGGCGGGCGAGTTCCTTTCCGTCGGCGGAGATCCAGGCGCCGCTCGGCTGGCTCGTGACCACTACGTCGAAGCGGGCGCCGCCGAGCCCGACCGCCCGGAGCGCGCGCTTGAGGAGCGGACGATCGCTCTCCCCACTCCGCGGGGCTCCCAGGTACCAGCCCGCGCCGAAGAGAACGGCGATCACGGCCGCCACGGGCCAGATGCCCTTCCATCGCGACGGGCCCGAGTCCTGATCGAGAGGCGGAACGGGCCTCAGCGGCCGCACGCGCCGCGTGCTCCGCGGCGGCGGGGCGGGAAGCTCGATCTCCTCGAGGTCGGGCGCAGCCGCCGGCCCGCCCGGCGGCACGGACTCGGCCGAAGCAGGTTCTGCCGGCCTGGCGGGGCGAGCGGGGAGCCTCGCGGGCTCCGGCCTGGGAGCGGTCGGGGGCACCTGCCAAACCGCTCGAGCCGGCTCGGCCTTGCCTGGAGACGCCGGGGCGGAGCCCGTCTGCTGGGACTCCGCCACCACGCTGTCGAGCCAGCTCTGGAACTTGCTCTCGTCGGGCGGGGCCACGGCCTGGGGGGCGGCGACCTGCCGGGCCACGACCTGCGGGGCCGCGACCTGCGGGGCCACGACCTGCGGGGCCACGACCTGCGGGGCCACGACCTGCGGGGCCACGACCTGCGGGGCCACGACCTGCGGGGCCACGACCTGCGGGGCCATCCGCGACTCCTCCCGGCCACTCGGCCTCGACGGCGCCTCCGGCCCGGTCTCCCTTCCAGACCCACGACAGCCGGATCCGCGTCTCGCGCCCGGCGTAGATCGAGAAGCCGTGGATGGAAAGGCCCGGCAGCTCGAGCACCGGCCGCCACGGGACGTCGAGGGGCTGGCCGTTCTTCCAGATCGAGGGCCTGGTACCTCCGCCATACGCGGCGCCCACCAGCCGGTCGGACTCGAAGAAGATCAGGGACGAAACCGGTCCCAATCCCTGGCGGATCAGGTCGTTCTGCCACTCGAGCAGGTGCCTGGCCGTATGATGGAGGAGGCCCGGCACGGGTCGCGGTCCCGCGTCGCGCTCGGCGGCCTCCGCGCTGGTCTCGATGATGTCGAGGAGCCGCCCCTCGACCTCGCGGCGGGTCCTGCCTTGCAGACTGCCGACCAGGAGGGCACGTACACCCAGGGCCCTGGCGTCGGCGACCAGAGTTTCACCGTCCGGCCGGGCCGAGACGAGCCAGCTTCTGGCCACCTGGGCGCTCTCGACCGGAGCGGCCCGCTCAGGATGGGGAAGGTTATCTTTCGCCGCGCGGCGAGGGCGCATCGCTGACACTCTGCTCATCCCTCCCCAAGTATCATCACCCCATGGGCTTGTGGCATGAGACTTGCCGCTCTGCCCCATGGTGGTGCCATGGTGGGCCGTACTTGACCATTCCTTGAGTCCCCGTCGGGCGAACTTGGAGATCATCCTTGCATCGTGCATGCCGACTGAGTAGCTTGCTGCGATCCACTTACCGCCCAGGGAAGGGTGGGACCGAGGAGAAAGTTCGATGCGCTTGACGCTCTCCACCGCGGGAGTCGTTGCGGCTCTCGCGCTGGGCGCGGCTCGCTCGGCTGCCGAGGAGCCGGCCGCGAACCCCGCCAACGCACCCGCTGTCGCCTCGGCCGGGGCGACCGCAGCCCCCGGCCCATCCACGGCTTCCGGCTCCCAGGGTGCCACTGCCGGCACCCCCGCGAGCCCCCCGGAAAGCACCGCACCGGACTCCACCTCCAAGGACCCGGCCGCGCCCCCGCAGACGCCGGTGGAGAGCGCGCGCCTGGCCTACCGGAACGCGTGGGCCCAGCGCGAGGTGGGTGACTTCGACAACGCCATCATGGGCACCGAGACGGCCCTCCAGCAGATCGCCGAGGTCCTCCGCGTCGGCCCCGACATGACGACGCGCCAGGATCTCACCGACCTCCAATCCAAGCTGAGCGGGCTCAGGGATGCCGCCCGGCACGACAAGGAGGCGGCAGCCTCGGCCCGCGAGTCGGGCAACGAGGCCGACGAGAACGTCCTGACGACCCCGGCGGTGGAGGGGAAGGCGGCCAAGGATGCCGGCGGGGACGATGACATCGAGCCCCAGATCAACCCGGACGTCTCTCGCTACATCGAGTTCTTCACCGGGGCCGGGCGCTCCACCTTCGAGCGCTGGCTCCGGCGGTCCGGCCGCTATGCCGACCTGTTCCGCTCGGTGCTCCAGAAGGAAGGGCTCCCACCCGACCTCGTGCATCTGGTGTTCGTCGAGAGCGGCTTCAACCTCAATGCTCGCTCCAACGCGGCCGCGGTCGGCCCGTGGCAGTTCCTGAGCGGCACGGCGAGGCTGTTCGGCCTCACCGTCAACCAGTGGGTGGACGAGCGCAAGGATCCCGAGAAGTCGACGGTCGCGGCGGCGCGCTACCTCAAGCACCTCTACTCGATCTTCGGCGACTGGCCGCTCGCCCTGGCCTCCTACAACGCCGGCGAGGGCACGGTGCTCCGGGCGATCCAGCGCCAGGGCACCACGAACTACTGGGACTTGAGGCTCCCGCGCCAGACCGAGGACTACGTCCCGCAGTTCATGGCGGTGCTCGCGATCTCGAAGGACCCGGAGAAGTACGGGTTCAACGACGTCGAGCTCGAGGGCCCGATGGCATTCGACGAGATCGCCCTCAAGGGCCCGGTCGACCTCAGGGCCCTGGCCCGGCTGGCCGACTGCTCCGCCGACGAGCTCAAGGAGCTGAACCCCGCGGTCCTGCGGCACGCGGCCAACGGACCCGGCGGGGTCACCACGCTGAGGGTGCCGCGCGGCAAGGGCGAGGTGCTGATGCAGAAGCTCGAGAGCGGCGCCAAGCTGCCCGCCGTCGACCTCACGCTCAAGCACCGGGTGCACCGTCACGAGACGCTGCGGGGCATCGCCGACCAGTATCACGTGAGCGCCCGCCAGCTGGCGCTCGCCAACGGCATCGGCAAGCGCCACCCGCTTCGCCGCGGGATGCTGCTCACCGTGCCGGCGAGCTTCAAGGCCCCCTCGCCCGTGCTGCTCGAGGCCGGCGACCCGCGCCTCTCCACCGACTACGTCCCACCGCGACCGATCAGGCCGCGCGTCTCCCTGGGCGCCAAGTCGAGCGCCGAGGGGCGGTCGCACGTGACGGTGCATCGGGGCCAGACCCTCGCCAGCATCGCCGAGAGTCATGACGTCAAGGTCGAGGACATCGTGCGCTGGAACCATCTGAAGAGCACCCGGGTCCGGCCCGGCACGCGGCTCAGGATCCGGACCGGCGAGGCAGCCAAGGAATCCGATCGCGACAGCGTCCAGGTGGCGAAGATCGCCGGGATTCCCGCGGGGAAGGCCGGATCGAAGTCGCGCCATCGGAACAACGTCACGAAGCAGCACCCGGATCCCGAGGCTCCGGCTCGCGAGGCTGCCGCATCCTCGAAGCACCCCTCCGGAGACAAGGACGGGGGCGCGGGGGCGCCGTCGTCCAAGTCGATGGCAGCCAAGGGCGACGCCGCGTCGTCGAAGCGGGAGTCTCACACCAAGGACGAGGGGCCGGCGGCGGCGGCGGCGTCAAAGGCGATGGCCGCCAAGGGCGAGGCCGCGTCGTCGAAGCGCGGGTCCGATTCCAGGGACGCCGCGACGGCGGGAGCCTCGAGCCGGCCGGGAACGAAGGCCGTTGCCGCCAGCGGGCCCGCGCCGCGATCGAAGGGCGCCAAGGTGGTTGTGGTCGTGAAACCGGGCGAGAGCCTCGAGCAGATCGCCCGGCGGAACGGCGTCTCCGTCCGGTCGATCCAGCGCGCCAACCGCCTGACGACCGACCGGGTTCACCCAGGGCAGAAGCTCAAGATCCCCGCTGGGTGAGTCGGCGTTTTTCTTAGTACATCGTTTCGAGAGTTCGGTGACTATTCTTTCCGCCGAGCCAGCCACCGTGCTCGCCCCGCGGTAGGGCAACGTCACCGTAATTGCGGAATGGTGTACTTAGCGGCCTAGTGCATGGACTCAGGGCCGTCCACCACACCGCCCGACGGCACGTCGCCGGTGAAATCCACCTCGGTCACGAATGCGCCGATCCTCGCGTTGCGCCCGATCGTGATGCCCTCGGGAATCTGAGCTCCCTTCCCGACCAGGGTGAGCCCGCTCATCAGGTGGTCGGGGCATGAGCGGTTCGCCGTCGAGCCCTCACCCGACCCCACCACTGCCCCGTCTCCGATCTCGACCTGCTTGTCGACGATCGCTTGGTCGACCACCGCGTCCCGCCCCACCACGGTGTCGTGCATGACGATGCTGTCGCGCACCACCGCGCCGCGCGGTACCGTGACGCCGGGGAACAGCACCGAGCGGGTGACGCGTCCGGCCACGCGGCAGCCGTTCGCGATCAAGCTGCGCTCGGCGTGGGCGCCGTGCTCGATCCGCACCGGCGGGCGGTCGGCGCTCTGGGTGTGGATCACCCAGTCCGGATTGCTGAGATCGAGCGGCGGCTGGTCGGAGAGGAACGCGCGGTTGGCCTGGTAGTAGGAATCCAGCGTGCCGACGTCCTGCCAGTAATGCTGGAAGCGGTACGCATAGACGCTTTCGCCGCGCGCCACCAGCCGCGGCAGCACGTCCTTCCCGAAGTCGTGCTTGGAATCCGGGCAGGCGGCGTCCTCCATCAGCCAGCGATGGAGCGAGGGATGGTCGAAGAGATAGATGCCCATCGAGGCGAGCCGCGAGCGCGCCTGTCGCGGCTTCTCCTCGAAGCCCACCACGCGCCCGGCGCGATCGGTCTCGATGATGCCGAATGAGCTGATCGATTCCTCCGGCACCTCGGTGACGGCGACCGTCACCGCCGCCTGCTTGGCATAATGGAAGGCGTAGAGCACGTTGTAGTCCATCTCGTAGACGTGGTCGCCCGAGAGCACGAGCACCTGCTCGGTGCGCCGCCTTCTCAGGTGCATCAAGTTGCGGTAGATGGCGTCCCCCGTGCCCTGGTACCAGTCGCTCTCGACCGAGCCGAGCGAGGGCTGGAGGATCTGCACCCCGCCGCGCGAGCGGTCCAGGTCCCAGGGACGGCCCGTCCCGATGTGCTGGTTGAGCGAGGTCGGACGGTACTGGGTGAGCACGCCGATGTCGTAGATCCCGGAGTTCACGCAGTTCGACAGCGTGAAGTCGATGATGCGGTACTTGCCCCCGAAGGGCACGGCGGGCTTGGCCCGGCGCTCGGAGAGGAGGCACAGCCGGCTGCCCACTCCGCCGGCGAGGATGAACGCGTAGCGCGACGAGGTCATGGGACGTCGGTGAGCCACGACCGGCTCGGCAGCAGGGTGCCGGCGGCCAGCTCCACGGCGGCGAAATCGTGCGGTCCCGCTCCGATCCCCACCACCGAGGCCCGGCCGATGCGCACCCCGGCCGGGATCTCGACGTCCTTGCCGACCAGCGTCAGACCCTCGAGCCACGCCCACTCGCCGCCGCGCGGCGTCTCGCCGTGGCCGACCACCGCTCCCTCGCCCACCCGCACGTACTTGTCCAGGATTGCCCGATCGGCGCGCGCCTCGGGCCCGATCACGGTGTCGGCCATGACCACCGAGTCCACCACCTCCGCGCCGCGCTCGACCCGCACTCCGGGGAACAGCACCGACCGCCGCACCGTGCCCGAGACCCGGCAGCCGTTCGCCACCAGGCTGTCCTCGATCATCGCCCCCTCGGTGACCAGCACCGGCGGGCGCTCCTCGTCGCGCGTCAGGATCGGCCAGCGCACGTCATGGAGCACCATGCTCGGCTGGGGCGAGAGGAGCTCGCGATTGGAGCGGTAATACGAGCCCACCGTGCCCACGTCCTCCCAGTAGCCGGAGAACTCGTGAGCGTAGACCCGCTCTCCGGACTCGAGCATGGGGCGCACCACGTCCATCACCAGGTCGACCGGCCGGGGGCGCAGGATCTCGCCCAGCACCTCGAACTCGAACAGGTAGATCCCCATCGAGGCGAACGGCGTGTCGGCCCGCTCCGGCTTCTCGACCAGGCTCAGCACCCGGCCGTCGCGGTCGAGCCGCGCCATGCCGAAGCGCCGCGAATCCTCGGGGGGCACGCGCGCCACCGCCAGCGTCAGGGCCGCGCTGCGCTGCTCGTGCGTGCGCAGCAGCGCGCGGTAGTCCATCCGGTAGACGTGATCTCCGGAGAGCACCAGCACGCGCGCCGGGCGGCGCTCCTCGATGGCATCCCAGTTCTGCGCGATGGCGTCGGCGGTGCCGCGGTACCAGCCGGCGTGGCTGCGGGTCAGGTAGGGCTGGAGGATGAGCACGCCGCCCGCCCGGCGGTCGAGGTCCCAGGGACGGCCCGCGCCGATGTGGTCGTGCAGCGAGGTCGGGGCGTGCTGGGTCAGCACCCCGACCTGGTCGATCCCGGAGTGACAGCAGTTGCTGAGCACGAAGTCGATGATGCGGTACTTGCCGCCGAAGGGGACCGCGCTCACGGCGCGCTCGGAGGTGAGGACGCTCAGCCGCTCCCCGCCGCCCCCCGAAAGCACGAGTGCCAGTGCGTGAGCCACGAACTCCCTCGAGTACCAGAGCAGCGTTAGGGTCTGAATCCGGCAGCGTAGGAACGGGCCGGTGGGGAGTCAAGAGAACGAACGGGAAGCTGGCGGGCCGCCGAAAAAGCCGAGGACAAGGCGCGAGGGAAGCGCGACTCCGCGCCCTCGGCGCAGAGCGGGGCCGGGAGTCGTGTCCGCAAGGATCCGTCGCAGCGAGGAGCGACCGAGCAACGCAGGGGGTACCCACACCAAGTGTGGGTGCGGATTTTTCGGCAGCCCGCCCCTACCAGCTCAGCCCGAGCGACACCAGGTGAGTTACGTCCAGCTCGGTGTCGTCGGGGAACGCCTTGTCGTCGGCGGCGAAGAAGCGGTGGAGCGACGCCGCGTAGTCGGCGCCGAAGTGCTTGTAGCGAACCCCGGCTCCGAAGTCGAGATCCTTGCCGTCTACTCCTGAGCGCAGCGCGAAGAGGTTGCGGTACCAGTACTCCAGCCCGGTGCGCACGTCCCACGTCTGGCCCCCCAGGCTCAGCTCGCTGTCGAGCTTGCGCCGCTCGAAGCCCCAGGCGAGGTCGAAGCCCCAGGTGAGCGCGTGTCGCTCGGCCGGGAAGAAGTTGAACGAGGCGCCGGTGTCGAGGGTGGGAACGATCAGCTCCCGGGTGCCGTTGCTCCACGCCAGGTAGGTGGTGGTGAGGTCGTGGACCACCGCGCCGAGGGTCACGGCGTCGGTGGGCATGTACAGGGTGCACGAAGTGACGTGCTCGCCGAACAGCGTATCCGGGATGCTCTGCCGCACGAACTTGACGTTGGCGCCGTACGCCCAGCGCGATCCGTGCTGGCGGGCGAACGAGACCACGGCCGCCAGGTCGCTGCTGCTCGCCAGGTACAGGTCGGCCGAGGTGAGGAGCAGGCGCTCGCCCGGGTCCCACTGGCCGTTCCCCTGGCCGTTCCCGGGCGTGGTGGGATCGTTGTCGGTCCCGTAGTCGAGGTACTGCCCCGGCTGGAGCGAGCCGGGTCGCGGCGTGATCGGGATGTCGTCGGCCGCGAGCCGGATCGCCGAGAATCCGACCGCCGCTCGCCGCTCCGAGCGCCCGCCGACGGGAAAAACCGCCCCCGCGTAGTCGTGGTTCAGGAGGTTGCCGAACTTCTCGGCGTGCTGGACGATCACCTCACGATATGGGAGATAGATCATCCCCGCCGGGTTCCAGTAGGCCGCCGTGGCATCGTCGGAGACGGCGCAGAAGCCCCCTCCCATCCCGATCGCCCTCGCCCCCACCGGGATCTTGAGGAACTCCCCGGCGTACTTCGTCGCACCGGCCGGCGGCGCGGCGCACCACAAGGTCCCCGAGAACGCGGCGCAAAGAAGCAGGGATGGCCGAAAGTTGAAGCGCCTCATTCGATCCCTCGTTTCAAGTGCAGGGGCGGCCTCTACGGCAGCGTGGAGCCTCTCGATCGGGATGTCAACCGCTCGTCGGGTCCGCTTCGCTCACCTACACCGCTCTACCCAGCCCAATTCCCAGCGATTTCTGCGCCGAGCTCGATGGGGCCGTCCCGCGGCCGGGGATCGTGCCGGTCTTGCGGTAGTTCCAGCGGACCGGGCGTCATGCTGGACGCCGATTACGAGTTCCGGAGCCACTGGGTGATCGAGAGCGCGCTCACCGCTCTGCGGACCACCGGCCCTTACGAGAGGACGACCGAGATACGGTCCGCAAACGCCGGGCCGGCAGCGTCGGGGTACTGAGGAGGCGGTCCGATCGGGGGCGCCTCCCCGCTCTTCAGCGGGCTAGATGTCGACCGCGGGAGGCGCGGGCACCGGCTGGGACGGACCGTCTTCATCGAGCGCCCGCTCGAGCCGCCACTCGCCGCGAACCCGGACGAGCTCGCTGCTGTTCACGAAGTAGCGATCCCGTTCCGCGCCCAGGGGCCGGAAGCGCACGGCGTAGGACACCACCACCCGCGCGCTCGTCACCGTCACCACCCGGAGCGAGTCGATCGCCAGGCTCTGGATGGGAGGCAGGAACCACAGCATGCCGGCGGCGGGAGTGGCGAGGTCGCGCTCGACGAAGCAGTCCGTGACGGCTGCGACGTCGTTGGACCGGACCGCTTGCCAGTAGGTCTTCAGCGTCTCGCCCGGACTGCTGAGCCGGGGGTCGATGCGGCACCGCTCACCCTGGCCGAGCAGGCTCAGGCAGGCGAGGGAGAGCGCGACCCATTCGCTCGCCCTGCGGCGCCGGATCCCGGCGAGCGAGCCCACTGCCTCGCGCTGGCGATCCCCGAACGGTCGGACGCCGGGGAGGAACTCCGTCGTTCCGGTGAGCTGAGCTGAGACGATGCGAGGTGGGACGCGGTCGAGTTGCAAGCGGGGCTTTCCGGCCGAAGTCGTGCGCAGGTGTGGGGCATGGCATCCCTGCCGGAAACGCGGAACCGATCCGAGCGCGGAGGCGGGGGAGGCGCGGGACCGGTCCGTTGCACTGGCTCAACGCACGAAGCATTCCGGCTCGGTCGCGGCGCGGAGGGCTCGACGCCGCTGGCGGCGGCACTCGATGTGAAGCGGCTAACCGATTGGCGGGATACCCAATCGGCGACCCCTCGATTCGGGATGTGGGGTCGTGATCAGGCGCGGCGGCGCGCGGGCCTGCCGGGGCGCCGCCGCGGGCGCATGGTGTCTGCGCGAGCGCCCGCACCGCGCGGCGTCATTCGCC
>VBOT01000152.1:0-21088 GCA_005893225.1 Candidatus Eiseniibacteriota bacterium
CGGGGGCTGGGGCGCCGGTGCTCCGGTCCACTTCGAGGCGGAGCCGAAGTTGGATGCCGTGATGGGTGATCGGGAGTAGCGCAGGTCGTACTGGCTCGCGATCCCGGCGTTGCCGTCGTCGCCCGTGGCATTCCAGGAGACGGTGACGGTGTTGGAAGTCACCTGGCATGTCGCGAGGCGGGGCATCAGCACGAGGCCGGCCGCGCAGATCATCAAAGCGATGGTCGGACGCATTTGTATTCCCCGCCGTTGGCCGCAGGCTCTGCCCGCCCGTGTTCATTTCGCGGGACCAAGGCATCGGCTCTGCGATGACTTCCTGTCGAGTACCGAGGCGGTGCGCGTGGGGACGGCGCAATCGCGGGCCCGGTACCGCCTTCGAGAACGGCTCTGGCGCGGCCGGCGTGCGCGCTCAGGGAGGCGCGCTCGTGCGCTATCTTGCCAGCGCCGCGATGCTTTTCAATACAAATCTCGGCCAACTCCGGCGGGCCGGTCGCGGTTTCGGGGCCGACCAGGCACGGACGTTCAGTGTTTGGGTCTGTCTCCGCTGAGATTCTTCGGGAAAATTGAAGCGACCCCCGGGCCGGGCGCCGCGATCCGCGGCAACGTGAAGCAGAACGTGGATCCGGCTCCGGGCTGCGATCGCGAACAGATCCTGCCGCCAGGTTCTCCACGATCTTCTGGCAGATGGCGAGCCCGATGCCGGTCCCGGAATACTCCTCCGGTCCATGCAGCCGGAACACCTCCGGGCGGCGCCATCGACGATGTTGCCCAGGTGCGAGATCCCGGCGAGTGGACCCCCCTTGCGTTCGAGGCATGACCCTTCTATTTTTGGGCTCCCACCCCTTGCGCCACTCGGGCGAGCGTTTCCTCGCCAGGTCGCGATGATCTTCTGAGGCAGCCGCCAGGCCGCAGCTCCGTCACGACGAATCGCGCGGGGCCTCTTTTGGCCCGGAGGCGCCGAAGGGACATGCGTGAGAGCTGAGCTGTCCGAAGAACAGCGCTGGTTCGAGCGTTCGCCGGGCGGGAGCGATCGGCGCTTCCGCCTCCTGGCCGAAAACGCGCCGGTGATGATCTGGACGTCGGGCGTGGACCGGAGCTGCGACTGGTTCAATCGCACCTGGCTCGAGTTCCGGGGCAAGGCCCTGGAGGAGGAGCTCGGGAACGGGTGGATCGCCGGCGTCCATCCCGACGATCTCGCCCCGTCCCAATCCCAGTACGTCTCGAGCTTCCAGGAGCGCCGTGCGTTTCGCATGGAGTACCGGCTCAGAAGGCGTGACGGGGTCTACCGCTGGATCCTCGACCACGGAACCCCGCTCTTCGCGCCCGACGGCAGCTTCGCCGGCTACGTGGGGTCTTGCATCGACATCACCGAGAGCAAAGAAGTCGAGCAGCGTCTGGGCCTCCAGATCGCCGTCGCCCGCACACTCGCCGAGGCCGGCACGCTCGCCGAGGCCGCGCCCGGCATCCTCGAGGGGAGCTGCGAGGCGCTCGGCTGGGATTCGGGGGCCATCTGGAAGGTGGACGAGCCGGCGGGCGTCCTGCGCTGCGTCGCATTCTGGCGCGCCCCCAGGCCCGAGCTCGCCTCGTTCGAGGCCCTGACCCGGGAGCTCGCCTTCGTCCCGGGGCTCGGGCTGCCCGGACGGGTATGGCAGGCACGGGAGCCGGTCTGGATCGAGGATGTGGTCCGGGACCCGAACTTCCCGCGCGCGCGAGTGGCTCGCGCCGCCGGGCTGCGCGGAGCCGTGTGGTTTCCGATGCTCCAGGGCGAACGGGTCCTGGGCGTGATCGAGTTCTTCTGCGCCGAGCCCAAGAACCCCGACACTGCCCTCATGAGCACCCTCTCCGCTCTCGGCCACCAGATCGGCCGGTTCCTGGCCCAGAAGTCGGCCGAGGAGGCCACGCGGTACTCCGAGGCTCGCAAGTCGGCGATGCTCGAGTCGGCCCTCGACGCCATCATCACCATCGACGGTTCCGGGCGGGTCGTGGAGTTCAACTCCGCCGCGCAGCGCATGTTCGGATACGACGCGACCCAGGCGATCGGGAAGGAGCTTGCCGAGCTGATCGTCCCGGAGAGGCTGAGAGCGCGGCACCGCCTGGCGATCGCCCACCACTCGCCCGAGCGCCCGAGCGCCGTGCTGGGAAAGCGCCTCGAGATGCCCGCCCGTCGCGCCGACGGCAGCGAGTTCCCGGTGGAGATCTCGATCATCCGCGTTCCTCTCGAGAGCGGCACGGTCTTCACCGGGTACCTGCGGGACCTCACGGAGAAGAAGCGGGCGCAGAAGGATCTGGAGCGCAGCCGACGCCTGTTCCAGCGGATCGCGGAGCCTCTACGACCTCCACGAGCGGCGCCTGGTGTTCGTCAACCACCAGCTCTCGGACGCGCTGGGCCATGGCCGGGAGGAGCTCGAGGTGCTCGGCGCACCGGTGCCCGGAGAGCTCGTTCATCCGGAGGACGCGGCAGCGCTGACAGAGTTCCGGAAACGCCTCGACGAAACCACCGACGGCGAAGTCCTGGAGCTGGAGTACCGCGTGCGGCACGCCGACGGGAGCTACCGGTGGGTGAGCGATCGCGGCGTGGTCTTCGACCGCACCCCGGACGGCGGCCCCCGGCAGATCCTGGGACTGGTCCGCGACGTGACGCCCCGGCGGCGCTCGGAGGAGGAGCTTTCGCGGCAGGCCGCCGAGCTCCAGCGCTCGAACAAGGACCTGGAGCAGTTCGCGTACGTCGCGAGCCACGACCTCCAGGAGCCGCTTCGCATGGTCACGGTCTATTGCCAGATGCTCCAGAAGAGGTGCGGCGGCAAGCTCGGCGAGGAGGCCGACGAGTTCATCGGCTTCGCGGTAGATGGCGCCCGGCGGATGGAGATGCTGCTTCGCGACCTGCTGGTCTACTCGCGCATCACCGGCGCCGGCACCGGCGAGCCTTCCACCGTGGACTGCGAAGCCGTCCTCCGGGAGGTGCTCGTCACGCTCTCGACGGCGCTCCAGGAGAGCGGCGCCGTCGTCACGCACGATCGCCTTCCCCTGGTCCGGGTGCAGGAGGTGCACGTGCACCAGCTCCTCCAGAACCTGATCGCCAATGCGATCAAGTACCGGAGCGACGAGCCCCCCGCGATCCGCGTCTCGGCGCGAAGGGAGGGGGCGCAGTGGGAGCTGGCGATTCGCGACAACGGCATCGGCATCGAGCCCGAGAGCCGTGAAGAGGTGTTCGGCGTCTTCAGGCGCCTGCACGGCAACCGCTACGCGGGGACCGGCATCGGGCTCGCGATCTGCGCCCGCATCGTCGAGCGCTACGGAGGACGGATCTGGGTCGAATCGAAGCCCGGAGGGGGATCGACGTTCCGCCTGACGCTGCCCGCCGCGGAAGGCGTTGAATGACCTCGCGACCGCAGCCGGCCCGCATCCTCGTGGTCGAGGACAACGCGGCGGACGTGTATCTGATCCAGGAAGCGCTCAAGGAGCACGAGGTCGCGAGCAGCCTGCATGTCGCCTCCGACGGGCGGGACGCGGTCGAGGTCCTGATGCAGCACGTCCGGGACGGAGAGCTGCCGGATCTGATCCTCCTCGACCTGAACATGGCGCGTCTCGATGGCAAGGGCGTCCTGAGGACCCTCCGGGCGATGCGCGACTTCGATTCCGTGCCGGTCGTCATCTTCACCTCGTCGAGCTCGCCCGAGGACGTGGACGAGACCCGGCGGCTGGGTGCGAACGAGTACATCGTGAAGCCCAGCGACCTGGGAGCGTTCATGGGGATCGGGGGGACGATCAAGACCCTCCTGGAGCGCGGCAGGGGAGGCGGAGCCTAGAGGCGCCGCGCATCGAGCGCGTTCCACGAACGGAGGCCAGCCTTCCTTGGGGGTCACTTTCGGCGTGGATCGCTTTCGACGGCGACGCAGCACATCCCGGCGCGCGGAGCGAATCGCGCTCGCACTTTCCCCAGTCCCAGACCCGCGAGCAGGCCCTCGATGAGGGCGAGGTTCATGCCGCAGGTGAGCTCGCGGCTCACGGCCCTCACCGACTCGAAGGGGCAGTTGCGCAGCACCACCTCGCCGTCCGGCGCTCGGTGCGGCTCGAAGCCGCAGGCCCGAAGAGCATTCGCCGCTCGGTGGAGCGGGGACCCCTGTCCCGCGACAGCGGCGAGATCCTCTCTCCTCGTTCCCGGGCCGCGCTTCGGAGCGCTTCGAGCACATCCTTGGCTCCCTGCTGGGCCAGGGCCTGGGCGAATAGCTGCGCCGCGAGCTCGTAGCGTCGGGGGGGCAGGCTGACATCCAGGAGCGCCGAACCGCGACGGTAGAGCTTGGAAGGGCGCCCGGCCCCGGGCCCTGACCGGGCCGAGAGCCTCCGGAAGGTCGCCTCCAGAAGGCCAGCTTCCACGAGCTTGTCGAGGTGGAAGGCCGCGAGGGCGCGAGAGACCCGCGCCGCGCGTGCTGCTTCGTCACGGCTGACGTCTCCGTCACGAGCCGCCACGTAGAAGTAGAGCTTTCGGCGGACGGGCTCGTCGAGCGCCGCCAGACTCTCAAGCTGCCGAGCGAATTCCTTGAGTTCCATGGCCTCCGGTCGCTTCCGGGCTCTCCTGCTTGCGAAGCTCGAATCTCGGGTGATTTCTAAACATCAGATGCATTAGTTTTAGAAAGGGACCCTCGTGGGGCTCCTTACCGGGGACGCCGGGAGCGTTTCCCTCAACTGGCCTTCCGAAAGGAGAGCATTCATGAGCACGGCAAGCGGTTTGCACGCGGACAGCGCGGGGTTGGCAGCCACCCACGCGGCGCACGATACCACCACGTCCTCCCATCAGGCCTATCGAATCCTGCATTTCGGCTTCACGGTGGCACCCATCCTGGCCGGGGTCGATAAGTTCTTCAATGTGCTGACCGACTGGAGCAAGTACCTGCCCGACGTGGTCAACAACCTGATGGGCGGGCACGGTCATGCCTTGATGATGGGGGTGGGCGTCGTCGAGGTGGTCGCCGGCATTGGCGTGGCCCTCAAGCCTCGCCTCTTCAGCTACGTTGTCGCCGCCTGGCTCTGGGCCATCATCATCAACCTCCTCCTCATTCCCGGCTATTTCGACGTGGCACTTCGAGACTTCGGCCTGTCGCTCGGCGCTCTGGCCCTCGGTCGGCTGAGCGTCGATCACGCGAGACGATAGGCAGCTTGAGGAAAGCAGGAACCTCTCTGCATTACCTTCCGCCGCCGCCGGGCCGCGCGGGGTGACGACCGCCGCAGCGCGCCCTCAAGGGCGGCCGCCGCCGGGCCGAAAACATCCGCACGCCCTCTTTCGCCGCGCTCGACCCGCCGGCAGCCTGGGGGCGGGTCATCCCGGGAGCCGCAAGAGGTTTCTTCCATGCAGCGAATCCAGGCCGCTATGCTGCGGGCGGCCGCGGCCCTCGGGCTCGCGGCGCTCGCCGGTTGCGCCGCGCCCGGTGCCGTGATCCGCGGCACCTTGAGGGTTCCCACGCCGGCGGCGCGCTCGACGACGAGCGGAGGCCACGCGCCTCGCGCCGCGGCGGAGCGCCGGCCGGACCTCTCCGAGGCGGTGGTGTACGTCGAACGGATTCCGGCGCCGGCCGGGAAGCGTTCGCCTCCGGCGCCTCCCGCTCCGGCCCGCGCCCGGCTCTACTCGGAACCCGACCGGTTCGAGCCCCGGGTGGTCGCGGTCGCGCGCGGCGACTCGGTGGTGTTCGTGAACCGCGACAAGCGCTGGCACAGCCCGTTCAGCGTCTCTCCCGCCAAGCGCTTCGAGCTCGGCTCGGTCGCTCCCGGCAAGTCGCACCCGCTGCGCTTCGAGCGCCCGGGGATCGTGCGCGTGTTTTGCAAGCTCCACGCCGACTCGTCGGCCCTGGTGTTCGTGACTCCCAACCCGGGCTGGGCGCATCCGGACGCCTCGGGGACGTTCGCTCTGCCGGCACTCCCGCCCGGGAGCTACGAGCTCAAGGCCTGGCACCCGCGCTACGGCGAGCGGCGCTGGCGCGTCGACCTGCCGCGGCGAGGGGTCGCCCTCGAGCTGGTGCTCTAGTGGAGCACCCGTGATGCGCTTCCCTCTGCGCTGGCGTCTGCTGCTGCTGACCGGCGCGGCGCCGGCGGTGCTCGCGCTCGGCACGTACGCCTACCTGAGCGGGGTGGTCACGGCCCAGGTGCGCCGCGACGTGGACGACTCCCTGACGCGCGCGGCGCTGGTGTTCGAGAAGCAGTTCGGGGAGCGGTCGGAGGCGCTCGGGGTGGCGGCGCGGGTGATCGTGCGGGATCCGCGCTTCTTCTCCGCGGTCGCGCTTCCCGGCGGGGCCGCGGATCCCGGGGCGCGAGCCACCGTGCGCGGCATCGCGCTCGACTTCCAGCGCCTCACGCACGCCGACGTCTTCGAGGTGTGGGACCGGCGCGGCCGCGTGCTCGCCTCGATCGGCGCTTCCGCCTCGAGCCCGGGCGATCGCGCGCGGCTCATGCAGGAGGCTGCCCGGGGACGCGAGTTCTCGGGGCTGCTGGTCGACCGGCAGGCCCACTGGCAGGTGGCCCTCGCTCCGGTGACCGCGGACGGGGCGCTGGTCGGCGCCCTGCTGGTGGGATCCGCGATCGGGCCCGAGCTCGCCCGCGAGCTCCACGTCCTCACGCGCGGCGAGGTCACGTTCGTGGATGACGGGTTCCCGACCGGCACTTCCCTCGCCGACACCGCGGACGTCCGGGCCATGCTGGTGGGGGTGGGGGCGCGGCTCCAGCATCCCAGCGCGGTGCCGGTCGAGATCCTGGAACACTCGGGCGCGTGGGTCACGCTCGCGCGACCGCTCCCAGGCACCCTGGCGAGCCAGGGCCAGTCGTTCGTCATCCAGCGTCCCCTGGGCGAGGAGATCGCCTTCCTGCGCCGCGCCCAGAAGGCCCTCCTGGAGCTGGCCCTGATCGCCGTCCTGATCGCCGGCGTCCTGAGCGTCATCACCGCCGAGCGCATCACGCGTCCGATCCTGGCGCTGGTGCGAGGCGCGGAAGCGATGGAGCGGGGCGACTACGACGCCCCGATCGAGGTCGGAGGGGCCGACGAGATCGGCTACCTCGGGTCGCGTTTCCGCGAGATGCGGGCGCGCGAGCGCGAGTACGTCACGGCGCTCGAGGAAGTCGCGCGGCTCAAGAGCGAGTTCATCAGCCTCGCCTCCCATCAGCTGCGCACGCCGATCACGGTGATCAAGGGCTACAACGAGCTGTTCTACGAAGGCGCGCTCGGCAACCTGACGCCGCACCAGCGCCAAGCCCTGGCGGCGATTCAGGAGAGCGTCGAGGGCCTGGTCCGGCTCACCGAGGACGCGACGCGCATGGCGCAGATCGAGGGCGAGCGCCTCATCCTCGACCGCGAACATCAGGACCTCGCACCCCTGGTGGGCGAAGCCGTGGCGGAGGCGCAGCGCGACGCGATCGGTCGCCACCTGACGGTCGAGCAGCACCTGCCGGAAGGGCTGGTGCTGGCTTACGTGGACGGGCCGCGACTCGCGCAGGCGCTCGCCAACCTGGTGCGCAACGGAATCCGCTTCACGCCCGAGGGCGGGCGGGTCGACGTGCGGCTGAACACCGATCCGGCGGGCTGCGTGCTGGAGGTCACGGACACCGGCGTCGGCATCGCCCCCGAGCAGCAGAAGCAGCTCTTCACGCGCGCGTTCATGGTGCGCGACGTGGCGCACCTCCATTCCTCGAACACGCTCGAGTTCGGATCGGCCGGCCTCGGTCTCGGGCTCGCGATCGCGCGCGGGATCGTCGAGGCCCACGGCGGGACGATCGCGGTGGAAAGCACCCCGGGCAAGGGAAGCGTCTTCACGATCCGCATCCCGCGGCTGGCCCTGCTTCCCCCCGGCTCGCGGGGGCCGCGAGAGCGCAGGCAGGGGCCGGACGAGGGAGCGCGCTCGGCGGCCTGAGCGCTCGGCCGTGCACCGCCCGGCGCGGGCTACCCGTAGCGCCCCTCGATGTACTCGCCGGTCCTCGGGTCCTTCGGGCTCAGGAACAGGTCCGAGGTCCGGCTGTGCTCGATGACCCGGCCGAGCAGCATGAAGATGCACTCGTCGCTTACCCGCCGCGCCTGGGCCATGTTGTGGGTGACCACCACGATCGTGTAGTGCTCCTTGAGATCGAGCATGAGCTCCTCGATCGCCCGCGTGCCCTCGACGTCGAGGGCGGAGCACGGCTCGTCCATGAGGATCACCTCCGGCTCCAGCGGTAGCAGCCGCGCGATGCAGAGCTTCTGCTGCTGCTCGAGCTGCAGGGTGGTCGCCCGGACGTGCAGCCGGTCCTTGAGGTCCTTCCACAACCCCGCGCGGGTGAGCGCCATCTCGACGGCGCCGTCGACCTCCGACCGCTTGATCGCCCCCGAGTGGATGCGCAGGCCGAATACCACGTTCTCGTAGACCGAGATCGGGAGCGGATTGGGCCGCTGGAAGACCATGCCGACCGCCTTGCGCAGCTCGACGAGCGAGACCTCCGGCGCGTAGATGTTCTGGCCCAGGATCTCGATCTCGCCGGCGGTGCGCACGTAGTCGTAGCGCTCGTTGACCCGGTTGAAGCAGCGCAGCAGCGTGGTCTTGCCGCAGCCCGAGGGGCCGATGAGCGAGGTGATGAATCGGTGGCGCATCCGGACCGACACGTCGATCAGCGCCTGGAACGACCCGTACCAGAGGTTGAGCCCGCGCGTGACGATCGAGAACTCGCTCATCCGAAGATGCCCCTCACGTACTCGAAGGTGCGGCGCTCGGCGGGCCGGTCCGAAAAGATCACCTCGGTCGAGCCGAGCTCGACGATCTCCCCCTTCAGGAGGAACATGGTGCGGTCGGCCAGCCGCCGGGCCTGCTGGACGAGGTTGGTGACGAGGACGATCGTGATCTCCCGCTTGAGCTCCTTGAGCACGTCCTCGATGCGCATGGTGGTGACCGGATCGATCGCGATCGAGAACTCGTCCAGGCAGAGCACCTCCGGCTGGTGCGACAGGGCGCGGGCGATCGTGAGCCGTTGCTGCTGGCCTCCCGAGAGGGCGGTGCCTAGGCTCCGGAGCCGGTCCTTGACCTCGTCCCACAGCGCCGCCTGGCGCAGGCACCGCTCGACGATGGCATCGAGCTCCGCGCGGGTCCTGAGACCGGCGGCGCGCGGCGCGAACGCGACGTTTTCGTAGATCGACAGGGGCAGGCCGACCGGCAGGGGCGTCACCATCCCGATCCTCCGCCGCAGGCCGTGGACGTCGGCGACGCGCCGGATGTCCTGGCCGTCCAGCCGGATCGAGCCCGAGACCGTGACGTGCGGGTGGAAGTCGATGGTGCGGTTGAAGCAGGAAAGCAGCGAGGTCTTGCCCGACTGGGCCGGTCCGATGATGCCGAAGATCTCGTGGCGGCGGATGTCGAAGCTGATCCCGTGGAGCACCTCGCGGCCGCCGTACGCCAGGCGCAAATCCTCCACCTCGACTCGATCGTCGTCGGCCGATCGCTCACACCCTCACCATCGCTTGCGGTTCCGCAGCCACACGCGCGCCACGATGGCCGTCGCGTTGACCATCAGCACCAGGCCCAGCAGCACGACGGCAGTGGCATACGGAATCGAGTCCTTGATGTTCGGCACCTGGGTGGAGACGGTGTACAGATGCATGGAGAGCGCCATGCACTGCTCGGTCAAGCGGTACGGGAACAGGTCGCCGCGCTGAACCGCCTTGTAGAACACCGCCCCGGTGAACATGATCGGCGCGGTCTCGCCGGCGGCCCTGCTGACCTGAAGGATGACCCCCGTCAAGATGCCGCTGATGGAGTTGGGGAGCACCACGCGCCGGATGGTCTGCCAGCGGCTGGCCCCGACGTTCCAGCACGCCACCCGGAACGCCGTCGGCACCGAGGCCAGCGCCTCCCGGGTGCTGGCGATGATGACCGGCAGGGTCATGATGGCGAGCGTCAGCGACGCCGAGAGGATCGAGTAGCCGAACCGCGCGGCGTAGACGAAGGCGCCCAGGCCGAAGAGCGCGTGCACGATGCTCGGCACGCCGGCAAGGTTGATGACGGCGAGGTTGATGAGCCGGTTGAACCAGTTGTCCCGGGCGTACTCGTGCAGGTAGATGGCCGCCATCACCCCGATCGGGGCCGCCACGGCGAGCGAGAGCCCCACCAGGTAGAGGGTCCCGACGAACGCCGGCCAGATTCCTCCCTCGCGCATCCCTCTTCTCGGCACGTCGACCAGGAACTCCCAGGACAGGGACGGCGCGGCGCGGTAGAGGAGGTAGCCGACGATGGCGAGCAGGGGCAGGACCATCGAGATCGACATGGCGAAGAACCCCCACTTCGCCAGCGCCTCGCTGCGCTCCTTGCGGGCCACTTGCGCCGTGCGTCCGAAGCGCGTGCCCGGCGGGACGCTCAATCCGCTACCTCCGGCGCACGCCGCGAATCGCCAGATCCGCGGCCAGGTTCACCACGAAGGTGATGAGAAACAGCAGCGTGCCGGTCAGGAAGAGCACCCGGTAATGGCCCGATCCGGCGGACGCCTCGCCGAGCTCGGCGGCGATGTTCGCGGTGAGGGTGCGGACCGAATCCAGCAGGCCGTGCGGTACCTGGACGGCGTGCCCGGTGGCCATCAGCACGGCCATGGTCTCGCCGACCGCGCGACCCACGCCGAGCAGCACGGCGGCGAGCAGGCCGTTGCGGGCCGCCGGGACCAGCACGCGGTGCACCGTCTGCCAGCGCGTGGCGCCCAGAGCGAGGGCGGCCTCCCGGTAGGAGTCGGGCACGGCCTTCAGGGCGTCCTCGCCGATCGAGACGATGATCGGCACGCTCATGAGCGCCAGGATCACCCCGCCGTTGAGCAGGTTCACTCCCACCGGCGCGCCCGTGAGCGCGATGATGATCCGGCTCATCACGGTCAGCCCGATGAAGCCCCAGACCACGCTCGGGATCGCGGCCAGCAGCTCGATCACGATCTTGAGCGTTTCCTTGAGCCGGGGGCCGCAGAACTCGGAGACGAACACGGCGGCCCCCAGGCCGAAGGGGATCGCCAGGGCGACCGCCACCCCGGTCACGCTCAGGGTGCCGAGCGTCAGGGCGAGCGTGCCGTAGCGGACATGGGATTCGGAGGTCGGGTACCACTGGGTGCTGAACAGGAACTCCGAGAGGCGGAATTCCCGCGAGAACAGGACCGGCGCCGCCTCCCGGAAGATGAAGAAGAAGATCGCGAGGACGAAGAAGACCGCGCTCACTCCGGAGAGGCGGATGGTCGCCTCGAGCACCCTCTCGGCGACGATCTCCGCCCGCGGCCGCTGGGGGCGGGAGTGCGCGAAGAGGTTGCTTCTCGCCGGGTCCGGCCCCGCCGCGCCCACGGCCCGCGCCACCTCGCCGGCGTCGTCAGCTTCCACGTTGTGCGGCAGGCAGCGGCACGTATCCGTTCTCCTCGAGGATACGCTGGCCGGCCGGAGACAGCATCCACTCGATGTAGCGCTTGACCTCGCCCTGCGGCTCTCCGAGCGTGTAGACCTGAAGCGAGCGGGCGAGCGGGTAGCTCTTGTCGAGCGTGTTGGCCACGGTGGGTGCCACCGAGGGCGCCCCGGCTTTGGGCGCGAGCTTCAGCATCTTGACGGCCGGCGTCGCGTACCCCATGCCGCTGTAGCCGATCGCGGTCTTGGTGTTGGCCACCAGCTCGACGACCTCCTTGGAGCCGTTCATGTCGCGCGACCCGAGCTTGAAGTCCTTCTTGTCGAGCACGTGCTCGCGAAAGAACTCGTAGGTGCCCGAGTTCGATTGGCGGCTGACCCGGACGATCTCGTCGTTGGCGGCCCCGGGGATCTTGACCCCGAGCTGCGACCACTTCGTGATCGTGCCGCCCTCGACGAAGATCTGTGCGAGCTGGTCGAGGGAGATCTCGTCGATCGGATTGTCCTTGGGGACGTAGACCCCGAGGGCGTCGTACCCGACGACGAACTCCTTGGGCTCCTTGCCGGTGTTGCGCTTCGCCTGCTCGATCTCCTCGGGCTTCATGTTCCGGCTGGCGTCGGCGATGTCGATCGTGCCCTTCTCCAGGGCCGCGATCCCGACCCCCGAGCCGCCCCCCGAGACCTCCACGTCGACGTTGGGCGCCACCTTCTTGTATTCCTCCGCCCACGCCTGCGCCACGTTGACCATGGTGTCCGAGCCCTTCACCTGGATGGTGGTGGGCGCCGAGGTGGCTTCCTTCTTGGCGCCGCACCCGCTGAGCGCGACGGCCGTGGCGAGCGCTAGACCCACACCGAGGATCTTCACCGACCGAGCCGTTCTCATAAGCCTGCCTCCCTTCCAACCGCCTGAGAGTTCACGAACCGCCTCCCTCCGCTCTTCGACACGCTCGCGGCCGGGTCTCGGGCCCGGCCTCCCCGGACGCCGCTCCGCTCGCCGCCCCGACTCCGGGGCCACGGTCGCGCCCTGACCGCGGCGGCGGGGCGCATCGACACGGGTCAGGGCCTTCCGGTGTCTCGGATGGCCGAGACCAGGTCCCGGATTTGCCCTTCGATGAACGTGTAGGCCTTCTCGTAGGCGGTGCGCACCTCGACCTCGGTGCCCTGGACCAGGCTCGGATCCTCGAGCGGCCACTCTAGGAGTACGGCCTTGCGCGGGCGGCGGGGGAAGGCGCGCCGGGCCTCGGGGGCGAGGAGGACGATCACGTCCTGGTGGTCGAGGTTCTCCACGCTGGTGACCGCCCTCGGAACGGCGCGCGTGATGTCGAAGCCCTTCGATGCCATGAAGCCCGCGGTGGCCCGCCCGATGGGCAGGGGTTCCAGTCCCGCGCTGGAGAAGGCGAAGCCCGGCTCGCTGAGCGAGTTGCCGATGTACTCGGCCATCAGGCTGCGGCACGAGCTCCGCTCGTCCACGAACAGCACCTGGAGCGCTCCCGAGCGCGGGTGCTTGGCGATCTCGCCGGTGCAGAGGTAGAGCGTCTCCAAGCTGATGTTGCGCGCCTGGTCGGAGACCCGCTCCAGACGCCGGATGACCATGATGAGCGGGTACAGCGCCTCGAACGGCAGCTGCCCCTCGCGGAAATCGCGGGTGAAGTCCTTGATCAGCTTGTCCCGCACCAGGTCCACGGCCTCGTCGGTCTCGATGATCTTGCTGGCGAGCTCCGCGTCCTGGTCGATGAATGATTGGATCGCATCGTGCAGCATGGGCTCGGCGAGATCGGCGATCTGCTGCAGGCGATCGAGCGGCAGCGGGGTCTCGATCTGGCTCAGCCGAAGCGCCTCGCGGGCGATCGCCTCGGCGTAGTCCCCGACGCGCTCGAGCTCGAGGTTGATGCGGATGCTTGTGTAGGCGAACCGCAGCAACCCGGCCGCCGGCTGGTGGCGGACCAGGAAGCGGAGGCAGAGTCGATCGAGCTGCTTCTCCACCTCGTCGATGTAGCGGTCGCGGAGGATGACCGCGTAGGCCAGGTGACGGTCCCGGCCGAGCACGGCCCGGATGCTGCTGCCGACCGCCCCCTCGGCCAGCCCGCCCATCTCGACGACCTTCTGGCGGATCTCGTCCAGGTCCTCCTGGAGCGAAGCCTCGAGGTGGCCCTTCATCATTCCTGCCTTTCGCGAGGACGGGTCGCGGTGCGCGGTGGCTCCACGCTCTCCTCACCCGCCAGCCCGTTCGCGTGAACATAGCCCCCGTCGCGAGGCGGACTCAAGCTCGGGGCTCTTCCCGCGGCCGCGAAGACCGAAGGCGCGTGCCTCTCGACACGCGCCTTCGGGTATCACGACTACTCGCGCGGCTATGCCGCGGCCGTCATGGAGCCATGACGACTCGCCGCACGAAGGCACCCTCGGGGGTCTGCAGACGCACGAAGTACATCCCCGCCGAGAAGGCCCCGTGCCCGCTCGAAATGCTCCAGCGGGCGCTGTAGCGCCCGGGCCCGTGGAGGCCGTCGGCGAGTGTCGCCACTTGCCGGCCCTGCACGTCGAGGACCGTCACCCGCACCAGTGCTGCGCGCGGAACGGTCCACCAGACGTTGGCCACCCCGTGACTCGGATTCGGAGAGATCGGAAGCAGGGAGAACTCCGTCACGGGGATGCTCACCGAGATCACCGTCGGCCCGAAGGTCTGCACATCGCCTTCGGGCGTGGCGGTCCGGACCCGGTAATACCACGTGCGATCCGCCGTCGCCCCGGAATCGATCATGACCAGCTGGGAATCTTGGTTGCGCCGCTCGAAGGGCACGGTGGCCCACGGCCCCTCGGCGGATGAACTGCGCTCGAGAATCACCTCGACCAACTGGGCGGGATAACCGCACTGGAGGCGAATCTCGATGCCTCCCGCGACGGATTCCGGTGTCAGAAGCGCCGTATTCGGCCCATCGCCGGTCTCGACGCTATCGGGCGCCCAGTAGCCGCTCTCGAGGCACGTCCGGGCGTAGGCGCTTCCGGTCGCCGAGATGGCTTGACCGATGCTCGCATCGAGCCACACGTCGTCGTCCGAAGCGGCGTCGCCGCCCGAATCGATCGCGTACCACGAGATGTCCACGTCGGGTTCGTCTGCGCTTGCTTCCGGCGCGACGGGCCCCCCGGCCGACCCCGGTAGGGGTCGGCCGTGACTGGGATCCGCTGCAGAGATCCCGGGGACCAGGGCGAGCCAGAGGCTGAGCGCGAGGAACCATGGATAATGCTTCATACGCTCCTCCGGGTCGTTTTCGTCATCGTCGCTCGCGTGTGAACCACTTCGACCGCCTCGCTCACGGAAGCACGGTGACGGTCATGGCACCCGTGCCGACATCGGCCGTTCCCGACCCGCTGGTAAGGCTGGTCTTGACCGTGACCTGGCGAGAGCCCGACGGAAGAGAGACGGCTCCCAGCATCTGCCAGGGCACCGATACGCCGCTCGAAGTCAGTGCGACCTGCTGCTTCCAGGCCGTCGCCACCCCGTCGACGTAGATCGTCACGTCCACGACCTTCGTCCCGCCGCTGGCGTTCGTGGCGATTCCGTTGGCCAGGACGAGCACCATGCTCTGCGATGCGAGGCTCACGGTCTGGTCGAGCCCCGGAACGGTCGTTGGTGTCGTGCTCGAGGCTGAGACCTTGATCGCCTGATTGAACTTTGACGTCGAGGATGCCTTGGGCCCGGTTGCTCCTGTCTCACCCTTGGGTCCAAACCCTCCGGCCGCCCCTTGATCGCCCTTGGGGCCGGTGTCGCCCTTCTGCCCGGTCTCACCCTTGGGGCCGTTGTCGCCCTTCGGTCCAGTCTCGCCCTTGGGTCCGGTTTCGCCCTTCGGTCCAGTCTCGCCCTTGGGTCCGGTCTCGCCGTGCTGGCCAGTCTCGCCCTTGGGACCGGTCTCGCCGTGCTGGCCAGTCTCGCCCTTGGGTCCGGTTTCGCCGTGCTGGCCAGTCTCGCCCTTGGGACCGGTTTCGCCGTGCTGGCCAGTCTCGCCCTTGGGTCCGGTCTCGCCGTGCTGGCCAGTCTCGCCCTTGGGTCCGGTTTCGCCGTGCTGGCCCGTCTCGCCCTTGGGTCCGGTTTCGCCGTGCTGGCCGGTCTCGCCCTTGGGCCCGGTGTCGCCGTGCTGGCCGGTCTCGCCCTTGGGGCCGGTCTCGCCCTTGGGGCCGGTCTCGCCATCGTGACCGGTTTCGCCCTTCGGACCGGTCTCACCCTTGTCGCCCTTGAATCCGGTGTCGCCCTTCGGGCCGGTCTCACCCTTGTCGCCCTTGAATCCGGTCTCACCCTTCGGGCCGGTCTCGCCCTTGTCGCCCTTGGGGCCGGTCTCGCCATCGTGACCGGTTTCGCCCTTGGGCCCGGTGTCGCCCTTCAGTCCCTGATCGCCCTTGTTCCCCTGGTCGCCCTTGTCGCCCTTGGAGCCGATCTCGCCCTTGTCCCCCTGGTCGCCCTTGAGGCCCTGGACTCCTTGAGCTCCCTGCGGGCCGACGTCACCCTTATCGCCCTTGAGGCCCTGAATCCCCTGCAGGCCGACGTCGCCCTTGAGGCCCTGGACTCCTTGAGCTCCCTGCGGGCCGACGTCACCCTTATCGCCCTTGAGGCCCTGAATCCCCTGCAGGCCGACGTCGCCCTTATCGCCCTTGAGGCCCTGAATTCCCTGCGCGCCGGTTTCCCCCTTGAGGCCCTGAACTCCTTGAATTCCCTGCGCGCCGGTGTCGCCCTTGTCACCCTTCGGCCCCGCGGGCGTCATGGCGTAGAGAGCGTAAGGCGCAGCGTTGAGCGCCTGGCGCGGGGTCAGCGTCTTGTAAGAGCCACTGCCCGCAGGAGTGCGCACGGAGATCTCCAGCCACCGTGCATCGCCATTGAACACCCCGGCCCCGAAGTCCAGCGTGGCGGTGAATCGACCGCCTGGAAGTCTCCCGAAGCTCAGCTCGTTCGTGGTTCCGATTTGCGTTCCGCCAGCCGCGGCGTCGAACAAGGAGAACCGGATGTCGGCCGACTTGACCGACTGGTTTCCCGATCCTTTCACCGAGAGCTGGCCTTGATACGTGAATGCGCTGCTCACGGGCGCGGCCGAAAGGGGTGTGGTTGCGATCGTCAGGTAAAGGACGAACGCCGTGAGCGAGGAAAGCAAAACCGATGGGCGCAGCAATGCCATACCTTCTCCTCAACAGGCTCCAGAGCCTGCGAGCTGATCATCCCTGATCAATTACGTGGTGAGGCCGGTGAGAAAGCGTGCGGCTCTGGGAGAGAGAGCGAGGAGAGAAAAGAAGCGAGGTAAGAACCGTTCGTCGAGCAGCCTATCCTCGACGCGCGGCATTGTTAATGATGGTCATGGCTGCGTCAAGGCATTTTTTGCAAAGTCTTTACTCACCGCAATCTACACTCGCTCAACCAATTAGACGACTCGTGATGAGCGTCGGAAAGACGGCCATCCCTCGACGCTGGAGGTGTTTATGGCGTCGGGGCCCTGCGCAGGTCTCGACGCGTGGGGTTTGATCCACAATCCGCACCACCTGCGACGACAGACCCTAGGGCCCGCGTCGGCTGCCCCTTCACCTCTCGACGGCCCTTGATTCTCTGAGCCGGACGAGCGGGAGGGGCATTCCCTGTGGCGATGCGAAGGCTTCGAGAAGAACCATGGTCGGGTCGCGCGCCGAACCGTGCGATTTGCACGCCAAGTTTCCAAGCTGAGAGTGTTGGCGCGCACCGAGTCCGCCCCGTGGCACGACGATCGGAGGGAACCGAGCGAATGGTTCAACCTTCCAGCCCACCCCGAGCTCGCGCCGGGTCACGGCTCTTCGTCGCGGCATGCGCCGGAGCCCTGATCCTGGTGCTCGCCGCCTACTCCAACTCGCTCGACAATTCCTTCCACTTCGACGACTCGCACGTGATCGAGGAGAACATCTTCATCCGGGATCTCCGGAACATTCCTCGCTTCTTCACCGACGCCCGCACCTTCAGCAGCGTTCCCGCCAACGCGACCTACCGGCCGATCGTCTCGACCACCCTGGCTCTCGACTACTGGCTCGGCCACGGGCTCGAGCCGCGCGCCTTCCACGTCACGCAGCTCCTCCTCCTCGCCATCACGGGAGCGATGCTCGTGGCACTGTTCTTCAAGGTCCTCTCCAGTGCCGGGCCCTCCCCGTGGCATCGATGGAGCGCGCTCCTCGCGGCGGCCTTCTTCTGCGTGCACGCCGGGAACACGCAGCCCGTGAACTACATCTCGGCGCGGTCCGAGCTGCTCTCGGGGATCGGCGTGCTGGGGGCGCTTCTCGTCTACGCCTGTCTCCCGCGCGCGCGGCGCTTCCAGCTCCATCTCCTCCCCATGGCGTTCGGCGCGCTTGCCAAGACCCCGGCGGTGATCGCCGCCCCCCTCTTGCTGGCCTACGACCTGCTGATCGAGAAGCAGCTCTCGCTGCCGGAGCTGTTCACGAGACGCGCGTGGCCCAGGCTGCGGGCGGCGCTTCTCTCGACCGCGCCCGCCTTCGCGGCGGCGGTCGCCCTCTATGCGTTCGTCGAGGGCATGAATCCGTCGGGGCAAACGTACGGAGGAGGAGGGCGGCTCGGGTACCTCGTGACCGAGACCTGGGTGTGGGTCCATTACGCACGGCTCTTCCTCCTGCCGACGGGCCTCAGCGCCGACACCGACCTGGAGCTCTTCGCGAGCCCCCGAGACGCGCGCGTCGCGGCGGGCGTCCTGTTCGCGGGGGCCATGCTGGTCCTGATGGGGCAGGCTTCGAAACGTCCGTCCACCCGCGCGGCGGCCTTCGGAATCGCCTGGTTCTGGATCGCCCTGATTCCCTCGTCGACGATCTTCCCGCTCGCCGAGGTGGCTAACGACCACCGGATCTTCTTCCCGTTCATGGGGCTCTCGCTCGCCGTGGTCTCGTGGGTCTCGCAGGGCCTCGAGCTCCGGGCGGAGCGCAGCCGCAACGCGCGGCCGGCGGTGGCGCTGGCGGGCGCGCTCGCGGTCGCCGTCCTCCTCGCTCACGCGGTTGGAACCCACCAGCGCAATCGAGCCTGGCGGAGCGAGGAGACCCTGTGGGGGGACGTGGTGAGGAAGAGCCCCACCAACGGGCGCGGCAAGATGAACTACGGGCTCACGCAGATGGAGCGGGGCCGCTACGCGCGCGCCCGGGAGCTCTTCCTCGAGGCGGAGAAGCTCACTCCCAACTACGGCACGCTCGAGGTGAACCTGGCGATCGTCGAGAACGCGCTGGGGAACCCCGCCGCGGCGGACAGTCACTTCACCCTTGCCCTGACCCTGAATCCGCAGCATCCCGCGCCTCACCGCTACTACGCCCGATGGCTGATCCATCAGGGCCGCGGCGCCGAGGCCATCCCGCACCTCGAGTACGCGATCCAGCTGAGCCCCGCCGACATCGAGGCCCGGCACCTCCTGATGGGGGTCTACGCGGCGCGAGCCTCGCCCCGGCTCGTCCCGCTGGCGCTCGAGACGCTGAGCTTCGCCTCCACCGACACGATCGCCGAGAACTACGCGCACGGCATTCCTCCCATGCGTCCCGACACCCTGGCGGAGGACTCGTGGGTCAAGCTCGGGCTCTCGCTCGCCCACGACCGCCGGCACGCCGACGCCGCCCTGGCCTACCGCGCCGCGCTGGCGCTCGACTCGACGAACGCCCAGGCGTGGAACAATCTGGGATGGTCGCTGGCTAAGCTCGGGTTCTACGAGGACGCGCTGCCGGCGTTCGGCAGCGCCATCCGGCATCAGCCGGGATTCTCGCTCGCGGCCAGCAATCTCGCCTGGGCGAGCGGCGAGGTCGCGGACTCCCGGTACAAGCAGGCGTTCGCGCTGCAGCAGACCGGGCGCGCGGCGGAGGCGGTCCCGATCTATCGCGAGCTGCTGGCGAGCTACCCGCGCTGGGTGAACGTCCACTACAACCTGGGTCACGCGCTGATGGCGCTGGGGCGTCATTCCGAGGCGGCGGGGGAATTCCGGCGCACGCTCGAGCTCGAGCCCGGCCTGACCGCGGCTCACCTTCACCTCGCGACCTGTCTCAGGGCGCTCGGCCGAGCCGAGGAGGCCCGGCGCGAGCTGGAGCGTTACGAGGGCGCGCGCGCGCAGAGATAGGCGCGGACGTCGGTGCGCGGCGTGAAAGGGCGAGGCTCCACGACCGGGGCGAGAAACCCTCGTGTATGATCGGTCGTCCCATGGCTGAGAACCCGACCGACAAGACGCCCGGGGGACGGCTGCGCGCCCTCACGAGCTGGCTGAGACGAGCCGGGCCGTCCTCGCCTCCCGCTTCCGACCTCGCCGCGACCCCCCTTTCCGAGGACTCGCCGGTTCGCATCGGGCATTACGTGATCAGCGGCAAGCTGGGCGAGGGCGGGATGGGCGTCGTGTACGCGGCGCGCGACGAGCGGCTGGAGCGCGTGGTGGCTCTCAAGACGATGTCGCTTCCCGGCGACGAGACCGCGCGCCGGCGCTTCTGGCGCGAGGCCAAGGCCGCGGCGAGCGTCAACCATCCGAACGTCTGCCAGCTCTACGAGATCGGCGAGGATCGAGGCGAGCTGTTCATCGCCATGGAGCTCCTGGAAGGCGAATCGCTCGCCGAGCGTTTGCGCCGGGGGCCGCTCAACGTCTCCGAGACGCTGCCCATCGGCCTCGGGATCCTGGCGGCCCTCTCCGCGCTCCACGCCCGCGGCATCGTTCACCGCGACCTCAAACCCTCGAACGTCTTCCTGACGCCCCACGGCGTGAAGCTGCTCGACTTCGGCCTGGCGAGGACGAGCGACGCGGAGGTGACGCGGTCGCTGGGCTCGGTCACCGAACTGACGAGCCCGGGGATGGTGATGGGCACTCCACGCTACATGGCGCCCGAGCAGGTGACGGGCGAGCCGGTCGACGTCCGGAGCGACCTGTTCGCGGCCGGGGCGATCCTGTTCGAGATGCTCGCGGGCCGGCCGGCCTTCGCCGGCCGCAACGTGGTGGAGATCCTGCATGCCACGCTCCACGAGCAGCCCCCCGCGCTCATGGGCTCTCCGGCCGTGGCGGCGCTGGATCGCGTGATCCGCCGCGCCCTGGCCAAGCGTCCCTCGGAGCGACCCTCGTCGGCCGAGGCGATGGCCGCCGAGCTGCGAGCCGTGCGCGGCGACTTCGGCGACGATACCCCGGCCCTGGCCCGCGCGCTGACGCGCCTCGTGGTGCTGCCGTTCCGGGTCCTGCGCCCCGATCCCGAGACCGACTTCCTCGCCTTCAGCCTGCCGGACGCCATCGCCACCTCGCTCTCGGGGCTCGGTTCGCTGATCGTGCGCTCCAGCGCCGTCGCCGCCCGCTTCGCAGGCGAAGCGCCCGACCTCAGGTCCCTGGCCGCCGAGGCCGACGTCGACCGGGTGGTGATGGGAACGCTGTTGCGCGCCGGCGACCAGCTCCAGGCCACGGCGCAGCTCGTCGAGGCCCCGGGCGGGACCCTGCTCACGTCCCAGACCATCCTGTCGTCGCTCGGGGATCTGTTCCGGCTGCAGGACGACATCGCGCGGCGCGTGGTGGAAGCGCTCGCGCTGCCGCTCGGCGCCACCGGCTCCTTGCCCACGCCGGACGCGCCCCACGACGCCCGGGCCTACGCCCTCTACCTCCGGGCCAACGAGCTGGCCCGCGACTACGACATGCTCCCGCGGGCGCGCGATCTCTATCAGCGCTGCCTGGAGCTGGATCCGAGGTTCGCCCCGGCCTGGGCTCAGCTCGGCCGCTGCCACCGGGTGATCGG
>VBOT01000152.1:21193-23256 GCA_005893225.1 Candidatus Eiseniibacteriota bacterium
CGGACACGGGCCACGCACGAACCGCACTGGTGCGCCCCCTCGGCGAGGCCAACCGTCACGGCAACGATCCCGAGCTGTTCGCGGGTCTGGTCCACTCCTGTCGCTACTGCGGACTCTTCGAACAGTCCATCGCCGCGCACCACGAGGCGCGGCGGCTCGACCCGAACATCACGACGAGCGTCGAGCAGACCATCCTGATGACCGGCGACATCGAGCGGCTCCTCGCGGTCGAGCGGCCCCCGGGCGCCGGGAGCGGCGACGTCGGGATCCGGATCATCGGCCTCGGCCTGGCCGGGCGTCGCGACGAGGCGCGCCGGAAGCTCCTCGACTGGGACATGAGTCGCGCCCAGGTGGCGCACATTCCGGCCTTCCGCGAGTGGATCGAATGCCTGATGGCCTGGCTCGATCGACGCCCCGCGGACATGATCGCCAGCATGGCCGCCTTCAGCGCCCTGATGATCTCGGACGACCCGGAGGCCATCTTCCAGGAGGGCTGGCTGCTTTGCGACGCCGGCGAGCACGAACGGGGGCTCGAGATGATGCGGCGCGCGGTTGCCATGGGCTACTTCGTGGCTCCGACGCTCTCGACCAGCCGCGCCTTCGACTCCTTGCGCAACCATCCGGCGTTCGAGGACCTCGCGGCGCAGGCGGTGGCGGGCCGCGAGCAAGCGCTGGCCGCGTTCCGTGACGGGGGAGGAGAGCGGCTCCTCGGCCGCTGAGGCGCGCGGGCCCATTTCCTTCTGGGATCCCGTCACGGCTGGCGAGCCACGCCCTCTGCTCGGCCCGCCGGAGTGCCGCTCGCCCGCCGTTATCGACCACTCGTCCCTACGGGGGTTCCGCCGCGCCCAGGATTGCGTACTGTTGCCGGCGGAGGAAGGCATGACCATCGGTGAGAGGTTGCGGTCCCCGTGGGGCGGGGGAGATCGAGCGCGCGCGCCTGGGCGAGAGGCTGAAAGTCGAGGAGGAGGTCGACGCTCGAGCCCTGCGCTGCGTGGTGCCGCCGGCGCAGGGAGACGGCTTCGGCCTGCAGTCGGTGCGCGAGCGCATGCGAGCGCTCGGTGTTGGCCACGGGCTGGAGCCGGAAACCGCTCATCGAGGTGACGGGCACCACCGCGGCCGCCGTCGTCGGGAGCCTGGTGGGCGGAGCAATCATCCACTTTACCCACATCATCCCCGGCTTCATGGGCTCGGTTCGGGCCTTCGTGATCGCGTTGCTCTACACGCTCATCTTCACCTCGCTCTTTGCGGGCGTGATCTACGCCTATCTCTTCCACCGGCAATTCCTGGGGCGGGCGCGCGCCGAAGAGCAGGCCAAGGTCCAGCTGACGCGTGCCGAGCTGCGAGCCCTGCGCGCGCAGGTCAACCCCCACTTCCTGTTCAACACCCTGAACTCGATCGCGGCCCTCATCGCCTCTGACCCGCCGCGGGCGGAAGTCATGACCGAGCGGCTGGCCGAGGTGTTCCGCTACGCGCTGCGAAGCTCCGAGCGCGAGCACGTCAGCCTGCGCGAGGAGCTGGAGTTCGTGCGTTCCTACCTCGAGATCGAGCGCGCGCGCCTGGGCGAGAGGCTGAAGGTCGAGGAGGAGGTCGACCCTCGAGCCCTGCTCTGCGTGGTGCCGCCGCTCGTGCTCCAGCCGCTGGTGGAGAACGCCGTGTTCCACGGCGCCGCGCGACGTCCGGAGGGCGGACGGGTGCGGCTCTCCGCGGCGCTGCGAGACGAGGGCCTGGTGCTGGAGGTCGAGGACGACGGTCCGGGCTTCGAGCCCGGGGGGGCGCAGGGAGACGGCTTCGGCCTGCAGTCGGTGCGCGAGCGCATGCGAGCCCTCGGTGTTGGCCACGGGCTGGAGCTGGAAACCGCTCCGGGCCGCGGCACCCGCGCGCGGGTGCGGCTGCCCATGACCACGATGCATGAAACAGAAGGGAGGATCGAACGATGAGACGCACCTTCACCCATCCGGATCCGCGCCCGCGGCCGGCGAACAGCCGCCGGCTGATGCTTTGGATCATGGCCGTCGCGCTGGTAGGCGCCGACGCCGGCCACGCCTTCGGCCAGGCGCCGTCGA
>VBOT01000153.1:0-4404 GCA_005893225.1 Candidatus Eiseniibacteriota bacterium
TCATCACAGCCTCACTTCCATTCGCCTGAGGCCGGTCGAGAAAGGCTCGGATCGATTCATTCTGAACGAATACCCGATCACGCACGAGGCGCAATACCCGAGCTCGGCCTTTCCAGCCTACGCGCTCGTGGCGTTCTGGGCGTTGTTCACGCCATTCTTGGTCGGGCTGCAGGCCTTCATGCCGCGACTGCCCGTGGTCTTGGCAGGGTACGCAGCGATCGCCTGGTCGATGATGCTCTACGAGATCCTCCATGCCATCGATCATTGGCCGTACGAGTGGTGGCAGAGGGCGACGGAGCACCCGAGGTTCGGGGTGCTGTGGAGGAAGTTGTACGGCTTTCACCTCATGCACCATGCCAACATCGGCTGCAACGAGGGAATCGGCGGCTTTTTCGGTTTCCCGATCGCCGATTGGTGCTTCGGGACCTATCATCAGCCCAAGCAGCTCTTGCTCGAGGGGCGGAAGGCCACAGCGAAGGACTTTGCCGTAAGTCCGCCTCGCCGTTTCGTACGCTGGCTCGATCGCTGGACCAGAAAGCGAGAAGCGTGGATTCTCCGCGATTCCCGATGAGACGAACGTGTGCGCAGGGCAGGATCTCCGGCTGGTCCTCGACTCCCACGGCCTTAAGGATTGGCATTAGCTATTCGCCGAAGCGACGAAAGGCATGCGCGCACGCCCAGTGATCCACGACCTGGAAGCCCTCTCCCTCCCCGCCGCGTGAGTTAGCAAGCCTTCCACGGCCAATCGGTGGGCGACCGGCGAGCCATTTGTTCCAGTCTTAGAACCGCTTGGGGTCTGGTGACCTCCACGGTTCGTCGATCCAGGAACAGCGCGAAGGTGCTCGGATGACGGCCGGCGCGAAACTCCGACTCGTGATCGACCCGGGCCACGGCGGCGAGGATCCGGGCGCGGTCGACGCGGCCACCGGGCTCCGCGAAGCGGACGTGACCCTGGGGATCAGGCGCGCCCTTATGGCGATTCTCGACACCCACCCGGATTCGAGGCGGCTCTCACGCGAGACGCCGACCGGACGGTCTCCCTCAAGGAGCGGACGGACATCGCCAACGCGCGCGACGCCGACCTGATCTCCATTCATTTGCAACGCCGCGCGCGATCCGCGGACCCGCGGCGCGGAGGTCTGGTGCTTCGCAGAGACCGACGCGGACGGCGGTGAGAGCGTCGGGCATCGCATCGCCCGGGCGATCGAGGAGGAGCTCGTCGCCCTGGGCCTCCCGGACCGTGGGGTCAGGGTCATCTACAACCGACGCTCGGGGGAGTACGTAGCACGCAGGCTCTGGGTGCTCCGGAAGACCCGGCGGCCAGCGGTGCTGGTCGAGTGCGCCTTCATCTCGAACCCCGAGGAAGCGCGGCTCCTCGGCGACGACCTCGGCGGGTTCAAGGAGCGGCTGGCGGTGGCGATCTTCGAGGGCCTGAGCGCGTCCCTGCTGGGTGAACGGGAACCGCAGCCTGCTTGAATGGCTTCCCCGTCGAGCCGGCCGGGCCGAACCACCGGCTCACCTCGGGTGGATCGTCAGCCCGAGCGTCACCGCCAGCGCGTGACACCTGGCATGCGCCGAGAACACGTGGTTGGTGCGCAGCCCGAAGAGAAAACCGACCGGTCCTGGACTCGGAACGATTCGAGCTCCGGCGGCGCCGGAGAGCGCCACGCCGTTGGACCGCTGAAAGGCATCGGTCACTACGCGACCGATGCCCGCCCCGAATTGCACGTAGGGTCCGGACGGAGTGTCAGGCAACGACCGCTCGATTCCCAGAACGAGCGACGTGTGATCGATCGAATCGAGGTAACGCGGCGTCAGCGACGCAAGATGTGAAACGCTGAACGGACCACCTGCCGTCTCGAGTGAGAGCACGATCGCTCGTCCCGGCCGGTGGCGCCACGCGAAGTCGACGGCGGCGATCCCGAAAGGGCCGACGGCGGTAGCCCCGTCGCTCTGACCACCTCCCTGTCCCAGACCGCCGGACACTCGCAGGGAAAACGGAAACTCCGCCCGCGCGGGTGGAGGGGTGGCCGCCAGGACGATCAGGCAGAGTGCCAAACCTGAAATGAACACGGCCACCCTCGCCATCTCTACCGCGCCGCCCCCGCCGGCTGCTCGTGCATGATCCGCGTCCCGAGCACCGCCAGGAACTGCGCGATCCACGCCGGGTGGGCGGGCCAGGCCGGCGCCGTCACCAGATTCCCGTCCGTGACCGCCTGATCGATCCCGATCTCCGCGTACTCGGCGCCCGCGAGCTTCACCTCGGGGGCCACGGCGGGGTAGGCGGAGACCCGGCGCCCGCGCAGCACGCCGGCGGCGGTGAGGATCTGCGGGCCGTGGCAGATCGCGGCCACCGGCTTTCGCTCCTGGAAGAAGTGCCGTACCACGCCGAGCAGCGTCTCGTTGAGCCTCAGGTACTCGGGCGCGCGGCCGCCGGCGATCATCAGGGCGTCGTACTGCTCGGGCCTCACGTCGTCGAAGGTCGCGTTGAGAGTGAAATCGTGGCCGCGCTTCTCGGTGTAGGTCTGGTCGCCTTCGAAGTCGTGGATCGCGGTGCGCACCTTCTCGCCCTGCTTCTTGCCCGGGCACACGGCGTGAACCGTGTGGCCCACGGCGAGCAGCGCCTGGAACGGGACCATCACCTCGTAGTCCTCGGCGAAGTCGCCCACCAGCATCAAGATCTTCTTGGACATGAGAACACCTCCGGAAACAGAACCTGTCGGGAACGATCGACCGGCGAGATGCTCCCGCCGCGCTCGCGCGGGGTCAAGCCCGGATCCTTCGATTCTCAGGCGCGGGCGGCCCCCAGCACGATTCTCAGGCGCGGGGCGTCGGCTCCCGCATCACCGCCTCCGCCGACTGATCCAGGAGGGTCCAGATGCGCTCGATCCATTCCTCGTGCTCGGGCTTCATCAGGACGGAGCGCAGGCAGGTCAGGTTGGCCCGATCCCACTCGCCGCAGACCCCCGAGCCGTCGAAGAGCTCGACCGGCAGCTCGGCGAGGGCCAGGTGGAGCTGCCGGCTCGCGGCCTCGGCGAAGATGCGGCGCGAGCGCTCGGAGGACTCGCTGGCTCGCCGGGCGCGCGGGGCCCACACCACGATGTCCAGCTCGGGAGGGAAGGGGCAGGCGAAGCGCTCGTCGGCCTCGAGCCGCTGGTGAAGCGCCAGCGCGGCGGCCCGCGAGCGGCCCAGCATGCGGGCGAACGCCCCGCCCCGGACCAGCGGGAAGAGCCTCTGGGTCGCCCACAGTGCCACCGCCGCCGCACCCGGCCGCGAACACTCCAGGCTGATCTCGCCCAGGTGCAGATCGCCGGAGCTGAAGTAGGTGTAGGGCGAATCGTGCTGGTAGAAGCGGCCGACTTCGGGATCGCGGAACAGGACGCAGCCGCATCCATAAGGCTGGAGCCCGTGCTTGTGGGGGTCGATCACGATCGAGTCCGCCTCGCCCAGACGGTCGTAGCCGCGGCGAGTCTCGGGATCCAGGCCCTCGATGAGGCCGAAGTACCCGCCGTAGGCGGCGTCGGCGTGAAGGCGGAACCCGTATCGCTCGCGCAGCTCGAGCAGGTCGGCGAGCGGGTCCACCGACCCGGTCGCGGTGGTGCCGATCGTGGCCACGACCGTTCCCACGCGGCGCTTCCTGAGGATCCGCTCGAGGGCGCCCGCGTCCATGCGCCCGCGTCCGTCGCAGGGGACCGGCTCGAAGTCCATGCCGAGCACGGCCCCGATCCGTTGATGGGTGTAGTGCGCCTGCCGCGACGCCACGACCGCCGCGCCAGGACAGAGCTCTCTCGACACCCACAGGGCCTCGAGGTTCGCCATCGTGCCGCCGCCGCACAGGTGGCCGAGGTGGCTCTCCCAGCCGATCATGCGGGCCATCTCGCCGACCGCTTCCTTCTCCATCCGCGAGCTGGCGCGTCCCCCGTCGAGCGCATGGTTGTTGGGGTTGATCCACATCGCCAGGGCGTAGGCCAGCCGCGCCACCGGGTGGGGCGGCTTGAGCATCTGGCCCGCGTAAAGGGGATGGAAGTAGGGGTAGTTGTCGTGGAGGCGCGCCGCCACCTCGATCAGCACGCCCTCGAGCGACCCGTCGCCCCCGGCCCCCACGGGCGGGAGATCCGCGAAGCCCAGGGCGAGCCGGTCGAGCGCGGCGCCCAGGGCTCGGAGCGAATCGGGGTCCAGAGGGTCGTAGTTACGAGCAGACATGGAGTTCCACCGGGTCGAAAGGGGTCAAGAGTTCCACCCTCGTTGCCGATATCCAAGCCTACCTCAAGATGGCATTGGCGGCTCAAACTCGCGCCGGCTGACGAACTCTTGTCCAGCGGACCTCTCGCTTCTGGCTGGAGCCAACGATCGTGGCGAGTCGCTCAACAGAAGATCGACCCAACCAGCGGGCCACGACCGGGC
>VBOT01000153.1:4424-17000 GCA_005893225.1 Candidatus Eiseniibacteriota bacterium
GACCGGGCTCTTCGTCGGCGTGGTCTCCGTTGCGTCGCTGTGCCTCTCCGTCCTGGCCCTGCCAGGGCGGCGAGTCGGCATGCCCTTTTCCGGGGCTCTGGGGATGGACCGTGGGGCCACCCACTTTTCCTCTTTGCCCGAACTGAAGGAGGCGGCATGAGCGGCACCCTCAAGCGCATCCTCCTCGCCGAGGACAGCCCCGAAGACGTCGAGCTCACGCTGGCGGCCCTGGGGGAGCACCACCTGGCGAGCGAGGTGGTCGTGGTCGGTGACGGCGTGGAGGCGCTCGACTACCTGCATCGCCGCGGCGGCTTTCGCGACCGCGCCCCCGGCAACCCGACGGTGGTCCTGCTGGACCTCAAGATGCCCAGGCTGGACGGGCTCGAGGTCCTGCGGGACATGAAGGAGGATGAGAAGCTTCGCTCGATCCCGGTCGTGATGCTCACCTCGTCGCGCGAGGAGAGCGACATCGTCGAGAGCTACCAGCTGGGGGTCAACGCCTACGTCGTCAAGCCGGTGGTCTTCCAGGAGTTCGTCGACGTGGTGAAGAACCTGGGCCTGTTCTGGGCGGTCCTGAACGAGCCGCCACCCGGGAGCCCGAGGAAGGCAGCCTAGATCCGAAGGAGGAGGCCTGCGATGACCGTGCCGGTGGAGCCGAGAAGCGAGCACCCGCTGCGAATCTTGCACCTCGAGGACGATCCGCACGACGTGGAGATCGTTCGCGACACGCTCGAGGCCGACGGCGTGGGGTTCGAGGCACGGAACGTCTGCACCCGCGGCGAGTTCACCGCCGCGCTCGAGGGCGGCGACGTCGAGCTCATCCTCTCGGACTTCGCGCTTCCTACCTTCGACGGGCTCTCGGCCCTCGAGATCGCCCGGCGCCTCGCACCCGACGTCCCCTTCATCTTCGTCTCGGGGAGGCTCGGAGAGGAGGCCGCCATCGACGCGGTGCGCCAGGGGGCCACCGACTACGTCCTCAAGCAGCGGCTCTCGCGTCTCGTGCCCGCGGTGCGCCGGGCCGTGAGCGAGATGGAGCAGGCGCGCCGCCGGCGAGAAGTCGAGGAGGCGCTGCGGAGGACCGAGGAGCAGCTCCGCCACACCCAGAAGATGGAGGCGGTGGGGAGGCTCGCGGGCGGGGTGGCTCACGACTTCAACAACATCCTGACCGCGATCATGGGCTACGGCGAGCTCCTGCTGGCGCGCCTCGAGCCCTCCGATCCCAACCGCCTGGACGTCGAGGAGATCCAGCAGGCGGCCAAGCGCGCCGCCTCCCTCACCCGGCAGCTCCTGGCTTTCAGCCGGCACCAGGTGCTCGAGCCCCGCGTCCTGGACCTCCGGGGGGTGATCGGCGAGATGGACAACATGCTGCGGCGCATCATCGGAGCCGACATCGACCTCAAGACCTTGCCGAGCGCCGAGCTCGGCTGCGTCCGGGTGGATCCGGGCCAGATCCAGCAGGTGCTCTTGAATCTGGTCGTCAACGCCCGCGACGCCATGCCCGAGGGCGGCAAGCTCACGATCGAGACCGCCAACCTGGAGCTGCACGATGCCTACGCGCGCGACCACATCGGCGTGACGCCGGGACCCTACGTCATGCTGGCCGTGAGCGACACCGGGTGCGGAATGGACGCGGACACCAAGTCGAGGATCTTCGAGCCGTTCTTCACCACCAAGGAGGGGGGCAAGGGGACGGGCCTGGGCCTGTCCATGGTCTACGGGATCGCCCAGCAGAGTGGGGGGCACGTCGAGGTCTACAGCGAGCCCGGGAAAGGCTCCACGTTCAAGGTGTTCCTGCCCAGGGTCGAGGCCGACCACGAGTCCGGCGAGTCGCGGGTTCTCGTCGGGCCGCCGGCGCGGGGCTCCGAGACGGTGCTGCTGGTGGATGACGATGTCCAGGTGCGGTCGGTGATCCGGGAGTCGCTGAGGCTCAACGGCTACACCGTGCTCGAGGCCGGGGACGGTGTGGGAGCGCTGAGATTCTTCGACGATGACGGGTCCGCGATCGATCTCGTGGTATGCGACGTCATCATGCCCGAGATGAGCGGCCCCGAGTTCGTCGATCGCATCAGCGTGACCCATCCGGATACGCGGGTGCTGTTCATATCCGGCTTCACCGTCGGGGCGGTGGTCCACCGCGGAGTGCTTCGGCCTGGAGTGAACTTCCTCCTCAAGCCCTTCACTCCCGAGATCCTGCTCCGCAAGGTGCGCGAGGCGCTTCAACAGCCCCGCCGCATGGCCGCCTGATGCGGAGCGCCGAGCGTCTGATGAGCGCGGATCTAGCGGCCTCGCCGGCAGGCCAGGGACCTCGACTGCTGGTCGTCGACGATGACGCCCAGATCCGGCAGGTCCTGGTTCGTCTCCTCGAGCCGCTGGCAGCGATCGTGGAAGAGGCGGCCTCGGCGGAAGAGGCGCTCGAGCTCCTCAAGGGAGCGCCGCCCGATCTGGTCCTCCTGGACGTGCATCTGCCGGGCCGACAGGGGCACGCGGTCCTGGAGGAGATCCGTTCTCACGATGCCCTCCGTCTCCTTCCGGTGGTGATGCTGAGCGGCGACGCGACCCGGGTCGACCGGCTGAGGGCCATCCGGGACGGTGTCACGGATTTCATTCACAAGCCGTTCGACACCGAGGAGCTCCTCACCCGGGTGCAGGCCCTGCTGCGCGTCAAGGCGGTGACCGACACGCTCGAGGACGCCGAGCGCGTGATCGTGGCGCTCGCCAGGACCATCGACGCGCGTGATCCCCAAACGGCGGGGCACAGCGGCAGGGTGTCCCACTATGCGGGCATGCTGGGCGAACGCGTGGGGCTCCCCGCCCAGGACCTCATGGCGCTTCGCCAGGGCTGTCTCTTCCACGATCTGGGCAAGATCGGGGTCAGGGACGAGGTCCTCTTCAAGCCGGGAAGGCTCACCCCCGAGGAAACCGAGGAGATGAGGCGCCATCCGGTGGTGGGACGCGACCTGCTCCAGCACATGCCCAGCCTCCAGCGGGCTCTGCCCGTCGTCTACCACCACCACGAGAAATGCGACGGCACCGGCTATCCGGAGGGGCTGGCGAGGGATTCGATTCCCCTGATCGCCCGCGTGGCGGCGCTGGGCGACGTGTACGACGGGATGACCTCGCCGCGGCCGTATCGCGACGCCATGACGAGTGCCGTGGCGCTCGAGATCATGGCGCAGGAGACGAAGAGGGGATGGTGGGATCCGGAGCTGTTCGCCGAGTTCCAGGCTGTTCTGGAGACTCACCCGGGCGGGAGAGCCGCCCTTGCCAGCTGGGGCTCGTAGCGCGGGCCAGTCCCGGCTCCACCGCGCGCCGACCGGAGGATGAGGCGCGCCGGGCGCCGCTCGATGCCAAGCGCCGCGGCGATCGGGCCTCCGGTCAGCGCCCCTCTTGCTTCTTCCTGGCCGCTTCCATCGCCTTGCGCAGCGCCTCGGCCATGGCCGTCGGCGGCGCATCCGGGGCGGGGCCGCCCCGCTGCTCGTAGCTCCTGAAGCCCCGCTCTTCCGCGCGCGCGGCCGCGCGCGCGGCGCTCAGCCGGATCTTGCCTTCCTTGACCTCGATCACCTCGACCGCGAGCGGCTGCCCGACCTTGAAGCGCTTCATGAGGTCGGCGTTGCGCGGCTCGCCCGTCTCTTCACGCGGGACCAGGCCGCGCACCCGGTGGCCGTAGACCGGCAGGTCCACGAACACGCCGTAGGGCTTGATCCCCGCCACGACACCCTCGACGGCGTCGCCCACGGCGGCGGATCGCGCGGCGGGGGCGGATTCCCCTATCGCCTCGCGGATCGACAGCGAGATGCGCCGCTTGACCGGATCGACGGCGAGCACCAGCGCCTCCACGTCCTGTCCCTGGGACAGCACCTCCTTCACGTGCGAGACGCGATGCGGAGCCGCCTCGGAGACGTGGACCAGGCCGTCGATCCCGGGCGCCAGGTTCACGAACGCGCCGAAGTCCGTGAGGCGCACCACGGCGCCGCGAACCCGCAGCCCCTTCGTGAAGCGCTCCCCGACGTTCGCCCAGGGATCCGGAGCGGCGGCCTTGATCGAGAGCCCGATGCGCGGGCGGTCGTCCTTCAGCCGATCGATGCGCAGGACCCGCACACGCACCTTCTGTCCCTCGGCGAGCGCATCGCGCGGGTGCGCCGTCCGGTCGTGGCTGATCTCCGAGACGTGAACCAGCCCGTCCACGCCTCCGATATTCACGAACGCCCCGAACGGCTCGAGCCGGGTCACCGATCCCTCGATTTCGTCCCCGGGCTTGAGCGAGGCGAGCAGCCGGCTCGCCTTCTCCTGCTCCTCGCGCCGGAGCAGCGCCTTCCGCGACAGCACCGCCGTCCCGCGCGCCTCGTCCAGCTCGGTGACGAGGAACTGCAGCGTGCGCCCCACGTACACCGAGGGATCGGCGCAGAAGGCCGCCTCGACCTGCGAGACCGGGCAGAAGCCGCGCACCCCGCCCAGATCGACCTCGAGGCCGCCGGCGTTGAGGCTGGTGGCGCGTCCCGTCACCGGGACCTCCGTGCGGCGCGCCTCGTGCACCTGGCTCCAGGCCGCCCTGGGATCCGCGAGCAGCGACGGCGCGAGCACGATCTGATCCGCGGCCTCGACCACGAACAGCTCGACCAGGTCGCCCGGCTGATGCTTCAGCGCGCCGGCCTCGTCGCGGAGATGCTTCGTCTCCACCAAAGCCTCGCTGCGGCCGCCGAAGTCGACCAGGCTCTGCTCGTCGCCGATCGAGACCAGGGTGCCCCGGATGCGCGCGCCCACGACGGGCTCCGCCCTGCCGGGCCCCGGCGACGGCTTCTCCCGCTCGAAGTCCTCGAGGGCCTTCAGGAACGTCTCGGAGCCGTCCGGCTCGCGGTCGGGGTCCGCGTCTTCCCCTCTCTGCTCTCGATCGTCTCCCATGCGCGAACGCTCATGCCCTCATGTGGGCGACGATTGCCTCGCCGAACTCGCTGCACTTGACCTCGCGCGCGCCCTCCATCAGCCGCGCGAAATCGTAGGTCACGTTCTTGCTCGCGATCGCCCCGTCCATCCCACGGATGATGAGGTCCGCCGCCTCGTTCCAGCCCATGTAGCGCAGCATCATCTCGCCCGAGAGGATGACGGAGCCCGGGTTGACCTTGTCCTGGTTGGCGTACTTGGGGGCGGTCCCGTGCGTGGCCTCGAACACCGCGTGCCCGGTCACGTAGTTGATGTTCCCCCCGGGGGCGATGCCGATCCCGCCCACCTGAGCCGCGAGGGCATCCGACAGGTAATCGCCGTTCAGGTTCGGCGTCGCCACCACGTCGAACTCCTCCGGCCGGGTCAGCACTTGCTGGAGCGTGATGTCGGCGATGGCGTCCTTGATCAGCACCCGGCCCTGGGCCAGCGCCGCGCTCTGCTCGGCGTTGGCGGCGTCCTCGCCTTTCGAGTTCCGGGTCCGCTCCCACTGCTGCCAGGTGTAGACCCCGCTGCCGAACTCCCTCTCGGCGAGCGCGTAGCCCCAGTTCCGGAACGCGCCCTCGGTGAACTTCATGATGTTTCCCTTGTGCACGAACGTCACGCTCTTCCGCCGCTGGCGGATCGCGTAGTCGATCGCCGCGCGGATTAGCCGCTCGCTCCCCTCGCGCGACACCGGCTTGAAACCGATCGCCGAGGACTCCGGGAAGCGAATCTTCTTGTAGGCGCTGGGGAACTGCTCCTTCAGGAACGCCAGGACCTTCCGCACGTCGTCCGAGCCTTCGGCGAACTCGACCCCGGCATAGAGGTCCTCGGTGTTCTCGCGGAAGATCACGACATCCACCTTCTCGGGGTGTTTGACCGGCGAAGGCACCCCGCGGAACCAGCGCACCGGCCGGAGGCACACGTACAGGTCGAGCACCTGGCGCACGGCCACGTTGAGCGAGCGGATCCCGCCTCCCACCGGCGTGGTGAGAGGACCCTTGATCCCGACCAGATAGGTGCGGAATGTCTCCAGGGTCTCGTCCGGCAGCCAGCTTCCCGTCCGGTCGAACGCCTTCTGGCCGGCGAGCACCTCCTGCCACGCGATCCTTCGCTTGCCGCCGTACGCCTTCTCGATCGCCGCGTCGAGCACACGCTGAGCGGCGCGCCAGATGTCGGGGCCGGTGCCGTCACCCTCGATGAAGGGGAGGACCGGGTGATCGGGCACCAGCAGCCGTCCGTCGCGGATGGCGATGGCTTCGCCTTGGATGACGCTCATGGGCCTAGCTCCTCGAGATGAAGGGGTCCTCCCGCCTCCGCGGGGCCGAGCGCGCGCGGCCGCAGCCGGCGAGCGGATCGATACGGAAACACGTCCAGAACCTCGCCCCGGCGGTGCAGCTCCTGCATCCGACGCCAGAAGTCGGCGCCCAGCAGCTCCTCGTGATGCTGGAGGAACGCCTCGAGCAGGTCGTCCCGGAGCCCGAGGAAGGACCGGAACTCTTCGGGAAAGATATCCTTCTCACCGACGTAAAACCACGGTTCTTGCGAGGTCTCCTCCGCGTCGCTCCGCGCCTGGGGCAGCACCCGGAAGTTGCAATCGGAGAGCGGGGCCAGCTCGTCGTAGTCGTAGAAGATCAGGCGCCCGTGCCGCGACACCCCGAAGTTCTTGAGCAGCATATCCCCGGGGAAGATGTTGGTCGCGGCGAGATCGCGCAGCACCTGACCGTAGTCGATCACCGCCTCCCGGGCCGCCTCCCCGTCGACCTCGCGCAGGTAGACGTCGAGCGGGCGCAGGCGGCGCTCGGTGTACAGGTGGCCGATCACGACCCGGCCGTCGCGGACCTCGACGGTCTCCGAGGCCGACTTCTCGAGCTCCTTGAGCACCGGGTCGGAGAACCGGCTGCGCTCGAACGCCAGGTGCTCGAACTCCTGCGCGTCGACCAGCCGCCCCGCCCGGTCGTGACGGAATACCAGCCGGTACTTCTGGCGAACCTCCTGGTGGGTGACCGTCTTCGGGTACTCGAACCGGTCGCGCATCACCTTGAAGACCACGTCGAAGTGGGGCAGGGTGAACACGATCATCACCATGGGGCGATCTCGAAGCGATCGTCGCTGGTCCTCAGGTGATGGAGCAGCGAGCGGTAGAGCTCGGTCTTGCCGTGCTTGTTGAAGCCGATGGCGTTGTAGAGCTCGGCGATCGACTTGCGCGGCATGATCGATCGCAGGAAGTCGACCAGCTCGCGCGGCCGCTCCATCTCGACGAAGAAGTAGGAGCGGGCGAAGCTGAAGACGATGCTCACCTCGTCGGCGGTGAGGAGCGCCGCATCCACCACCACCTTGCCGCAGGGATTGGTGAGGGCGAGAAGGAAGGGGACGTCCGGGCCGTCGGTGTGGACCATTCCCACCACGTAGGCCCCCTTGTTGCGGTAGAACACCGAGCGGGCGAGCTCGAGTCCGCGCACCTGGTGTGCCCCCATCCGGGCTTCCACCGCGGCGGCGATCCGGAGGGCGTCGCCCTCGAGGTCGTCGTAGTCGGCGGCGAAGCGGAAGTGCTCGAGCAGGTCCCGGTAGAGGCTCGCGTGCTGGCCCTCGCGCCTGAAGCTCACGGTCATGCTCCAGGGCGGGCCGTAGACCGGCAGGTCGGAAGCCGGGGCGACGAACTCGACCGCTGGGTCGACGCCGATGGTGTGGAAGATCCGACGCGTGAACGAGTTGAAGAAGGTCTCCATCAGCTCGCCATCGCCCCGCCCCGCGACGTGATCGGCGTAGGCCTGCCGCAGCCCGGCCCACGTCGGCCCATCGGCGACCCGCGGGCCCAGCAGCGACCAGAGTCGCCTCAGGCCCTCCTGGACGGCATCGTTGTAGAGGTCCAGCCGCCGGGCCGAGTCGTGCTGCACCGCGTGCCAATCGCAGTTCTCGAAGTTTCCGCGCGCATGCTGCGTGAGGTCGCGAAAGCGATCGAGATAGGATTGATACGTGGCCGCGATCACCCCCGCCGCCTCGCCCGCGAGCCGCTGGTCGTCGGCGTGTGACATGCTGGCACTGTAGCCCGCTTCATTCACGCGCCGCCAGCCCCCGGCAGGAGCGTGCCGGCAGGAGCGCAGCCACCCGCGTCGTGGCGTTCGGGGGGCGCATGGCCAGGGGGCGGGGCGGCCAGCTCGGGTCCTCGAGCGGGGCGGGCGTGCCGCGCCCGGGCGGAACGCACGGCGAGTTTCGCAGCCTGCGAGAGTTTTCCCTCCCAGAGCCCCGGATGATGCGAAAAGCGCGGCCGAACCGGGCCGGGACACCCGCTCGGCTCGCCAGGCGCCTTCGCGCTCGATAGGATTATTGCCCCTGCCGCCACGGCCTCGCGCCCGTCCTCGTCCACCCTGGATGGAGCGGGTCGCCCGCTCTTCCCCACGAACAATTCCAGGGAGCTTTGATGCACGCGAACAGCATGCAGCAGCGAGCGCTCACCATAGCGCTGGTCGCGGTCCTCACCGCCGTCGTTTTGTGTGGCCAGGGTCATGCGGCCCGGCGCGACGCCGAGCCCAACCCGCCGAGCAGCGATACTCCCTTCGAGGCTCCGCGCGTGACTCATCTCGCCGGGCTTCATCGCATCGTGTCACTCCGCGCCGACTCGGCGAACGCCACTGGCGCGTACTCGGCCCCAGGGGCTCAAGGGCCCTGGAAGGATCTCGTCAAGGGCGACGCCGCCGGCCTGTTCAACTTCCGCGGCGATCTCTGCAGCGGCTGGGAGGGTGACGGCGTGACTTCTCCATGCCGCCTCGATTTCACGGGTGAGCCCGGCATCACCGAGCGCGTGACGATTCCGGCCGGGAGCGTTCCCGAGCTCCAGTCCCCGCACGCGGTCACGGCCTCGATGTGGTTCAAGACCAGCTTCGACGGGCCCTCCGATCGCTACCAGTACCTTCTCGAATGGGTCCAGCATCCAGACCCTCCGACCGAGGGTCTCGGGATGTCGATCGCCATCCACCAGGGGGAACTCATCGTCTACCTCGCCCCGTGGGTTCCGGTCGCGAAGGTCGAGCCCAACACCTGGTATCACGTCTCGGTGGCGAAGGACACGGATCTGGTGCGGATCTACGTGAACGGCGAGCGAGTGTACGAAGGCAACCACTCCCATCTCGGAATCCAGGAATCGGAGATCGTTCTCGGCGCCTCGACGTTCCGCACCTTCGAGGGCTACGGCTACCCCTACAACTACGGGGACTTCTTCTCGGGCTCGATCTCGCAGTTCGAGCTGTGGGACGGGACCCTCGACGACGACCAGGCTCGGGAAGTCTACGACGCCGATCGCAGCCTTTACCGGTCGTCTCCACGGCCCTCGCTCCAACAGATCGTCTCGCTGCGCGCGGACCGCGCGAACGGCACGGGCCCCGCGGCCGGCGCCGGCTCGCCGTGGGTCGACCTGGCGGGTGCTCCCAACGTGGCGACTCTCCGGAACTTCAATGGAGATGCGACCAGCGGTTGGCAGGGCAATGGCACCCCGGCGTCGCCGTACCGGCTCCAGTTCGATGGCCTCGACGACATCGCGGCCATCCCGCCCGCGAGCGTTGCCGAGCTCCAGAACACCTCCGCCTTCACGGTGCAGATGTGGTTCAGGGCTCCGGCCAACTCGGCATCGAGCCAATACCAGTACCTGATCGAATGGCTCCAGGCCTTTGGCTGGGACGACGGGGTCGGGATCGCCGTGCAGGAGGGCTCGCTGCGAGCGTACCTGGGGACCCCGCTCTTCTGGGCCCCGGTGGCCCCCGTGGAGCCCGATGCGTGGTATCACTTCGCCGTCACGAAGGAACCGGGCGAGGCTCGAGTCTATGTCAACGGCGATCGCGTCCTGACGGCGCCCACCCCCAACTTCGGTCACCAGACCTCGGAGATCGTGCTCGGAGCCTCGACCTGGCGCGGGCCGGGGAACTACGCGGACTTCTTCGGAGGCTCGATCGCGCAGCTCGGCATCTGGCAGGGCGCGATGAGCGATTCCGACGTGCGCGACGCCTTCTTGGCCGACCGGCCGCGCTATCAGCCCCAGGCCACGGATGCCGTGAGCCACGATCTGCCGCGGCGACGCGGGATAGCCGAGCAGGTGATCAGCGGTCGGACCCCGGCGCTGTCCTTGGCCGCGCTCCCGTCGAGCCCCGCACCCCGCGAGCTGGTCGTGGCGTTCACGCTGCCGAGCTCGCGACCCGCCACACTCGATCTCGTCGACGTCGCGGGGCGCAGCGTGCGCCGTCACGAGGTCGGATCTCTGGGACCGGGAAGCCACACGGTGAGCCTGGGAGAGGCCGGATCGTTCCCGGCTGGTGTCTACTGGCTCAGGCTCGCGCAGGACGGCAGGTGGGTCTCGAGGCGGGCCACGGTGCTTCATTGAATCCGTAGACCGTCCATCCCGGGTCGGAAGCTCGCCTGGAATTCGGCGGCGAGCTTCCGACGGGAAGGTCCGCCCGCTACCTCCCCACCCCGCCCGTGTGGTAGTTCGGATACTCCGGCCGCTTCGGCGCCTCTAGGGGATGCTTGGCCAGCGAATCGAGCACCGCGGCCACGGCCGCCTCGAGCTGAGGGTCGTGGCCGGCGCGCCATGACCTGGGGTCGAGATCGACTTCGATGTCGGGCGCGACGCCGTGGTTCTCGACCTCCCATTGCCCCGCCGGCGTGTAGAAGGCGATGCGAGGCGCCGTCACCCGCCCGCCGTCCATCAGCTTCGGGTACCCAAAGATCCCGACCAATCCGCCCCAGGTGCGCTTGCCCACCAGCGGCCCCAGCCCCGCCTGGCGGAAGTACCACGGCAGGGCGTCGCCGCCCGAGCCGGCGTACTCGTTGATGATCATCGCCTTGGGCCCAAGGGTCGCGCCGATCGGCGTCTCGAAGTCCTGACCGTAGCGTGTCGCCCAGTAGTTCATGAGCGGCTGGCGCATCACACCGATCACGTAGTCGGCCGCGTAGCCTCCCGCGTTGAAGCGCTCGTCGATCACCACCGCTTGCTTTCCGAGCTGGGCAAAGTAGTAGCGGTTGAAGCTCTCGTAGCCTTCGTCGCCGGTGTTCGGCAGGTACACGTAGCCCACTCGACCGCCGCCCAGCCGCTCGACGGCCCGGCGGTTGTCCTCGATCCACGCCAGTCTGCGCAGCCCGGCCTCGCTCTCGACCGGCACCACCGTCACCTCGCGCGAGCCGGCGCGGGACGGTCCGGGACCCACCCGCAGCACCACCGACTTCCCGGCCGTCCCCTCGAAGTAGGCGTAGATCTCTTCGGATGGTTCGACGGCGCGCCCGTTGACCTCGAGGAGATACTCGCCTGTCTTCACATTCACGCCCGGCTGGGTGAGCGGAGCGCGCAGCTCGGGGTTCCAGTTCTCCCCGCCGTAGACGCGCCGGAAGCGGTAGCGGCCCCGATCGATCGTGAAGTCGGCGCCGAGGAGCCCGGTCTTGACCGGAGGCAGGTCGGGCTGATCGCCGCCCTCCACGAACAGGTGCCCAACCGTGAGCTCGCCGAGCATCTCCTCGAACAGATAGTTGAGGTCCGAGCGGCTGGCGAGCCGCTCGAGGTAGGGCTCGTACCTCTTCTCGGCCGCTGCGAGATCGAGGCCGTGATGGTGGGGGTCGTAGAAGAAGTCGCGCTCGATGCGCCATGCCTCGTGATACATCTGCCGCCATTCGGCGAGGGGATCGACCTGGACTTCCATCTCGTCGAGCTTGAGCGGCTCCTCCTCCGGCCTCGGCGGCTCGAGCGCGGGGCCGACGATCCACTTCTCGTCCTCCTCGTAGAGGATCTTCTTGCCGTCGTGCGAGAGCCGGAACGTGCTGGTGCCCTCGCTCACGTCGCCGCGCTCGTCGAAGCCGCCGATGCCCTCGACCAGCTTGTCCAGCTTGCGCGAGTCGAGGTCGAACTTGTAGAGGGCCTGGCGCGTGCCCGCTCGCTCGGTCTCGTTCTCGGGCGGATGCTCCACGGTCTCGAGCAGGAGCACCGTCCCTGCCTCAGGCACGAACAGCCCGCCGTAGGCGAGTGGGGGGACCGGCAGCGCCAGGATCCGCTGCCCGATCCCGTCCAGGTCGATGCGCACGGGCTCGGGCGGCGCCTCGCGCGGCTCCTCCGATTCATCTTCCTCCTTCCGGGCCGACTTCCTCGCTCCGCCTGCCTCCTCCTCGTCGCTCTGCGGGGCGAGCGGCGAGGGCCGATCGGCACGCAGCACCACCGCGTAGACGTTGCGCGTCACTGGGTGATCGAACTTGGACATGTCGATCCACCCCGCCGAGGGTCCGGCGTTGGTGCTGGCGGTGAAGAACAGGTTCTGGCCGTCGCGGTCGAACGCCGGGAAGCGCGCATCGCTCAGGCCGTCGGTGATCTGGCTCGCCTTGCGGCGCTCGAGCGAGTAGATGAACACAGCGTGCAGGTGGTTGCGCACCTGCCGCGTGTAGCCGAGCCAGCGGCTGTCGGGGGACCAGCCCGGGTTCATGGTTCGCCACGGGGTGTCGTAGGGGTCGGTGTCCACCTTGATGTTCCTGCCCGAGGCGAGCTCGAGGATCCAGAGATTGAGGCGCTCGTCTTGGTAGGCGATCTTCCGCGAGTCGGGAGACCAGGTTGGCGAATAGTAGAAGCCCGGCGGATCCCCGAGGGCGTACCGGCGTGGCTCGCCGAGCCCGCTTTGGGGCTTCACGTGGAGC
>VBOT01000154.1 GCA_005893225.1 Candidatus Eiseniibacteriota bacterium
GAAGCCGGTGAGCACGAAGGCGACCGGGTAGCGGGTGGCGGGCGAGTCGTCGTAGGAAGGGGGCAGGTAGACCGGCACGGTGCGCTCCGCCGGGTCTCCCGCCGGATTGCCGCGCAGGACGGCGCTCTCGAAGCGCTCCAGCACCACTCGACCGCGTTTCATGCACGGGATTGTACCGATCCGCCGCCGCGCCCTGAAGGCCGGCAGAAGCGATTTCCGCTCCAGCGCAGGGTTTTTCGCGGCGGCCCGGACCGAGCCTAGAACCGGATCACGCTCTTGCCCCGGTCCGAGCGCTGCTCGAGGGTTCGCGCCGCCCCGGCCAGCGCCGTGTCCGACCGCCATGCGGGGTAGACTCGCTCGAGGGCCTCGAGCTCGCGACGCGCCGGCTCGTCGAGCCGCGCGGCGACCAGGCGCCGGACGAGGTCCCGGCGCGAGCTCCCGTCGGCGGGGTCGAGCCAGGCGGCCACCTTGAGCTCCAGCATCGCGTACTTGGGCTGCCCGGGCCCGAGGAGCCGCCCCAGCACGGCGTGCGCCTCGGGGCGGCCGATCGACGACTCGATCGCGGCCATCAGATCCCGGCGGGCCCCCAGGCTGTCGCGAGCTTCGAGAGCGGCGCGCGCGGCCTGCATCTCCGAAAGCCAGCGGACGGGGTCGTCGCGCGCCCCGAACGAGCTCCAGGAGAGCTCGGCGGCCTCGCGATGCCCCGCCCAGAGCTCCGCCCAGCCCAGCCAGTAGAGGTCATCGCGGCGATCGCCCCCCGAGGCGAGCGCGCGCCGGAACGCATGCGCGGCCCCTTCGGGACGATCGAGCAGGAGCAGATCGGTCCCCACCTGGAAGAACGGGTCGCGGCTTCCGGCGTAGAGGTGACGGAGCGAGGTCCCGTCCCAGAAGATGAAGCGACACGGGTGGTCCGCCGCGGTCGACTCCGAGAACTGGGAGTAGAAGAAGGAAGCCAGCGTGGGGTCCCGGTAGAGGTAGCGGATCTGCGCCCCGTTCCCCATCTGGAAGACCGCCCAGGAGGGCAGCGTCGCGAAGAAGAAGCGGGCCTCCTGGGGCGGTGCCGGCTCCAGGGAGAGGAGGTGGCGGGACAGGGTGCCGGTCAGGGCCGAGGCCCGCTCGAAGTAGAAGCTGGTGAGGTGCGAGGTCCACACCCAGGGGCGATCCACCACGGCGAAGGTGCGGCTCCCGCTACTCGCGGAGTGCCACCAGAGAAGCCCGGCGGTGAGTGCCAGCCACCCCCAGCGGTCGGCCCGCGCGAGCACCAGGCCGGCGAGCAGCGCGGCTCCCACGGCGGCGAGCGTGTAGTAGTAGGCGCTCCAGGTGGAGGCGACCGGGCCGGTCACGAATCCGAAGGCCACGAGCCAGACCAGGGAGAACGCCGCCAGGGCCGCCGGGCGACCGGGCGTCGCCGCGCCGGGATCCCGTGGAGGGGGCCAGAGCGCGAGCGGCACCAGCAAGAGCAACGGCGCGAGCGCCGGCCCGTGCTCGAGCAGGGCGCCCGCGAACACCCCCGGCTGCTCCAGCCCGAGCAGGCTCTGGATCATGTGAGCGTAGCCGGCGGCGAAGTGGGCCGGGTCGAAGTGGAGGAGCGGGGCCGCGCCGCTGCCGGCGCGCATGACGAGCCCGACCGTAAAGCACAGGAGACCCACGGCCCCGAAGGGCGCGATGCGCCTCAGGGTCTCCTGCCAGGGCCGGCGCTCCACCCAGGCGTCCCAGGCCCAGAGCGCCGCCGGCAGCGGCAGGGCCGCCTCCTTGCAACGCGAGACGCAATCGGCCCCGCCGGAAGCAGGCCAGGGCCCCGAGCGTGGCGGCCAGCGCGAGCAGGTCCTGGATGCACGAGACCCAGGTCAGGTTCACGCGCTGGAAGGGGAGCACGGCGAAGTAGAGACCCGCCGCCAGGGCCCCCCTCGCCGGGAGGAGGGCCAGGAGGTCGATGAGGAGTGCCAGGGAGACGAGGAAGACCCCGAAGTTCGCAGCGTGGAGCACCGCAGCGTTTCGCTCGGCCAAGGGGCGGAGCAACTCGAAGTAGACCTGTCGCGACAGGGGCCGGAAGTAGCCCCCGAGGGGATCCGGGCGGGTGAGCCACTCCAAGAATGGGCGGTCCCTGGCCTCCTCGAGGAACTGGTGGTCGTCGCTGAGAAACGGGGTGCGCAGGGCGTCCCGGTAGAGCGCGGTGAGGGCCAGCGCCGCGAGGAGCGCCGCGACCCCCCAGGGGCGGAGGCGAGGCCGGATCACGGGGCGGCAATCTATCAGGAACGGCCGCTTTTCGGACTAAGCAGCCCCGGCCGCGCTGCCGATAATGTCCGAGACCCGTTTCATCGCCCGAAAGGTGCTCCGGACATGAACATGGATGGTGAGCGAGTACGCAGCAAGGAGCAGTCTGAGGCCGACCGCCTGGACCGGCGGGGCTGGCTGCTGTGGGGCGTCACCTTTCTGGTCGTGGTGGCGCTCACGGCCACCGTGCCGCTTCTCTACCTCCCGCTGGTCCAGTCGCTGGGCCCCCGCGAGGGGCTGGCGAACCCCGAGCACGCCTACTACGCCATCGTCGGTCTCACCGGGCTGGTGCTGGTCTTCTGCCTCTACACCGCGCTCAAGCACCGCGAGCTCAACCGCATGCGCGGTGCCCTGCGGCAGAAAGAGACCGAGTCCGACGACGTCGGCACCCGGCTCTCCGAGCTCTCGGCGTTGTTCCAGATGTCCACGACGCTCAACCTCCAGCTCCGGCTCGAGGTGATTCTCGAGATCATCTCCCGCCGCGTGGTTTCGACCCTGCGCGCCCAGCAGGCCTCGATCATGATCTACAACCCCGAGAGCGGCATGCTCGAGACGCGCGCCTCCTACGGGCTCGAGTCCGAGTTCGCGCGCCACGCGCGCAAGCGCCTCGGCGAGGGCATCGCGGGCTGGGTGGCGCAGCGCCAGGAGGCGGTGATCCTCGATCACAACCCGACCGCGCACGAGCTGGGCCGCCACTTCAAGAACGACCGCAACATCACCTCGGCCCTGTCGATGCCGCTGCGGGTCGGGGAGCGTTGCGTCGGGGTGCTCAACGTCAACCGCATCAACCATCCCGAGAGCTTCCAGGAGCACCATCGAGAGATGCTCGAGATGTTCGCCGAGCACGTGGCGGCGGTCATCGACAGGGCCGAGACCATGGAGCGGCTCGGCAGCCGCTCCCGCCAGCTCGAGGAGGACAACCTCAAGCTCACCGAGATGAACCGGATGAAGGACCTGTTCCTCTCGACCGCGAGCCACGAGCTCAAGACCCCGCTCACCACCGTCATCGCCTACGCCGAGCTCCTGGACGACAGCGAGAACCGGCTCAACCAGGAGCAGCGCGGCGAGTTCCTGCGGCGGCTCCGCGTCGAGGCCGAGCGGCTGCTGAACCTGATCGAGGACATCCTCGATCTCACGCGGCTCGAGAGCGGCAAGCTGACGCTCAAGTGCGCGCCGCTCTCGGTCAACGAGGTGGCGCACGCGGCGGTCGAGACCTCGCGCACCCTGGCGGAGAAGCGTGGCATCGTCCTCAAGGAGGAATACGAGGGCTCGCTGCCGACCGTTCCGCTCGACGACGTCAAGATGCGCCAGGTGGTGGTGAACCTGCTCGTGAACGCGATCAAGTTCAGCCCCGAAGGCGGCACCGTCACGGTGCGCACCGATCGCGAGCCGAAGTTCCTGCGCATCGAGGTGCGCGACCAGGGCCCCGGGATCCGGCCGGAGGAGGCCACCCACATCTTCGAGCTGTTCGGCCAGGGCATCCCGAACCACGAGGTGCGGAACTCCGGGCTCGGCATCGGGCTGCACCTGGTCAAGCGCATCACCGAGCTCCACGGCGGCCACGTCGGGGTGAACAGCGTCTCGGGCCAGGGCAGCAGCTTCTGGGTTCGCCTCCCGGTGGCGCTCGCCCAGCCGATGATGGAGCCGGCTGGGGAAAAGGCCGCAGCCTAGCAGCAGACCGCTGGCAGCAACTCGCTGACCTCGGGCTGCCCCCCTGTGGCATACTCGCTCGGCCCGGGGCTCCGCCGCTCCCGCTCGCTGGGTTCCGGGCTCGGTTTGCGCTGCCGCGCTCGGCGACGACCCCAACGGGAAGGCCCAGCCTCGTGACCCCGCCCTCCGGCCCGACACACCGGACGCCCGGTTCCGTATCTACGGAAGTGAAGCCCTCCGGGGGAGGGTCCCGGGCGGAATCCGACGGCGTCCCGGCCGCTCGAGACGCGCCCCCGGGCGCTCCGCTTTCGCATGCCGAGCTGGTGGCCGTCGGCGCGCGAGACCCGGGCGCGCTCGGGCGCTTCTTCGATTGCTATTTCGATCGGGTCTACGGCCTGGTGTACCGCCTCGTCGGGGAGCGCGGCGCGGCCGAAGACCTCACGCAGGAGGTGTTCCTCAAGGTGCATCGCGCCGCTCACCAGCTCGATCCGACCCGCGACCCTGGGCCCTGGCTGACCGCGATCGCCTACAATGCGTGTCGCGACTTCTGGCGCTCGAGCGCCTACCGCATGCGCGCGCGCAGCGGATCGATCGAGGCGGACCCGGCGCTGGCCGCCCGGCTCACCCGGGGCACCAACGACCCGGAGCGCGACCTCTTGGCCGAGGAGCGCCGGGAGCTGGTGCTCCGGGCCATCCAGCGGCTGCCCGAGCCGCTCCGCATCGCCGTGGTGCTCTACGAATACGAAGGACTGAGCCACGAGCAGATCGCCCGGATGACCGGGATCAACCACGCGGCCGCGCGCAAGCGCTATTCGCGAGCGCTCGAGTCGCTTGGGAAGATGCTGCGGGAGGCGCTGGGATGAAGCACTCCGGGCAGGTCCTCACCCCCGATCAGGAGCGCGCGCGCGGGGCTCTGGGGGCACTCGCGACGTCCCCGGCGGACCCTGTGTTCCGGGCGCGCACCCGGGACGCCTTCGTCACCGGAGCCCTGGGCGCACCGGGGCGCGCGGGGGCCCGGCTCCACGGAGTGTCAGGGCGCCGGGCGCTCGCAGGCTCGGCGTGGCGCTGGGCGGCGTTCCCGGCGGCCGCGGCGGCGCTCTTCCTCATCGTGGGACTCATCAACCGCGGGCCGGGCTGGCGGATCTCAGCCTCCAGGGGAGCGGGCATCGCGGTGATCGACGGCCGCCCGGTGCCGATGAACCACACCGAGGACCTGGCTCGATGGATCCGCCCCGGGGCGCGGATCCGGGTGCCGGAGGCGAGCGAGCTCGAGCTCGTGAGCCCGAGACAGATCGCCATGGAACTCACCCCGGGCACCGACGCCACCGTGCCCCAGACACCGGGCCGCTGGTATGGCCGGCGGGTGAGCGCCGAGGTGCTGGCGGGGGAGGTGCGTCTCATGACCGGGCCTCGGTTCGAGGGGGCGCGGCTCTCGATCACCACCCCGGCGGCCCGGGTCGAGGTGACGGGCACCACCCTCGCCGTGATCTGCGACCCGGAGGGCACTTGCGTGTGCGTGCTCGAAGGGAAGGTCGGGGTGGGAGGCCGGGACGGGCCCATGGAGACCGTGAAGCAGGGCAGGCGGCGCTTCATGTTCAACGACGGCCGGGCCGAGGCCGCCGAGATCCGTCCGACCGAGTTGGTCCAGCTCGGCGAGCTGAGGGAGCGGAAGCACGCGCTGCTCGAGCGCGCGGGGAATTGAGGGAAGGCCGCCCCATCCGGCGGCGCCTGCCGCGCCGTCGGGGAGTGACGTCTCGAAGGGCCGTGACCTGCCCGTCTCTCAGGCCGCCTCGGACGCTTCCTCTTCCCGCGGATACTCTCCGGCCGGCAGCGGCCGGTGCACCGACCGCTCGGGCGGCACGGTGAAGTCCTCCGGCTCTCCCGGTCCGAGGTGCCGGCCGTCGGGCGCCACGATCACTCGCACCTGCGGCCGGGCGAGATCCTGAGGGTTGGGCGCCAGGACGATCGCGATCGAGCCGTCGTCGAGCTCGACGATCTGTCCGGGCGGATAGAAGCCGACCGACTGGACCAGCGCCCACAGCAGAGACGCTTCGAAGCGGGGCCGGAGGGGGCCCAGGATCATTCCCAGGGCCTGCGAGGGAGTGATGTCCTCGATCATGTCGGCCCGCCGGTTCTGGAGGCTCACGTAGCAGTCCGCGACGGCCACGATCTGGGACAGCAAGCTGGTCCTCCAGCCCGGGCTGAAGTTTGGATAGCTTGGGGTTCCCGGCACGCTGTGGTGCTCGAGCGCCACGCGCATGCAGCGCAGCGTGGTCGGGTTGAGCGCCGTCGAGCGCGCCAGCAGCTTGGCGCCCTCGAGGGGATGGGACTCGGCGGCGGCCCGTTCCTCGTCGGTGAAGCCCTCGAGCGGGTGGAAGATGCGCTCCCCGACCACGCTCTTGCCGACATCGTGCAGCAGGGCCGCGACGCCGAGGTCGGCGAGGGCGCGCCGGTCCAGCTCGAGGAAATGGCCCATCGTCACGGCGATCGCCGACACGTTGACCGCGTGCGCGTAGGTGTACTCGTCGTGCTCGCGCAGGGTCGAAAGCCCCAGCACCACCGGCTCGGTCGAGAACGCCCCGTCGACGAGCGGCTGGACGACGCGCTTCGCGTGGCGCATCTCGATGCCGCTCTGGAGCGCCGTGGTGGTGAGCAGCGAGCGGGCGTGGCGGAGCGCCTGCCCCTGGGCGCTGCGGGCCCCACCTCGCGACCGCGACGAGCCGCGCCCGGCGCCGGTCGCGCCGTCGATGTGCGCCCGATCGGCGCCCGACCCGCTCGCGGCCTCGCCCGAATCCCACAGCGCCGACGGATCGCTGCCGGCGTACGAGGGCTCGGTCGAGGCATGGATCGCGGGCTGGATCCGCTGCAGCCCGGCCCCGAGGCAGGCCTTCAGGAGCTCGGGCCCGTGGGGGCATTCCGCGCCCAGGAACAGCATGAAGAACTTGCCCAGCTCTTCCAGATCGACGCCGCTCTCGACCCGCATCCCCGAGATCTCCCGGCTCCTGAACGACTCGATCACGGTCTGGTGGAAGCGGAAGCTCGAGGTGTTGACGGGGACGCGCACGCCGTTCAGGTAGAGGTCGGCGTCGAGCGCGACGAACACAGCCTCGCTCTCCTGCTCGAGGATCGGGCGCAGGGCCTCGGCGATGTTGCCGAGCTGGGTGCGGAACACCTGGTTGGTCACGCTGTAGGCGCGCCCGATGCGGATGATGGCGGAGAGCAGCGTGACGAGCTCGCTGCCGAGCTCGCGGCGGCGATCGTCCAGCGACTTGGCGCCGGGATCCGGCTTTCGCGGCTGCGCGGGCAGGTTCGTCATGGGGTTACCTTCACCTGGAGGGCTTCCTGGCACGCGCTGCGCACGGCGGCGGCGCGCGACTTGAGCCCGCCGGTCAACACCGCCTGGGCGGCCGGGGTGCCGATGCGCTGGAGCGTGCGGGCGGCGGCCGCACGGCTGAACGATCGCCGCGCGAACCATCCCCCGCGGTGGAGCAGGGACTCCAGAGTGGGGACGACCTCGTCGCCGGCCACCTCCGCGAGCGCCTGGAAGAACGCGCGCTGGATGTCCTCGCCCCGCGACTCGAAGTCCGGCCCCTCGATCCATCGCAGCAGGGCGTGCGCGACGTCCGGGCTCCTCTCCCGGGCCACCATGTTGAGGGTCGTGGCCAGGAGCTGAGGATCTTCGGTGTCGAGCTGCTCGAGCAGGAGCGGGAGGCGGTCGTGCGCGGGCACGGAGCCGAGGGATTGCACCACCTGGCGCCGCACCCGGGAATCGGAATGCTGCGCCGCCACGTGGAGCATGCCCACGACCTCAGACCCCCCGATCTGGCCGAGCACGAACACGACGTGGATCACCGCCTCGGCGTCCTTGGAGCCGAGGTAGGGCTCCAGCATCTCGGGATTGCCGGCGCACTGGTAACAGAGCGCCGTCGAGGCCGCGGCCCTCGTGCGGCTGCGCGTCCCCTGGCTCATCACCGAGAACGCCAGGTCGATCCCGGGGCGCCCCAGGCCGACCGCGAAGGCGGCGAAGCGGCCTTGCTCGTTCGAGTCCGCCTCGTCGAGGTACTCGACCAGCGGCTTGTAGTTGATGCGGCGCATGAGCTCGGTGAGCTCCTCCTCCGAGAATTTCAGCTCGGGGTCCAGCTCGCGCAGGAGCTCGACCGCTCGCTGGGCTTCGTGCAGGCTCGAGCGCTGGAGCGCCGCGCTGACCCAGGTGACGACCGAGTGCGAGAGCGACCGCCGCGTGTCCTCGCCCGGGTCGAGCGAGATGATCTCGCGGAGCACTTCGACCGCCTGCTGCTTCCAGTCCCGCTCGGCCTCCTCCTTCCACGCGTGGGTGAAGTGAGACCTCGAGAACTCC
>VBOT01000105.1 GCA_005893225.1 Candidatus Eiseniibacteriota bacterium
CGCGTTCTCGCAACAGACGATCTGGTACAAGATCACGCCCACCACCGGCGTCTGGCTGCGTGTCGACGCGGTGGGAGGCAGTTTCACAGGCAACCTCAACGTCTATCGGGATATGGGGTCGGGAATCTTCGGGCTCAACTTCCTGGGATGCTCGGGATTCGGCTCCTTCACCTTCCGTGCCGGGCCCGATTCCACGCCGACCACCACCTCCTACTACCTTCAGGCAATGGCCCCCTGTTGCGGCGTCTCCGGAACCCTGCGAGTGAACGTGGTTCAGATTCAGCCGCCGGCGCCTATTGTTCAAATCAATTACTATCCGAGTGACCCATCGAAATTCGACACCATCCAGTTCTTCGATTCGTCGTACGACCCCGGGCAGCAGGGCATCCAGCTTCGGTCGTGGGACTTTGGTGATGGGGCCACCGCCACGGTCTACAATCCTGCGCATGCCTATGGTGCGGATGGGGACTACACCGTCACCCTGACGGTCACGACCGTCGATGGTCGCACGGGCTCCGCGAGCCAGAACGTGAGCGTCAAGACCCACGACGTGGCGATCACGAAATTCAGGGTGCCGCAGAACGGCGCGGTGGGGCATACGGGCCAGATCACGGTCGGCATCCGGAACACCCAGTATCCGGAGAACGTGAGAGTCGAATTGTACAAGGGGGTCGCCGGCAGCTATCAAGGTTTCGAGCAAATTGGCTATCTGCAGGGATTCGTGCCCGTGCGAACGAACCGCACCACGGATTACGACTTCAGCTACACGTTTACCAACGATGACGCCCGCATCGGAAAGGTCACGTTCAAGGCGGTCGCCACGCTCACGAATGGACGCGATGCGTTGCCGGCCGATAACGAGGCGATCGCTACCACCCGGATCGGAAAGGCGATCACGCAGATCACGTTCCCGGAGACCCCGTTGATCGTTCCGGAAACGCTCGCGCTCCTGGGCGTGACGCCGAACCCGGCGAGGGGGTCCGCGGATCTGGCGATCCGACTGGCGCTGCCCGTGGATGGGGCGGCCACGCTCCAGGTGATCGATATCGCCGGCCGAGTGATGGCCGAGCGCCATCTGGAATCGCTTGGTCCCGGCGTTCACGAGGAAAGACTGGGATGGGACCGCAGGCCGGCGCCCGGGATCTACTGGGTGCGGCTGACGCAATTGGACGAGACGACCGCGACGAGGCTCGTGGTCCTGAACTGAGATCAGCGCCCGAAAACGAGTAGACGACGGCGGCCACCCTCACCGGGTGGCCGCCGTCGTCCAATCCCCGATTGGCGCCGCACCAGATCGCCCCGATACGAGACCCACTTCCGACCAAACACCCCGGACAGATTGGCCGCCTGCCGTGACAGGCTGCGGGAGGTCCCGTCCCCGCGTGTGCCCGGGGCCGCCCCGCCCCGGCTCCCGGTAGCTTATTCCTTCCCCGCGGTGCTCGGCCCCTTCGAGATCACGCCCGGGACGAGCGTCCAGAGATCGAGGCTGCCGCCGCGGTCGGAGACGAACGCGAGCTCGGTGCCCGACGGCGCCCAGCGCGGCCAGCCATTGAGTCCCTTCGAGCGGGTCAACTGGATGCCGCTCTTACCAGTCTCCTCGACGTTCTTGATCCAGATTTCGTAATTGGGTTTGCTCTTGAGGTCGTTGATGACTTCCTTGCCGTTCTTGAGATAGCCCAGTTTGCCCTTGTAGGCGATGTAGGAGATCCACTTGCCGTCCGGGCCCCAGTCGGGCGAGAACTCCGCGGTGTTCTCGGAGGTGATCTGGGAGATGGTGTTGGTCTCGATCTCGATCGTGTAGATGTCCCGATTCTTCTCCTTGCCCTGGGTCATCTTGCTGTACACGAGCCTCTTGCCGTCGGGGGACCAACGCGGCTGGGTACCATCGGTCAGCTGCCGCTGGTTGGAGCCGTCCGCATCCATGATCCAGACGAACTCCTTCCCGTTCTTGTCGGGCGCCATGTAGGCGAGCTCCTTGCCGTCCCTAGACCACGCCGGGTAGTTGGCGCCATACGGGGCGTTGGTGAGCTGGGTCAGACCCCGCGCACCGATCGAGATGCTCCAGACCTGGAAGACACCTCGGGAGCGGTTCGATGCGAACGCGACCTGGCCCTCGGGGCCGGCATCCGGGAACACGTCCACCTCGTCCGCAGCGGGCTGGGTGAGCGCGGCGATCCCGCCACCACCGCCACGACCGACACGACAGATTCCGACGCCGCCGAACCGATCGCTCACGAACACGATGTACTTGCCGTCTCTACTCCACGTGGGAGTTGTCTCGAAGGTCTTGTCCGACGTCACCTGAGTCTTCTGGCCGATGTCTGGCTCCTGATCGGTCTGGGCGGTTCCAGCGGCCGCGAGAGGCGCCCAGAGCAGAACGTACGACAACGAGAAAACGGCTACGCGTGAGTAGTTAGGCATCCGCAGACTCCTCCTTGATGGGATCCGCACCCTGGCAACCGGGGCGCGTCATCGCGCTCCCCGCCCGCGGAAGTATCGGCCGCCCCGATTCTGAGGAACACCGTCAAGGTTCTCGGACCCTGAAGCTGACCCGTGCCATGAGGCGCGAGCCCCTACCGCGCGCTCGCCGTCGACCTGGACGGATGCGCTTTGCGCGTCTCACCCGCGCAAGGCTCGACAACATGCCGGGACTGGGATTCGAACCCAGACGGGGTCTCCCCCAGCGGATTTTAAGTCCGCAGCGTCTACCGTTCCGCCATCCCGGCACTTCGAAGGACCCATCCCACCCGGGTCCAGCCGTCCCCAGGTTCCGAGCGAACCTCGGCCGCTCTTCCCCTGCCGCCCCTCCAAGCCAAACGCCCGGGCCCTCTCCTCGAGGACCCGGGCGTCGCGCTCGGCAATCGGCGAGAATCGCGCTAGTGCCCGTGCCCTCCCGCGCCGGATAAGACATCCGCCACCTTGATCGCGGGGTAGCGCGCCAGGAACCCCTGCACCGCCCAGCCGAACACCCCCAGGAAGCCCAGCGTCACGCCGATCTCGGGGAGCCCCACCCACCGGACGTCCGGGTTGAGCGAGGGCATCACCAGGATGTGGCGCTCCATCCACATCCCGGAGAGGACGATCAGGCTGAAGAGCGCGAGCCACATGGGATTCTTCTTCGTGTACATGTTCATGAGCCCTAGGAAGGGCAGCAGGAAGACAAAGCCGAAGGTGGTGAAGGCCATGCCGCGCCACGGCTGCTCGAAGCGCAGGAACACCCACCAGGTCTCCTCGGGCAGGTTCGCGTACCAGATCACCAGGTACTGCGACCAGAACTGGTAGACCCAGAAAATGCTGAACCCGAAGATGACCTTGCCGACGTCCCAGAAGTGATCGGGCGTGATGTAGGGTTCCAGCTTGAGTCGGGTCCTGAGCTGGGTGGCCAGGAGGGCCGTCATGGCGACGCCGCTCAGGAACGCCCCCATGAACACCCACCAGCCGAACAGCGTGCTCGTCCACTGCGGCGTCAGGGAAAGTATGAAGTCCCACGCCATGACGGTGAAGACAGCGGCGTAGACCAGCACGATCTGCGGGGCGCGCTGAGACAGCCGGTGGCGCTGCCAGGTCTCCTCCGCCTCGTCGCCGCGCCAGTTCTCGCTCAGCTTCTCGTAGGCGGGCTTGAGCTCGGGCGCCACGAAGCCCTTCAGGAGCTGGGCGTCGGTGCGGAGCGAGACCCGGACCAGGTCGCGCGTCAGCCACCACAGGAGCCCGAGCCCCACCAGGGTCCGGAGGTAGAGGAACGGCACGTTGAGGTACGGCATCTGCCGTGGCTCGACGTGCTTGATCCACGGGAGGTAGGTCCAGATGCCGCCGATCAGCAGGACCAGCATGAGCCCGAAGCCGTAGGGCATGAAGGCCGACAGCGACTCGGCGATCCGCACGATCGGCCCGCCCCATCGCCCGTTGCAGAGGCGGATGGCGCACGCCAGCACCACGGCCCCCTGCGCGATCCCGAGCCAGTAAATGGTGTTGATGGCGTAGGAGCCCCAGGCGCGCTGCGGCTGGTTGAACAGCAGCCAGACGAACGTGGCGATTCCGATCACCATGCAGGCGACCCAGATCTGTAGGGCGCGGGAGTTGCGGCGCACCGGCAGCTTGGACGCGATCTCGCGCAGGATCCTCTCGCGCCCCGCGGCGTGGTCGGCGCTCATCTCGGGCTCGCCTGCTGCTGATGCCGGATGAAGTTGATCAGGTCGTAAGCCTCCTGGGCGGTCACCTGGGCGCCGTAGCTCGGCATGATGGCGCCGCCGTGACGGATGTAGGAGTAGATGAAGCCGTCGGCGCGCTGGCGGGTCTGGGGCCCGAGCAGGTCGGGAGGCGGCACGAACTTCGCCGCCACCGGGCCGTCCCCGGCCATCGACTTCCCGTGGCAGGGGATGCAGGTCTTGAGGAACTTGCGCTGCCCGCGCGCCACCGAGGAGTCGCTCATCGGCTCCGGGTTCCGGAACGTGGCCTCGAGCACCGCTCGGTCGGTCTGGAAGTCCTTGCCCGTCACCGGCACGCTCAGCGTGTCGGGCGGCCGCAGCACCCCCTTCTGGGGAACGAACGCCACCGTCGAGCGCATGTCCCGCTTTTCGAAGTAGGAGAGATGCGTGACGGCGGTCTTGAGGTTCCCCAGCCCGCGCGAGATGGTCGCGGTGCTGAACATCGTGAGCACCGCGAGTAGGATCAGGGCCGCGCCGACCTTAAGCATGGAGGTGCACCTCCTCGGCCCCGTGCCCGCGCATCATCTCGCGCACCCGGATCGCGGCCTCGCCGTCGCACGGCACCCAGACGCCGATGCGATCCTCGGTGAAGCGCGGGTCGTAAGGTGCCTTCGACTTGACCCGGGGCAGGCGCCCGAGCGCCAGCATGCCGATCAGGTTCGACAGCGCGGCGAGCAGGATCATCGATTCGTAGCCGATCACGATGAAGGGCGGCAGCGACACCAGCTCCTTGCCGGCCACCACCAGCGGCCACGAGTACACCGAGTAGATGCACAGCGACAGTCCTCCGGTGAGGCCCAGCACGCCCCCGGTGAACGTCACCCAGCGCACCAGCGAAGGTCCCTGCTCGAGCGCCTTCTCGATCTGGTGGTGGGGGACCGGCGAGAACACGCTCAGATCGCGATGCCCCCCCTGCTTGAGCGCATCGAGCGCCGCGGTGACCTCGTCGACGTAGTAGAACACGCCCATCACGCCGCGATAGCGCACCGGGGGACCCTTGAGGAGCTTATCGATCCAGTTGCCGAGTGCCCGAATCATGACGCCTTCCGCCCCGGCCGCGGCATCACGCCGCCCTCCGCTTCAGCGGCGCGGCCAGCGTCTCCTTGATCTCGGCCACCGAGAACGCCGGCAACACACGCACGAAGATGAGGAAGAACATGAAGAACCACGCGAACGAGCCGGCCAGGATCGCGCCCTCGGTCCACGACATCTTGTAGTTCACGCCCCACGAGTAGGGCTCGAAGGGCCGGGCGAGCGACGTCACGATGATCACGAAGCGCTCGAACCACATGCCGACGTTGACGAACAGGCAGATGACGAACATCACGCTCATGCTGCGGCGCACCTTCTTGGACCAGAGCAGTAAGGGGATGATCGAGTTGCAGGTCATCATGATCCAGAACGCCCACCAGAAGTGACCGGTGGCGCGCCACCAGAACAGGTCGCGCTCGTGCGAGTTGGGTCCGTACCAGGCCATGAAGAACTCGCACAGGTACGAGTAGGTCACGATGGTCGACGTGAGCAGGACCAGCTTGCCGAGCTTCTCGATGTGGTCGACGGTGACGATGTGCTCGAGCTTGAAGGCGCTGCGGATCGGGATCAGCAGGTTGATCACCAGCGCCACGCCGGAGAAGATGGCTCCGGCCACGAAGTAGGGCGCGAAGATGGTGCTGTGCCATCCCGGCACCTGGGCCATGGCGAAGTCCCAGGACACCACGCTGTGCACCGAGAGCACCAGCGGGGTGGCGATCGCCGCGAAGTAGAGGTAGGCGCCGTAGAAGTGCTTCCACTGGTGGTTCGCGCCCGTCCAGCCCAGCGAGAAGATCGAGAACCACAGCCTGGAGAAGGGCCCCTTGGCCCGGTCGCGCGCCGCCGCCGCGTCCGGGATGATGCCGACGAAGAAGAAGATCGAGGAGACCGTGAGGTAGGTGCTCACGGCGAACACGTCCCACTCCAAGGGCGAGCGGAAGTTGGGCCACAGGCCGCGCTGGTTGGGGTACGGGAACAGCCAGTAGGCGAACCACGGGCGCCCGAGGTGGACGATCGGGAAGAGCCCGGCCGTCAGCACCCCGAACACCGTCATCGCCTCGGCGATGCGGTACACCGATCGCCGGAAGTGCGAGCGGAACAGGAACAGGATCGCCGAGACCAGCGTACCGCAGTGGGCGATGCCGACCCAGAACACGAAGTTCGCGACGTAGCTCGCCCACATGACCGGCCGGGTGTGTCCCGCCACGCCGATGCCGAACATGATCTGGTTGCGCTCGGCGAGCAGCCCCACCGTGAGGATCGCGAGGTCGATCACGAAGATCGTCCACCACACCGGGCCCGGCTTGCTGATGAGCTTGAGGCAGTCCTCGTTGAGCGACCGCTGGGTCATCCGGGACGCGCCGGGCTCCCCGGGGGCGCCGGCCGTCCGGGCTTCTCCCTGCGCCGTCAGGGTCGCTTCGCTCATGTGATCTCCCGCTGGATCTTCTTCAGGTAGGTCACGCCCGGCTTGGTGTTGAGCTCGTCGAGGACCCAGTAGCCGCGCTCGTCGCGGGAGAGCCGCGAGACCTTGCTCTCAGGGTCCGCGAGGTCGCCGAACACGATGGCCTGGGTGGGGCAGCTCTGCGCGCACGCCGGCTGGATCTCGCCGTCCCGGACCTCGCGCTGCTCGTCCTTGGCGTTCCCCTTGCCCTCCAGGATGCGCTGCACGCACATCGTGCACTTCTCCATCACGCCCTTGGATCGCACCGTGACGTCGGGATTGAGCTGCCAGTTCAGGGGCTCGGGGAACGCGAAGGTCTCCTTCTCGGGCGCCGAGTAGTCGAAGAAATTGAAGGCCCGCACCTTGTAGGGACAGTTGTTCGAGCAGTAGCGCGTCCCCACGCAGCGGTTGTAGACCTGCACGTTCAGCCCCTCGGGGTTGTGATAGGTGGCGTAGACCGGGCACACGATCTCGCACGGCGCGTCGCCGCAGTGCTGGCACATCATCGGCACGAAGCGGACGTCGCTCCGGCCGGGCTCGAGCCTTTCCTCGAAGCGCTCGATCCGGATCCAGGTCATCTCGCGGCCGCGCTTGACCAGCTCCGGGCCCACCACCGGAACGTTGTTCTCGGCGCTGCACGCCACCACGCACGCGCTACATCCGGTGCAGGAGTCGGTGTCGATCGCCAGCGCCCAGCGATGCTTGGCGTTGGCGTAGCTGCCCTGGCGGATCGGGATCGCCCGCGGTCCGCGCACCGTGTCCTCGGGGACGAACGCCGTCAGGGCGTGCGCCGGCGTCTTCTCGCCGGGAGGCTTGAGGCGCGGCTCGGTGTCGTGCCCGAGCCGGTGCTGCGAGGGCAGCTCGGCGAATGGCTTCTCGCCCTCCGCAGGGTGCTCGCCGGGCGCGCGAGCTCCGCCGTGGGGCTCGCGGGGCCCGCCGGTGAGCGCCGAGATCGGGATGATGCGCGCCACGGCTCGGTCGGCCTGCTCCTTCTCGCGCTGGGCCAGAACCAGCGTGCCGGCGTGGCCCGTGGGCCTCACCGTCGCCTTGGCGACGAGATAGGCCAGGGTGCCCGAGGCGGCGTCCTGCGCCGGGGGCAAGAGTGCCAGGGCGTTGACCCCGCGCCCCTGTGCGAAGCGGCCGTAAGCGGTGTGGCCCTGCCCGAGCGGCACGGCGATCGTGTCCTTGCGGAGCCCCCCATAGAGATAGGCGGGCAGCTCCACGCTTCCCGCCTCGGTCTCGACCTTGACCGCGTCGCCCCGGCGCACTCCCAGCTTGGCTGCCGTCTCGGGGTGGATCTCGACCCACGATCCCCACACCGCCTTCGTGGTCGGGTCGGGCAGCTCCTGGAGCCAGGGCTTGTTGGCGCCGCGGCCGTCGTAGTGGACCGGGGAAGGATAGAGCACCAGCGCGAGATCGCCGGCCCCGCGCAGCTCGGGAGCGGCGAATGCCGGCGCCGACTGCCAGGTGACCGAAGGGGCCGACACCTCTTCCCACACGCCCCCTTTCGCCAGCGTCTCGTTCCAGAAGGTCTCGAAGTCCCGTCCCGCGCCGAAGCGCTGATGGAGCGCCTTCCACTCCGTCTTCACGTACTCGTTCCAGCCCTCCGCGAACGCGCTCCCGAACCCGGCCGCGCTGGCGAGCGCGATCAGCGTGTCCCCGGCGGGTCGCGCGTCGAACACCGGGAGCCTCTGCATCGCGGGCTGGATGATCGAGTAGACCCCGCGCTCCGGCTGGGCGTCCCCGAGGGTCTCGAGCGGGTGGGTCGAAGGCAGGATCAGGTCGCAGCGCTCGGCGGTCTCGTCGAGGACGGGCGAGAGCGAGATCTTGAACGGCACATGGTCCATCGCCGCGCTGAACCCCGCCCAGGCCGGCAGCGAGTAGACCGGGTTGGCGCCGTGCACCACCAGCACGTCGATGGCTCCCCGGGCCATCTGGCCGGCGAGGTTCTGGAGCTCGCTCACCGGGGCGACCGTGTCGTAGTTGAGGGTGCGGTCGAAGCGCACCGACCGTCCGATGTTCCCGGCCACGTAGTTGAGCAGGTTGACCGCGGCGTGCAGGGCCACGGCCTGCTCGCTCTGCGCCGCGATCCCTCCCGCCACCGCGAGGCTGGGATGGGCGGCGGCGAAGCGGCGGGCCAGGCGGCGCACCGTGTCCGCCGGCACGTCGGTGCCCCGTTCCACCTCCTCGGGAGTGAACGCGGTGACCGCGTCGGCCAGCGTTCCCCGGTCCGAGAGCGCGGGGCCCAGCCCCTCGGTGAGGATCACGCCCGCCATCCCGAGCGCGAGCGCCATCTCGCCTCCGGGCCGGATCGCCACCCATTCGTCGGCGTTGGCGCCGGTCAGCGAGAGGCGCGGCTCGACGGCCACGAACGTGCCGCCGTCCTTCCGGGCGCGCATCTCGGAGAAGGCGCGCATGTACCCGACCGGCGAGCCCCAGGTCTCGAGGAAGTCGGCGCCAAACGAGATCAGGAAATGGGTGCCGGCGAAATCCAAGTAGGGCACGGCCGCCTGGCCGAAGGTGCGGCGGTTGGCCTCGCGCAGCGCCACCGGGGCGAACGGCTCGTAGGCCAGGCGCGCGCCGCCGGCCCCCGCGGCCCAGGCGCCGCAGAGCTTCTCGAAGGCGCCCGTCTCGTGGCCGGTGAGCAGGGCGACGCCCTTGCGGTTCCGGCTCGCGTCCCCGATCCGCTCGCCGGCGCGCTTGAGGGCTTCGTCCCAGGTGAGCTTGCGCCACGCGCCGTTCTCCCGGGCCATCGGAGCGGCGACGCGGTCGGGATCGTAGAGCCCCTGGAGCCCAGCCTGCCCGCGCGCGCACAGCCCGCCGCGGTTGACGGGGTGCGCGGGATTGCCCTCGATCTTGATGGCGCGACCCTCGCGCGCCTTGACCAGGATACCGCAGCCGGCGGGGCACTCGCGGCACGTGCTCGCGTACCAGTAAGGGACGCCGGGAAGGATGTCCTCGGGCGCGATCAGGTACGGGATGAGCTTCTCCGCCGGACGGTGACCGCAGCCGCTGATCGCGCCCGCCGCTCCGATCCCGGCCAGCTTCAGGAAGTCGCGGCGGTTGAAGACGTAGGTTTCGCTCACCGGGCCTCGCAATCCCCTAGTGGTGACACACCACGCAGTCCATCGTGGCCGGATGGACCGGATCGTCGAGCTTCTGCCGATGACAGCTCACGCACCAACCCATCTTGAGGGACGGGTATTGATACACCGCGGCCATCTCCTGCACCGGACCGTGGCAGCTCTGACATTCGATCCCGGCCCTGACGTGGCGCTTGTGATTGAACTTGACGTGGTCCGGGAGCCAGTAGACCTCGACCCACGGCACCTGCTCGCCGCGCTGGAAGTAGCCGCTCAGCTTCTGGATCTCCGGCTTGTCCGCCGCCGCGATCTTGTGGCACCCCATGCAGGTACTCACCGGGGGCAGGTTCGCGATCGGCGATTTCTCGGCGCCGTAATGGCAATAGAGGCAGTTCATGCCGAGCTGCCCCGCGTGGATCTTGTGGCTGAAGTTGATGGGTTGCGTGGGTCCGCGGTTGAGGCCGAGCTGGACCGAGAACGACTGGGTGAACGCCGCGGTGCCTGCGGCGAGCACGATCAGGACGAGAGAAGCGAGGACGAGGGCTCGTTTCATGGCCGGGGCGGAAACTAAGCAGGCATCCCGATGGTGTCAACCAGGATTGTCGCGCGCGCCCGGATCGGCTCGGCGCTCCGCGCGGGCCCGAGGGCCCGGCACGCGGATCGGGAGGGGCGCTGCCGGAGATGCTGCGAAACGAGCCGCGGGGAGCGGCCCGGAGACGATTACTGCTCTTCGCTGAAGCCCGCGAGGCGCGGGCCTGCGCTAGTCGCCGGTCGTGAGCACCAGGGACAGCGTCCCGTGGCTCCCGTAACCCTTCACGTTGTACGAGTACCCGAAGCCCGAGTCGGCGTAGCTTGTGATCCCCGCGCGGGCGGTGGGGTCGGCCGACGTGCTCGCCCGGTCCTCCCACGCGCGTCCCTCGCCGGTGGACCTCTCGAACGGGTTCCTGAAGCTCCCGAGGAGCAGGGGCGCCACGTCGCGAGCGTTGTCGGCGTAAGTGCTGTCGTTCCGCACCCGGAAGTCCTCGGCGGCGAGCTGGAAGGTGTGCATGTTGGACTTCACCGACGCCTCCCTGGCGCGGTTCTCCGAAGCCCGGTAGTTGGGGATCGCGATCGCGGCGAGCAGCCCGATGACCACCACGACGATCATCAACTCGATGAGCGTGAATCCCTTCTCGTTCACCACGTCGGCTCCCTCTGGGTTACCTCAAGACGAACCCGTTCCGGCTCCGCGCCGGAACGGGTCGATCATCGCGTGGCCCGCGATTTCAACCCGCCCGCCGCAACGCAACCCGTATGCCATGCTTCTCATGACTGGAAACGGAAGCAACGCCTTGTCGCTGCGCGAGCCTCACCGCGCGGCGCCCGCGGCCTTCCGTGCAGCATGCATGCCCTCGTGCGCGTTGGCGCTTCGACCGCCAGCCGACGCGCCCGTCATGGTTTTCGGTCAGGCCGCCTGACCGGAGGCGACCCCTTCGCTCGCCGGCCGAGAATCGACGCTCCGCCGGTATCCCTCCCGGGCGATCATCAGCGGAAGGACGAACCAGGGGATGACCGCGATCCCGAGCCTCGCGCCGGCCATCGCGACTCCGTACCCGAGCGCGAGAACGGTCCCGCTGGCCAGGATCTCGAACCGGCTGCCGAAGTTCACGCGCCACGCATGCGCGGGGGACACGCCCTGGCTTGCCGCAATGACGATCGAGACCGCTCCCCGGTTCACCACGTAGTAGCAGACCGCCGCCAGGAGGACCGGCAGGAGCCTCGCCTCCGAACCCGGGGTGCCCAGTATCCCCCGCCCCGCTCCCCCAGCGTGGAGGGCCATCGACCCCGCCGCGATCGAGAGGGCCGTCTGGGCTGCGTTGAAAAACGCCCGCACCGGCGGCTTGCGCACCACCAGCAGCTCGGCCAGCAGCACCGAGGAGGCGGCGGCGATCATCGCCGGCCCGCGATCGAGAACCAGCAGGGCGGCGAAGTTGAAGCACGCTCCCATGCTCACCGTCGCCCGGTCGAGCGGCAGGCGGAACCAGAGGAGCTCCCCCGCCAGGCAGGCGACGCACCAGAACACCACCCCGGCCGGCGGCACTCCCTTCATCGACCCGGCGAGGCCGAGCGCGGCGAGGAGCACCGTGACCGCCACCACGACGTGGGTTCGGATTCGAGCATCGCGGCTCATCGGCTCACCTCGGCGAGCGAGGCGGCGAGGGCCCGCCGGCCGGGCGAGAGCTCACCAGCCCGCGCGTCCGGCGCTGTACTTGGAGAAGTGCCAGAGCAGCGCGCTGCGAGTGCTCCCGGCCAGGGTGGAGGGGACGACTCGCCACACCTTGGCGCCCGGGTCCCACCAGTAGATGTCCGAGGCTTGGGCGTCGGTCGTGGACTTGAAGGTGCAGAAGAGAGTCGCCGGCACCTTGAACGACTTGAGGGCGGCCGGCGAGATGTTGAGATCGCACTGGGCGACCGTGGGGTCGGGGATGCTGATCGTGACCGTGCCGGTGCCGCTGAACGCTCCCGCCGGGATCAGCACCTTCCACGGCCCGACCTGGACCGTCCCCCCCACCAGCCCGTTGATGATGCCCGTGGCCAGGAGCGGCGAGCCGGTGACGCCGGCCGGCTGGAGCCAGGATGTCTTGGCGGGCTCGAGGCTGACGCGCGAGGGAGGCGGGGGACCGAGGGGGGCACTCGAGCATCCGGTCAGAAGCGAGATCGCGGCGAGCGGGGCGACAAGGAAGCGGGGGTTGAGTCTCATGGCGTTCCTCGAATGGTGCATTCCCTTGCGAACCGCGCGCGGTGGCTCTGCGCCTCTCGAAGCCCGCCGGCGCGACTCCCGGGCTTCGTTTGAGTCGCAGCGCACCGGGCGTGCCCGGCATGCGGGGGCCGGCGCCCGGCCGTCCGGTGACGGTCGCTCAACGGGTTAGCCGCGGAGGCGAGTAGGGGAAGGTCGTGATCGTTCGCGGCGCAACGCCTGCAACGGCGGGTCGCAATCCGAGGCTGCGGGATTCCCCGCATCGCCTGCGCGGATCCACCCGGCTGGGTTCTTACTTCTTGCCCGGCCTCACGATCTTCAGCACCTGGCCGGCCGAGACGGGCTCGTCCCCCTCGGCGTTGTTGAGGATCTCGGTGTCCTCGAGGCTCAGGGCCTGGGGCCCGAGCCGAGGCACGACCTCCCCGAAGGTGCCCGACTCGGAAAGCGTCACCACATGGACGCGATCGGGCGTGGCGGCCAGGCGCCTGGCGTCGGCGAGCCCGCGGAACGAGCGCGCGCTCGCCAGGATCGCGCCTTCGAGCACGTCGCCGGGCTGGGTGCTTCTCCCCACGATCTCGAACATCCGATCCGCCTTGCGCACGAACGCCCCCGCGAACGTGCCCTGCCCGCCCCCCTGGAGGTCGACCAGCAGGCGCCCGGCCCACGCCGGGAAGCCACCAATGGTCTCCGGCTCCCCTCGCGCGGTGGCGACCTTCCCGCCTCGCTCGAGGCTCGCCACGTACTCCGAGGGAGACTGTTCCCCGGCCTCGGCCAGCGTGAGCTGCATCCCGGCACGCTGGTCGGGCTCCACCGCCGCCACCGCCTCGTGCCCGTTCTGGGTTTTCCAGCCGCTCGGGAAGACCATCTCGAAGCCCAGTTCGGGATGGTAGAAGTGGCCGCCCTCGAAGTAGCCGTGCCGCGGGTCGTCGCCGAAGACGACGCCCTCGAGCCTCTGAACGTGGGCCTTGTTGCGGATCAGGAGCCCGGTCTTGCCGGCGGCGGCCTGCCGGGCCAGTTCGCTGGTGCGCTGCTCGCGGTCACCGGGGTCGGGATGGGTGGATAGGAACGCCGGCATGCGCTGGCCCGACCGCTCGCTCACCCGCTTGAGCACGGCGTAGGTCGAGGGAATCTCGCGCGGGTCGTAGCCGGCCTTGGTCGCGTATTCCACGCCGAGCTGATCGGCCTGGGTCTCGTCGTCGCGGCTGTACTTGAGGAAGATGATCCCGAGCGCGCTCTGGGCGGCGTCGCTGTAGCGGCGGAATCCCTCCGAGACGATTCCCGCCACGCCGAGCCCCAGCCCCGCGATCTGCTGCTGCGTGATGCGCTGAGCGGTATGGCGCGCGGTGACGTGGCCGATCTCGTGTCCCAGCACGCCGGCGAGCTGCGCCTCGGAGTTCAGGTGCGCGATGATCCCGCGCGTGATGTAGATGTATCCGCCGGGCATCGCGAAGGCGTTCACGGTCGGATCGTCGAGCAGCGTGAAGTGCCATTCCAGATCCGGGAGGTGCGACACCTTCGCGAGCCGGTGGCCGACGCTGTCGACGTAGGCCTGGAGCTGCGGGTCCTGGTAGACGCCGTACTCCTTGAGGACCGCCGGGTATCCCTCGCGCCCGATCTGGAGCTCCTGGGCGGGGCTGACGAGCGAGAACTCCCGCCGCCCCGAGACCGGATTGGTCGCGCACCCGGCGAGGCCGAGCAGGGCGGCGGCGAGCGCGAGCGTCCGGGTCCGGTGCGTGGGGGTTCCCGGGCTCAATAGCGCGGCACGCTCGGATCGACCTCGCGCGACCACGAGTCGATCCCGCCGCGCAGGTTCTTGAGCTTGCGAAAGCCGGCCTGGCGCAGCATCTGGAGCGCCCTCATGCTGCGCTGGCCGTGATGGCAGTGCAGCACGATCTCGCGACTGCTGTCGAGCTCGCTCATGCGCTCCGGCAGGTGATGGAGCGGGATCAGCGTCGAGCCGGGGATGCGCGCGATCTCGTACTCGTGAGGCTCGCGCACGTCGATCAGCGTGAAGTCCTCGCCACCGGCACGCTGGGCCTCCAGCTCGCGCACGCCGATCTCCCAGTCGGCCGCCTCGGCCCCGGCCTGCTCCTCGGGAGCGATGCCGCAGAACGCCTGGTAGTCGATGAGCTCCTTGATGCTCGGCCGCTCGCCGCACAGCGGGCACTCGGGGTCCTTCCGCAGCGTGAGTTCCCGGAAGCGCAGGGCGAGCGCGTCGAAGAGCAGCAACCGGCCGATCAGGCTCTCGCCCACGCCGAGGATGAGCTTGATGGTCTCGATCCCCTGGATCACGCCGATCACGCCCGGCAGCACGCCGAGCACCCCCCCCTCGGCGCACGAGGGCACGAGCCCGGGCGGCGGAGGATCGGGATAGAGGCAGCGGTAGCAGGGGCCGCGGCGCGCGTCGAACACGCTCGCCTGTCCTTCGAAGCGGAAGATGCTGCCGTAGACGTTGGGCTTGCCGAGCAGCGTGCACGCGTCGTTCACCAGGTAGCGGGTCGGGAAGTTGTCGGTGCCGTCGACCACCACGTCGAAGGGCCGGAGGATGTCGAGGGCGTTCTCGCTGGTGAGCCGCACCTCGTGCGCCTCCACCCGGACGTGGGGATTGAGGTCGGACAGCCGCGCGGCCGCGGAGTCGAGCTTCGGCTGTCCCACGCTCGAGGTGCCGTGCAGGATCTGGCGCTGGAGATTGCTCTCCTCGACGCGATCGAAGTCCACGAGGCCGATGCGCCCCACACCGGCGGCCGCGAGGTAGAGCGCGAGCGGGGAGCCGAGCCCGCCGGCGCCCACCACCAGCACGCTCGCCGCCTTGAGCTTGCGCTGCCCCTCGAGCCCGACCTCGGGGAGGATGAGATGGCGGCCGTAGCGCAGCAGCTCCTCCGGACCGAGCGGCGGCAGGCCGTCTTCCCCGGTCGCCCAGGCGGGCGGCGCGGGCCCGCGGCGCGCGCCCGGCACGGTGGCGCTCTGCGAGCGCCCGCCTTCCCCCTGCGACCCTCCCGCGATGCTGGGCACGATCGACACCGTGTCGGAGGAGGAGAGCGGCGTCTCCTCGCCCTGGAGGTGCCTCACGTCCTCCTCGTTCCGGTAGACGTTGACGTAGCGCCTGAGCCGCCCGCTCTCGTCGAACAGGTGGCGGCGGAGCTGATCGTGGCGCGCCACCAGCTCGCGCAACGCCTCGCCCACCGTCGCGGCCTCGATCTCGACCACGCTCTGCTGCGCCACGTACGGCCGGAGCGGGGTCGGTATGTGAACTCGGGTACGGGTCTTCATCGACCATCGACTCCACCCCGCGCCGGGGAGGGCACTCGCGCCAGCGGGTCCGCCTCGGGCAGGATCTCCAGCGTTTCGGGCTCGAACGCGGAGCGGTCCTCGGCCAGCCGCCAGGACCTCGAGTCGGCGGCCCGGCCACGCTCCACGCTCACGATCAGATACGAATAAAAGGGCCACGCGTTCTCCAGGTCGAAGGCGGAGGGGCGAGCCGGGTGATCGGGGTGCGAGTGGAAGAACCCGACCACGTCGAGCCCCGCGGCCCTCGCCTCCTTCTCGGCGGCCAGGAACTGCTCCGGCGCGATCAGGTACCGGTTGTGGCGCGAGTCCTCGCGGCGGTTCTCGAACGGGATCGCGCGCTCGACCTCGCGCGCCCCGCCGAGGTCCCTGCCCACCAGCACGCCGCAGCCCTCCTCGGGATAGGCGCGGCACAGCTCGGCGTGGATCTCCACGGCCAAGCTCGCGCGCAGCCGCAGGCTCATGCCCCCTCCCCCCACAGCGGATCATCCAGGTAACGCTCGGCCCCGTCCGGCAGGATCGCCACCACCGTGCCGCGCTCGAGCTCGCGCGCCACGCGCTCGGCGGCCGCCAGCGCCGCCCCCGCCGACCAGCCGATCAGGAGCCCGAGGCGCGCCTGGCGCTTCGCCATGTCGATCGCGTCCTCGCTCGTCACCTCGAGCGTGCGCTGGTGGGCACCCGGGTCGTAGATCGCGGGCACCATGCAGCTCGCCAGGTGCTTGAGCCCTTCCAGCGCATGGTACGGCGAATCCGGCTGAACCGCGACCACCTCCAGCTCGGGCCTGAGCTCGCGCAGGCGGCGCGCCGTGCCGACCAGCGTCCCCGAGGTCCCGATCCCGGCGACCAGGTGCGTCACGCGGCCCTCGGTCTGGGCCCAGACCTCGGCGGCGGTGGTGCGGTAGTGCGCCTGCCAGTTGGCCGGGTTCGAGTACTGGTCGGGATAGAAGTAGCGGTCGGGCTCCTCGGCCACCATGCGCCGCGCCTCGCGAATCGCGCCGTCGGTGCCCTCCATGGGGCTCGTGAGCACGAGCTCGGCCCCGAACGCCTCGATCACGCGCAGCCGGCGCGCGCTGGCGTTGGCCGGCACGCACAGGCGCACGCGCAGCCCGCGCGCGGCGCCGATCCAGGCGTAGGCGATGCCGGTGTTCCCGGAGGTGGCGTCGATCAGGATCTTGTCCCGGGTCAGCGCCCCCGAGCGCTCCCCGGCCTGGACCATGCCCCAGGCTGCGCGATCTTTGACCGATCCGCCGGGATTGAACCACTCGGCCTTGCCGGACACCTCGACCCGCCCGGGCACCTCCCGGAGGCCGCCGATCGGCAGCAGCGGGGTGTCCCCGATCAGGTCAGTGAGAGCCGGAGAACCGAGAATGGAGTCAGGAGCGCGAACGTCCATAGATCGTGGGAGGGTGATGTCACTCATTATGGATGCGAAGGACGGCCCTGCGTTCGGTCCAGAATACTCCAACACCCCGGGAAGGCGCCCGCCGGGACTCGCGATCGCGGCGCGGGCCCGGGGGCGTGCCCGGTTCTCCGGCATTCCCGAGCGCGTCGCGGCCGCCGCTCTCCCGGCTCTCGACTGGCGGTTCGCGAACCGTTCGGGCTAGCATGCGCGCGTGATCCTCGCCGGAGACGTAGGCGGCACCAAGACCCATCTCGCCCTGTTCGAGCCCGGCAGCTCACCCCGCCGTCCGGTGCTCGACCGCAAGCTGCCGAGCCGCCCCCAGCCCTCGCTCGAGTCGCTGGTGCGCGAGTTCCTGGGCGGAACCAGCGCGCGCCCGACCCGGGCGGTGTTCGGCATCGCGGGCCCGGTGGTCGGGAACCGCACCGAGACCACGAACCTGCCCTGGGCCATCGACGGAGAGGAGTTGAGCGCGACGCTCGGCGGAGCCGAGGTCCGCCTCATGAACGACCTCGAGGCCACCGCGTGGGGAGTGCCTCTCCTCGCGCCCGCGGACCTCGAGGTCCTGCATCCCGGCGCCCCGGAGCCCGGCAACCGCGCGCTGATCGCGGCCGGCACCGGCCTGGGCGAGGCGCAGCTCGTCTGGGACGGCGCGCGATGGCTTCCGGTCGCCTCCGAGGGGGGCCACGCCGACTTCGGCCCGCGCGACGGCCTCGAGGACGAGCTGATCCGGTGGCTGCGCGAGAAATACGGGCGGGTGAGCTACGAGCGCCTGCTCTCGGGCCCGGGGCTCGCGGATTTCTACCGCTTCATGCGCGACACCGAACACGGCGAGGAGCCCCCGGCGGCGCGCGAGCGCTTCGACCAGGACCCGGATCCGGCCGCCGCGGTCACGGCCATGGCGCTCGACGGCTCGTGCGAGCGGGCGCGCCTCGCCCTCGAGCGCTTCGTCGGGATCTACGGCGCCGAGGCCGGCAACGTGGCGCTCAAGTTCCTGGCCGTCGGCGGGGTCTACGTGGGCGGCGGGATCGCCCCGCGGGTGCTCCCGGTGCTCAGGGACGGGCGGTTCGTGCGCGCGTTCACTGGAAAGGGACGCCTCACGCCCCTGCTCGAGAAGATTCCGGTGCACGTCATCCTCGACGATCGCACCGCGCTCTGGGGCGCGGCGGCGGTGGCGCTCGGGCCGCCCGCGGCCGCTCCGCTGGGAGCCCGGGTCTGATGCGGCCGCTGTCCGAGCTCGCGCGGCCGGAGCCCGCGCTCGAGCAGCTCGCGGTCAACACCCTCCGCTTCCTCGCCGTCGACGCCGTGGAGAAGGCCAAGAGCGGCCACCCCGGCATGCCGATGGGGATGGCCGATGCGGCCTTCGTGATCTGGACGCGCTTCCTGCGCTACCAGCCGCACGACCCGGCGTGGCCCGACCGCGACCGCTTCGTGCTCTCGGCGGGACACGGTTCGATGCTGCTCTACGCCCTGCTCCATCTCTCGGGCTACGACCTGCCGCTCGAGGAGCTGCAGCGGTTCCGTCAGCTCGGCAGCCGCACGCCGGGCCACCCCGAGCTCGGGCTCGCCCCGGGAGTCGAGACCACCACGGGTCCGCTCGGGCAAGGATTCGGAAATGGGGTCGGGATGGCACTCGCCTCCAGGATGCTGTCGGCGCGCTTCGGCTCGGGCTCGTTCAGTCCCGCGAGCTACCGCGTGTTCGGCATCGTGAGCGACGGCGACCTGATGGAAGGCGTGGCCTCCGAGGCCGCCTCGCTCGCCGGTCACTGGGGGCTCGGGAACCTCGTCTACCTCTACGACGACAACCACATCACGATCGAGGGCGACACCGCGCTCGCCTTCACCGAGGACGTCGCCCGGCGCCTCGAGGCCTACGGGTGGCAGGTCGGGCGCGTCGATCCGTACGATCGCCCCGAGCTCGAGGCGGCGATCGGGCGGGCCGTGGCGGAGACCGGGCGCCCGAGCCTCGTCATCACGCGCAGCCACATCGCCTACGGGGCCCCGAAGAAGCAGGACACCCGCGAGGCGCACGGCGAGCCGCTCGGCGCCGAGGAGGTGGCGGCCGCCAAGCGCGCCCTGGGGTGGCCGGAGTCGCCCCCGTTCCTGATCCCGCCCGAGGTGCGGGTGCTGTTCGCGGAGCGCGCCGCCGGGCTCCGGCCCGAGTACGACGCGTGGCACGAGCGAATGAAGCGCTGGCAGGCGGATCAGCCTCAGCAGGCGGGGCTGTGGGACGCGATGATGGAGAAGCGCGTCCCGAAGGACCTCTTCGACCAGCTCGTGGCGGCGGCGCCCCGCGAGGCGGGCGCTACCCGTAACCACGGCAACGTGGTGCTCCAGCGCGCCGCGGTCCTGGTTCCCTCGCTGGCGGGCGGAAGCGCCGATCTCGAGCCCTCGACCCGGACCCGGATCAAGGACTCGCCGTCGGTCCAGCGCGGCGCCTACGGGGGCCGCAACTTCCATTTCGGCATCCGGGAGCACGGCATGGCGTCGATCCTCAACGGGCTCGCCGTGGCGGGCGGCTTCATTCCCTACGGCTCCTCGTTCCTGGTCTTCACCGACTACGCCCGGCCCGCGATCAGGCTCTCGGCGCTCATGAAGCAGCAGGTCCTGTGGGTGTTCACTCACGACAGCGTGTTCCTGGGCGAGGACGGCCCCACCCACCAGCCGATCGAGCACCTGACCGCGCTGCGGGCCATCCCGAACCTGCTGGTGGTGCGGCCCGCCGACGGGATCGAGACCGCCGCCGCCTGGGCCCTCGGGCTCGAGCGGCGTGACGGCCCCACGCTGATGGCGCTCACGCGCCAGAACCTGCCCGCGATCGAGAGGCCGGGTTTCGAGCCCGCGGCGCTGCGGCGCGGGGGCTACGTGCTGCGGGAGCACCGCGCCGGGGAGGCCGTGACCCTGATCGCCACCGGCTCCGAGGTCTGGCTCGCGCTCGAGGCCTCGCGGAGGCTCGACGAGGCGGGCCTCCCTGCCCGGGTGGTCAGCATGCCGGCGCCCCAGTTCTTCCTGCGCCAGGACCGGGCCTGGCGCGAGGCGGTGCTCCCGCCGCGGGGCCGGCGGGTCTCGCTCGAAGCGGGCGCGACCGACTACTGGCATCGCATCGTGGGCCCGGAGGGGCTCGCGATCGGGATCGACGGCTACGGCGAGTCGGCGCCGTACGCTCAGCTCCAGGAGCACTTCGGGTTCACGCCCGAGAAGGTGGCGGCGCGCGTGCTCGAGTGGGCGCGGGGCAAATAGCGGAGCTTTCGCGCCACGGGGCTGGGGAGCGGAGGACGGGAGGCTCGGAAGGCTCGGAAGGCTCAGGGAGACCCGCGGCCTCCGACATCCTGTCTCCGGCTCGCTGACTCGCGACGGGCGCTCCGGCTCCTGCCTCCGCGCGCTGCGAGAGTCTCACCTGAGCCTTCCGAGCCTCCCGCCCTCCGCTCCCCGACCCCCGGGCTCACTGAATCCCGCCTCAGCGCTTGATTCCACCTCACGTGAGGCGCATCTTTTCCGTCGTTCAAGCACCTCATCCCCCGCTGCGGCGATCTAACGATCCACCGGAGGTGACCGGATGCCGACCCGCAAATCCAAGGCAGCACGCCGCAAGTCCACGAGCAGGAGCGCCGGGCGAGCCCGGTCGAAGCCGAAGAGGGCCGTGAGCGCCGCGCGACCCAAGCGCGCGGTGGCGCGCCGGCCGGCGGCCGCTCACAGACCCGCGGCCCCGAAGCCCGCGGCGGCCTCGAGCCCGAGCGCCATCGGGCTCGTGAGTCACCACCTCGACTACACCAGTCACGACCTCGAGGGCGTCAAGCGGTTCTATACCGAGGTCCTCGGCTTCAAGGACTTCAATCAAGATCCGAGGTTCAACATGCCCCCGATGCCGGGACCGCCGGAGCAGTGGCGTCCGCCGCGCGAGCCGGCGCTCTACTTCATCGTGAAGGACGTGGACCGGACCCACCGCCAGCTCTCGCTCCAGGGGATCCAGTTCGAACAGGCGCCCCAGGACATGCCCTGGGGCCAACGGGTCGCCATCCTGCGTGACCCCGAGGGACGAACCGTCTGCCTCGCGCAGGGCATCGCATGAGGTTCCCGACCGGCGTCGAAGGAACCCGGAGAAGAACATGAGCAGTCGCATCGAGCAGCTTCGAAGCCTCGGCCAGAGCGTGTGGCTCGACTTCATCCGCCGCGGTCATCTGGTCTCGGGCGAGTTCGAGCGACTGATCGAGATCGGGGTGGCGGGCGTCACCTCGAACCCGACGATCTTCCACCAGGCCATCACCGAGAGCGACGACTACGATGCCGCGCTCCACGAGCTGGTTCCGAAGGGCCTCAAGGCCGTGGAGCTGTTCGACGCGCTGGCGATCGAGGACATCCAGATGGCCTGCGACCGCCTGCGTCCGGTCTACGAGCGCACCGGTGGGCTGGACGGACGCGTGAGCATCGAGGTGAGCCCGCGGCTCGCGCACGACACCCGGGGCACGATCGAGGAGGCGCGGCGACTCCATCAGGCGGTGGGGCGCGACAACCTGATGGTGAAGATCCCGGCCACGCTGGAGGGGCTGCCGGCGATCGCGACCTGCCTGGCCGAGGGAATCTGCATCAACGTCACGCTGACTTTCTCGCTGGCGCGCTACGAGCAGGTGATGGACGCCTACCTGAGCGGGCTCGAGCAGCGCGCGGCGAAGAGCCTGCCGCTCCAGCCGATGGTGTCGGTGGCGTCGTTCTTCGTGTCACGCGTCGACACCAAGGTCGACAAGGCGATCGACGAGGCCGTGAAGGAGCTCCCCGAGGGGACCCCGGCGCGCGCCGAGCTCGAGTCGCTGAAGGGGCAGGCCGCGGTCGCCAACGCGCGACTGGCCTACGCGCGCTTCAAGCAGGTCTTCTCCTCGCCGCGATTCGAGGTGCTGAGGGCCCGGGGCGCGCGCGTCCAGCGCCCGCTGTGGGCCTCGACCAGCACCAAGAATCCGGCCTACCGCGACACCCTCTACGTCGACGAGCTGATCGGCCCGGACACGGTGAACACCATGCCGCCCCAGACGCTCGCCGTCTTCAACGACCACGGAGTGGTGGAAGCGCGGGTCGAGCGCGACCTCGATCGGGCGCGCGAGCTGTTCGAGCGGCTGCCGCGGCACGGCATCCCGGCCGAGGCCCTGATCGCTCAGCTCGAGCCGGAGGGAGTGACCGCCTTCGCCCGGTCCTACGACGCGCTCATCGAGGCCCTCGAGAAGCGGCGGCGCGCGATCCTGGGACGGCCCCGGGTGAGCCCCAAGATCGCGCCCAGTGCGGTGACGCGCGCGACGCACGCGCGCCTCGCCCAGCTCGAGCGCGAGAGCTTCATCCGGCGCCTGTGGGCGCGCGACGAGACGCTGTGGAGCGGCGACCCGGTGCATCAGCACGTGGCGCGCACCCGGCTCGGCTGGCTCGATGCGCCGCTCGAGATGACCGCCGAGATCGCCTCGCTCAAGGCCTTCGCGGGGCAGATCTCGAGCGAGGGCTTCACCCGCGCGGTGTTGCTCGGAATGGGCGGCTCGAGCCTGGCGCCCGAGGTGCTGAGCCGGACCTTCGGCGTGGGCCAGCGCGGTCTCGAGCTCACGGTGCTCGACAGCACCTCGCCCGCGGCGGTGCGCGCGGTCGGGGAATCGCACGATCCCGGGACGACGCTGTTCGTGGTCTCCTCGAAGACGGGGACCACGCTCGAGGTGCTCTCGCTCGAGAAGCACTTCTTCGAGTGGGCCCGCCGGGCCCGCGCGGATGCGGGCCGGGGGTTCGTCGCCGTCACCGACCCGGACACCCCGCTCGAGGCGCTGGCGCGCACGCGCGGCTACCGGCGCGTGTTCACGAACCGCCCCGACATCGGCGGGCGCTACTCCGCGCTGTCCTACTTCGGGCTGGTGCCGGCGGCGCTGATCGGGATGGATCTGACCGCGCTGCTCGAGCACGCCCTCGACGAGGCGCGGGCGTGCGGCCCCGATTCGGTGGGGGTCGAGAACTTCGGGGTCGAGCTGGGTGCGGCGCTCGGCGAGCTCGCGCTCCGCGGGCGCGACAAAGTGACGTTCGTGCCCGGCCCCGAGTTCGAGGCGTTCGGCGACTGGGCCGAGCAGCTCCTCGCCGAGAGCACCGGCAAGGACGCGCGCGGGCTCGTGCCGGTCACCGGGGAGGCCCTCGCGCCGCCCGACCGCTACGGGAACGATCGGGTGTTCGTGGCGTTCTCCGTGAACGATCTGCCGCGCGAGACGGAGACGCTGCTCGAGCAGCTCGAGGGCGCCGGCCACGCGGTGCTGCGCTGGCGTGACCCCGAGCCGGCGGCGCTCGGCGCCGAGTTCGTGCGCTGGGAGATCGCTACCGCCACGATCGGCGCCGTGATCGGTGTGGATCCCTTCGACGAGCCCAACGTCACCGAGGCAAAGCAGGCGACCCAGGCGGCGCTCGAGCGCTTCCTCAAGGACGGCCGCTTCGCGGCGCGGCCAAGGCTCGCCGAGAGCAAGGGGATCGCGGTCGAGGCTCCGCAGGCGATCGGCGACCTCCTCGCCCCGCGGGTCAACGGACGCGACGCCTCGCGAGGCCGGGGGACTACTTCGCGCTGCTGGGCTACTTCCGGCGCACGCCGCAGCTCCACGAGCGGCTTCAGCGCCTCCGTACCGCCGCCGGGCGGGTCACGAAGCTCGCCACCACGCTCGGCTACGGGCCCCGCTTCTTGCATTCCACCGGCCAGCTCCACAAGGGGGGACCCAACACCGGCATCTTCCTCCAGTTCACGGCCGACGAGGGTGAGGACGTTCCGATCCCGGGCGAGAATTTCACCTTCGGCTCGCTGATCCGGAGCCAGGCCGACGGGGACTACGAGGTGCTGGAGCGGCGCGGCCGCCGGCTCATGCGCATCCACCTGGGCGGCGAGCCCGAGAAGGCGCTCGAGGAGCTCAGCGAAGCGCTGGCGGCCGCGCGCGTGTAGCCCCCGGGGCGAGGGGCCGCGCCGCGCAGCGCAGGATTGCAGCGAGTGCCCGAGGGCCGCAGCGAGACTCTCGCAGCGCGCGGAGGCGGGAGCCGGAGCGCGCGTCGCGAGTCAGCGAGCCGGAGACAGGATGTCGGAGGCCGCGGGTCTCGCGGAGGCCCTTGGACGCTCGCTGCCTCCGCTGCGCGGCCCCTCGCCCCGGCCGCGCGACGATCCTCGCTCACCTCGCCATGAGCACCAGGGCCGCCTCGAGGTCGACGTTCCCCCCCGAGAGGATGACGCCCACCCGCGCCCCCGCGGCCGTCACGCGCCCCTCGAGCAGCGCCGCGAGCCCCAGCACCCCGGTCGGCTCGACCACGAGCTTCATCCGCTCCCACACGAAGCGCATCGCGTTCACTAGCGCCGCATCCGGCACGCTGGTCATGTCGGAGACGTGGCGGCGGATGAGCTCGAAGGTGAGCCGGCCGAGCGACGGCGTGCGCGCGCCGTCGGCGATGGTCTCGGGACGCTCGACGCGCTGGAGCCGGCCGCTCCGGAACGACCGCACGCCGTCGTCCCCTCCCTCGGGCTCGACCCCGACCACCCGGCAGCCGGCGCCGTGGCGCCGGGCGGCGAGCGCCGAGCCGGAGACCAGCCCGCCGCCCCCGACGGGGACCAGCAGGAGGTCCAGCGATCCCGCGTCCTCGAACAGCTCGGCCGCGGCGGTCCCCTGCCCGGCCACGATGTCGGGATGGTCGAACGGCGGGATCAGGCTCAGGCCTCGCTCGCCGGCCAGCCGCTCGGCCATCGCCTCGCGAGCCTCGCCGGTCCGGTCGTGATGGAAAACCTCGGCACCGTAGCCGCGCGTGGCCTCGAGCTTCGAGGCCGGGGCGGTGCTCGGCATGACGACCGTGGCCGGGAGGCCCAGCAGGCGGCACGCCAGCGCGACCGCCTGGGCATGGTTGCCCGAGGAGTAGGCGATCACGCCGCGGCGCGCGGCCTCGCGATCGAGGCGCGAGATGGTGTTGAAGGCGCCGCGAAACTTGAACGCCCCGGCGCGCTGCAGGTTCTCGCACTTGAGGAACACGCGCGCCCCGGTCAGGCGATCGAGCGTGCCCGAGGTCAGGACCGGGGTGCGATGCGCCACGCCGCGCAGTCGATCGCGCGCCTCCAGCAGGCGCGCGATCAGCTCGGCGTCGGAGGGAACCGCCTCAACCTCCAGCGCCACCTCCCAGCTCCAGCCCGGGCTCGGTCTGGCGGCGCGGATCGAGCGCCTTCTCGATCTCCTCCGGATCGAGCGACGTCATCTCGCGGGCCAGCTCGCGCACCGGACGCCTCTCCTTGAACGAGCGCTTGGCGATCTCGGCGGCCTGGTCGTAGCCGATCAAGGGGTTCAAGGCGGTCGCCATGCTGGGCGAGATCTCGACGTAGTCCCGGCAGGTCTCGCGGTTCGCCGTGGCGTCCTGGATCGCCTTGTCGGCGAACACCCGCGCCGCCCGGGCCAGGAGACGGATGCTCTCGAGCAGGTTCCGGGCCATCAGGGGCAGCATGGCGTTGAGGTCGAGCTGGCCGCCCTGGACGCCGAGCATCACGGCCGCGTGATTGCCCGCCACCTGGGCGCCCACCATGATCACCGCCTCGCAGATCACCGGGTTCACCTTGCCCGGCATGATGCTCGACCCTGGCTGGACCGCCGGGAGCGTGATCTCGGCCAGGCCGCAGCGCGGGCCGCTGTTCATGAGGCGCACGTCCCCGGCGATCTTGATCAGGCTCGCCGCCACGCCGCCCAGCGCTCCGCTGGCCCAGCCGGCGGCATCCTGCGCCCCCTGGGCCTCGAAGTGGTTCCGGGCCTCCGAGAACAGCGAGCCGGCGAGCTTCCCGATCTCGGCCGCCATGCGCCGGCCGAAGTCCGGGTGGGTGTTGAGGCCGGTCCCCACGGCGGTGCCCCCGATCGCGAGCTCGCGCAGGTCGGGGAGCACCGCCTTGAGGCGCGCGATCGAGTGCTCGATCTGCGAGGCGTAGCCGCCGAGCTCCTGGCCCAGCCGGATCGGGGTCGCGTCCATCAGATGGGTGCGGCCGGTCTTGATGACGTCGTCCCACTCGCGTGCCTTCTGGTCCAGCGCGCTCCACAGGTGGCCGAGCGCCGGAAGCAGCTCGCGCTCGATCTCGAGCACCGCCGAGACGTGGAGCGCGGTGGGGATCACGTCGTTGCTGCTCTGCCCGAAGTTGACGTGGTCGTTGGGGTGGATCCGTCGTCCCAGCAGCTCCGAGGCGCGGCGCGCGATCACCTCGTTGGCGTTCATGTTGGTGCTGGTGCCGCTCCCGGTCTGGAACACGTCGATCGGGAACTCGGCGTCCCAGCGACCGTTCCCGACCTCCGCCGCGGCCTGCTCGATGGCCTTCGCCATCGGCGGCTCGAGCAGTCCGAGGTCGGCGTTGACTCGCGCCGCCGCCTGCTTGACGAGCCCGAGCGCGTGGATGAAGGCCGCCGGCATCGGCTGGCCCGAGATCGGGAAGTTCTGCACCGCGCGCTGGGTCTGAGGGCCGTAGAGAGCCTGCGCCGGGACCTTGACCTCGCCCATGCTGTCCTTCTCGATCCGGAACTCCGTCACGTCCGCCTTCATGCGACATTCTCCTGGTGCGCCCCGCGCGAGGCGCGCCGCCTGCCGGCGCCGGTCGCGGGCGGGGGCCCGGCGCCGATCCCGCAGCGCCTCATGGATCGGGCACGATCTCGTAGCGGCTCACGATCTCGATCTCCTTGCTGAGACTCGCGTGCACCGAGCAGTACTTGGTCTCGCTGAGAAGGATCGCCTCCTCGATCGCGGCCGGGCTCAGGTCCCGCCCGCGCACGCGATGCACCAGCTCGATTCGGGTGTAGGAGCGCGGGTGCTCGGCGCGACGCTCTCCGGTCAGCGTCACCTCGTAGCCCGAGACCTGCTGGCGCTTCTTCCGCAGGATCTCGATGACGTCCATCCCTTCGCATCCGCCGAGGGCCGCGAGCACGGTCTCGATCGGGTTCAAGGCCGACCTCCCCGCGCCGCTGTCGAGCGCCATCTCCTGGCCGCCGCCGACCCGGACGCGAAACCTGAGGCCGTGTCCCTCGACGGTCTCGAGCGTCAGGCTGGCGGTGCTCGTCACTCGCTGGGCCTCCGGCCGGGATCCGATCTCATCCCCTTTCCCCCGCCGCCTGGCGGGCCGGCACGGCGTTCAGGCTCCGCACCTTGTTGTATCCATCGAGGGCCGCGACCTTGTAGCACTCCGCCAGCGTCGGGTAGTTGAACACGTTGGTGATGAAGTAGTCGAGCGTCCCCCCGAGCGCCATCACCGCTTGCCCGATGTGGACCAGCTCGGCGGCGTGGGTGCCCAGCACCCAGACCCCGAGCAACTCCCCGGTATCGAGGCGGAAGATCAGCTTGAGCATGCCGTCGCTGTCGCCGAGGATCTGGCCGCGGGCGATCTCGCGGTAGCGCGCGACCCCGGTCTCGAACGGCGCGCCCTTCGACGTGAGATCGGCCTCGGTCGAGCCGACCCAAGCCACCTCGGGGATCGCGTAGATCCCGAACGGGAAGAGGGCCGGGACGCTGGTGGCCGGGATCCCGAAGGCATGGCAGGCCGCGAGCCGCCCCTGCTCCATGCTGGTCGAGGCGAGGGCCGGGAAGCCGATCACGTCGCCCACCGCGTAGATGTGGGGCACCGAAGTCTGGTAATGCTCGTTCACCCCGATGCGCCCGCGCTCATCGGTGGCGACCCCGGCGCGATCGAGCCCCAGCCCCGTGGTGGCGCCCACCCGTCCGGCCGAGATCAGCACCATCTCAGTGACGAAGCGCTTGCCGCTCTTGAGCCGCACCACGGTCTGCGCTGCCCCCGGCTCGAGTCGCTCGACCTCCTCACCCAACCTCAGCGTCACCCCGAGGGCGCGCGCCTGGTAGGTGAGCGCATCCACCAGCTCCGCGTCCACCATCTCGAGCAGTGACGGCCGCTTGTCCAGGAGCACCACCTCGATCCCGAGCGCGGCGAAGATCGTGGCGTATTCGACCCCGATGATGCCGGCTCCCACGACCGTGAGCGAGCGGGGCAGCGTCTCGAGCGACAGGATGTCGTCGCTCGTGAGCACGGCGCGATGGTCGACCTCGATCCCGGGTGGAATCCCGGGCGTGCTGCCGACGGCGATCACCACGTACCGCGCCTGGAGGCGGTGGGTCGCATCCCGGCCATCGACCACCAGCTCGTGCGGTCCCTCGAAGCGCGCCGCGCCCTCGACGAGGTGCACGTGATTGCGAAGGAGCTGGGAGCGCACCACCTCCCGCTCGCGCTGCATGATGAGGCCGGTGCGCATCAGCAGGTCCTGGGCGCTGATCTCCGCCTTGACCCGGAACGAATCTCCGTAGAGCGAGCGCTGCCGCAGGCCCGAGAGGTCGATCACGGCTTCGCGCAGGGTCTTGCTCGGGATCGTGCCGCCGTTGATCGACACTCCACCCAGCTCGTAGCGTTCCACGACGGCAACCTGCTTTCCCAGCTTGGCGGCCTGGACGGCCGCACGCTGCCCCGAGGGGCCGCTGCCGATGACCACCATGTCGAAATCCTGCATGCCCCTCCTCGGGTGTCCCGATCCGCAAGCGTGCCTCGATGGGATACCGGACTCCCCTGACGCAGACGCCCGAGTCTATGAAGTCCGGCATCGTGCCGCCAGTGCGCGCCGACATCGGGCGGTCGCAGGGAATCGTCGTCATGGTTCGCCGCGCGCCGGTCGAGGTGGATGTGAACGGCGGACACCTGCAACCCCCGCGAACGGAGCCGAACCAGAGACACTAACAAATTCCTAACGGCGTCGCGCGGCCCCGCGCCCTTCGACTGCGGCACTTCGATCGTCTGCTACCTTCCGCCCGTGCCCGCTCTCTCGGTGCTGTTGCCCGTGCGAGATGCGCTGCCCTACTTGCGGCCCGCGCTGGCCTCGCTCCGGCGGCAGACGTTCCAAGACTTCGAGATCATCGCCGTCGACGATGGATCGAGCGACGGCTCGGGCGAGGCGCTGGAAAAGGCCGCCGCGCGCGTTCCCGCCCTCCATGTGATTCATACACCCCCGCGCGGCCTGCCTGCGGCGCTCGCCACGGCCCTGACCCATGCCCGCGGGCGATGGATCGCTCGACAGGACGCCGACGACATCTCCCATCGAAGGCGCTTCGAGCTCCAACTCGAGGAGCTGAGAGGCAGCCCCGAGACCGCCGTGGTGGGGAGCCGCGTGCGCTTGTTCCCGGCCGGCGAGGTGGGGGTTGGAATGAGACGCTGGGTGCTGTGGCACAACGCGTTACTGGCCCACCAAGCGATGGCCAACGAGGCCTTGATCGACAGCCCCCTGGCCCACGGCAGCGCCACGATGCGGAGGAACTGGCTCGAGCGCGCGGGCGGCTGGGTCGACCGCGGCTGGCCCGAAGACGTGGACCTGTGGCTGCGCCTCATCGAGGCGGGGGCGCGCTTCAGCAAGCGACCCGAGGTGCTCTATGCATGGCGTCAACATTCGCGCAGCGCCACGCGACGCGACCCCCGTTACCTGCGGGATCGATTCGACGCGCTGCGAATGGAGGCCCTGGAGCGGGGCGTGCTCGCCCGGTCGCGGTCGCTGACCCTGATCGGAGTCGGCCGGAGCCTGGTCCGGTGGCGTGCCATCCTCGCCACGCGCCGGCGGGTGCGAGTGGTCGAAGCGCCCCGTCCGTCCCCCGGCTTGGTCGAGAACTTGCGTCCACCCATCGTGTTGGTGTTCGGCGCTCTCGCGGCACGCGAAAGATGGCGGGCAGCGTTCAGGCATTGTGATACGATGGCCGAACGGGGTCAGTTTGTATTCATTGCATGACCCCGCCGATAGGAGGTATAAACGCCTCGGGTCGCTCTATGTCCGCACGGCGGGCTCAACGGCCGTATGTGGATCGGAGCAAGAAGGGACTCGAAACCCTGGAGGTCATACCATGGCGAAGACTCGCCCGCGAAAGCGTTACACGGAGGATCAGCGCGCCACTATTCTCTCGGTTGCTCAGAGGGAGGGGCTCACCGCCACCGAGGTGAAGAAGCGGTTTGGCGTCACCCCGGTGACGTACTATTCCTGGCGGAAGAAGACCGGCGTCGCGGGTCGCCGGGGCCAGGCGATCCGGGTCGCAGGAGGAAACGCCGCTCTCTCGAGCCAGGTACGTACCGAGGTGCGCAGCCGGGTGCGGCAGATCCTTCCAGCCATCGTCCGCGGCGAGGTGAGCAGCTACCTCAACACCTTGTTCTCATCGGGTCGCGGTCGCAGGCGCGCCAGAGTCTGACCTCCAAGGTACCGCACGCGCCCCGGCTACGGTCGGGGCGCGTTTCTTCATGAAGGGAATAGGAAACCTGCCGGAGTGGGAGCCGCCGCGGCAGTGGTATGAGGGTCGAGCCGCGCGCCGTCGGATCGCGGCCTCAGCCCCGGCCGCCGGGCTCGGCCTGCCGGCGGGCGAGATCGGGGAGCAACTTGGCCGCCTTCCGGTCGAGATACCAATCCCGGTCTCGCACCCACCGGGCCGGCACCAGGCTGGGCTTGCCTTCCCCGGTCAGCGCCTGAGCCACGACCGCGGCCTTGTCGGGGCCTGACACCATCACCGCCACCTCGCGGGCCTCGCGGATCGCCCGGGGCGTGAGCGTGAGCCGGGAAGGCGGCGGCTTGGGGCTGTTCGTCACCACGACGACACGGCCGTCCTCGTCCTTCTCCGCCGCGGACGTGCCCGGGAAGATCGAGGCGATGTGGCCGTCGGAGCCCACCCCCAGCACCAGCAGGTCGATGGGCTCGAGCAGAAACGCCTCGTAGTCCCGCGCCTCGGCCTGGAGGCCCGAGACCTCGCCCCGCATGCGATGCACGTTCTCCTCCGGGATCCCCGCCGGGCCGATCAGGGCCGCGCGCACCAGCCGGTAATTGCTGTCGGGATGCGCGGGCGACACCGCGCGCTCGTCCGCGAACAGGATCGTCACCCGCGACCAGTCGATCTTCTCTCGATAGCCGTCACTCGCGAGCAACGCGTAGAGGCGCGCCGGCGTCCTGCCGCCCGGGACCGCGAGGCGGAAGCCCTCGCGGGCGGCGATGCTCTCGGCCGCTGCGCGCACCACCACGTCGGCCACCGCCCGCGCCAGCTCCTCCGCATCCTCGTACACGCGCACCATGGGCGATCCTAGCTTTCCGTGCCGGAAATCACGCGCCGGTCTGGGCACGGAGCCTAGAGCTCGCTCCAGGCCCGCCGGTCGCGCCGCATCAGCTCGCGCGCGCGCTCGGGGCCCCAGCTGCCGGGCTCGTAGTTGGGGAAGTCTCGCGGCGGGTTCTTGTCGATGTAATCCAGCACCGGAGTGATCCACGCCCACGACGCCTCGACCGCGTCGCGTCTCGAGAACAGCGTGGCGTCGCCCCGCATGGCGTCCAGCAGCAGCCGCTCGTAGGCCTCCGGCGGCTCGCCGCCGAACGCCTCGGTGTATTTCATGTCCATCGCGACGGTTCCCACCGCGACGTCGTGGCCGGGGATCTTGGAGGCGAAGCGCAGGTAGATCCCCTCGTCGGGCTGGATGCGGAGCGCCAGCACGTTGGGCTCGATCCGCTCGCACACGTCCTCCCGGCCGAACAGGCACAGCGGCACCGGCTGCATGTGAAGTGATACCTCGGTGACGCGCTTCGCCAGCTTCTTTCCCGCCCTGAGGTAGAAGGGCACCCCCTGCCAGCGCCAGTTGTCGATGAAGACGCGCAGCGCCGCGAAGGTCGGCGTCACCGAGTCCTTGGAGACCCCCGGCTCGTCGCGATAGCCGCGGTACTGTCCCAGCACCAGATTGCGGTCGATGGTGTCCGGCCCTTCCTGACGCAGCCCGTGGAGCACCTTGAGCTTCTCGCCGCGGATGTCGTCGGCATCCCCGGTGGTGGGAGGCTCCATCGCCACCAGGCACTGCACCTCGAGCAGATGGCTCTGCACGATGTCTCGCAGCACCCCGGTCTCCTCGTAGAACTTCCCGCGCGCTCCGACCCCCACCGTCTCCATCGCACAGATCTCGACGTAGTCGACGTACTTCCGGTTCCACAGCGGCTCGAAGATGCTGTTGGCGAAACGGAACACCATGAGGTTCTGGACCGTCTCCTTGCCCAGGTAGTGGTCGATCCGGAACGTCTGCGACTCGTCGAGCACCCGCGCCACGAGGGTGTTGAGCGCCCGGGCGGACTCGAGGTCGCGCCCGATCGGCTTCTCGATGATCACCCGCGACCACGGCGAGACCTTGGGCTTGGAGACCAGCCCGGCCTGATCGAGCCGGTGGAGGATGGTGGCGAACTCGCTCGGCGGCGTGGCCAGGTAGTAGAGGCGGGTGCCCTCCAGGCCGCGCTCCCGGTCGAGCTCGGCGAGCCGAGAAGCGAGCTTCTTGTAGGTGGCCGGATCCTCGAAGTCGCCCGAGACGTAGTCGAGCGACTCGGCGAACGCCTCCCAGTCGCGCGGCTCGACCCCGCGGCTCGCGAACTCGGCCAGCGCCGCGCGGACCTCGGCCCTGAAGCCATCCGCATTCCAGGCCCGCCGCGCGACGCCCACCACCGCCGAGTGCTCGGTGAGCGACCCGGCGGCGCGCAGCTTGAACAGCGCGGGCATGAGCTTGCGGTGGGTGAGGTCGCCGCTGGCCCCGAACACCACCAGGGCGCAGGGCGGCGCGCGCCGCTCGCTCCGGGGCAATGTGAGGGGCGGGACCGCCTGGATGCGGGTCGCCACGGTCACTTCCTCTTGACCGCGTGGCCGCCGAACTCGGCCCGCAGCGCGGCGATCACGCGGTCGCGAAACGAGTCTTCCTGGCGGGACCGGAAGCGCGAGAAGAGCGCGAGCGCCAGGGCCGGCGCGGGGACGCCGCGATCGATCGCCTCCAGCACCGTCCAGCGCCCCTCCCCCGAGTCCTCAACGAAGCCGCGGATGTGATCGAGGCCGGGGTCCTTCTCGAACGCCCGCTCGGCCAGCTCGAGAAGCCACGAGCGCACCACGCTGCCGCGGTTCCAGAGCCGCGCCAGCCCGGCCAGGTCGTAGCGGTAGTCGCTCGACCTCAGGATCTCGAAGCCCTCGCCATAGGCCTGCATCATCCCGTACTCGATTCCGTTGTGAACCATCTTGGCGAAATGCCCGGCCCCCGGAGGGCCGACGTGGAGCCAGCCGCCCTCGGGCGCCAGAGCATCGAGCACGGGCCCGAGAACCTCGATCGCTGCCTTCTCTCCCCCGACCATCAGGCAATACCCGAGCTCCAGGCCCCAGATCCCCCCCGATGTCCCCGCGTCCACGAATTGCAGGCCCGCCGCCGCGAGTCGCTCGGCCCGGCGTCGCGAGTCGCGGTAGTTCGAGTTCCCGCCGTCGATCACGAGGTCTCCGGGCGCGAGCCGGGGCAGCAGCCGGTCGATGAGCTCGTCGACCGGGGGTCCGGCCGGGATCATCGCCCAGACGGCGCGCGGCGGGGACAGGGCTCGCGTCAGGTCCTCGAGAGCGGGAGCCGCGACGGCCCCCTGGCGCTCGACCTCCTGCACCCTTTCGGGCGAGCGGTCGTAGGCCACCACGCGATGGCCCGCGTGCAGGAGGCGCAGGGTCATGTTGAAGCCCATCCGACCCAGACCCACGAACCCGAGTTCCAATGGAAGCTCCCTCTCCGGACTGCCCGGCGCGTTCTGCCTGCGCCAGCCCGCCCGCACCGACTCGCCGGGCTCGAGGCCGACCGCAGGAAATCCCGTGAAGCCAGGTCGGTGCGCCTCAGATCCAGGATCGATGGTCAGCGCGTGACCCTAACGCGGCGGCCGAGCGAGCGGCAACTGAGCGCCGGGCCGGTGAAGATTGAGGCGGGCGCGGCCCGACCCACCTCGTGCAAAGTGCCCGGCCCGCGAGGGCCCTCGCCGGCCGTTCTCCCTCCCGGCTTCGAGCCGCCTGCGTAGGTCCATTCACCCCAACGCCGTCCGCAGTGGCAAGTCAGGAAACACGAAACCCGCGGTCGCGCCGTCGCGGACGGCTGCCGCCGAGCCCCGTGATTGCATCCCGATCGGACTTGGCACGGGCGTTGCGGTCCCAACCACCGTCTGGTGCGCAAATCCCCGGAGAGAGCATGAACCATTCGCAGGAAAAGGCGACCCAGGCGCTCATCGAGCTGGGTGATCCGGCCGAGCGTCAGACACGGACCGAGTTGCTCGACCGTGCATTGCGCACGGCCCTCATCCTGCTGGATGCCGACGCCGCCGTCATCCAGACCTCCTCGAGTCGGCGCGGCGAGCGCCTGGCGCTTCACGCCGGAAGCTCGGTGCCGGCAACGCTGCGGCCGCACCCCGAAGGCAGCGAGGTGGTCCGCAGTCTGATCGAGGCCTGGCAGCCGGTGATGCTGGACGACCTGTCGGATGCTCCGCCGATCGCCACCGCCGACGGCTGCCCGGGCGTCGACCCGGGGCCGGTGCTCTTCACCCCCCTGCGCCAGCGCAATCTCGCTCCCGCTTACGTCGCCCTCTACCGGCGGCGCGGTCGCGCCCGGTTCACGCTCAACGACTGCCGCTTGATGCTGCTGGTCGCCGCGTGGCTGAGCGCGGCGCTCGAAAATCTCCGTCTCTCGACCGGAGTCGAGAAGCTCGCGGTCACCGACGACCTCACCGAGGTCTACAATTCCAGGTTCCTGAAGTCGGCGCTCCACCGGGAGCTGCGCCGCGCGAGCCGGTTTGGCCACGAGCTGTCCGTGGCCCTGATCGACATCGACAATCTCAAGACCTACAACGATCAGCACGGTGAGCTGCGCGGCAGCCTGCTGCTCAGAGAGGTGGCCTCGGTGCTGGCGCAGCAGGTGCGCTCGTTCGACGTCCTGGCCAGGCACGGCGAGGACTCCTTCCTCCTGATCCTGCCCGAGACCGGCTGCGACGGCGCGGTCGAGGTCTCGGAGCGCGCGCGCGCGGCGGTCGAGCGACAGGCGTTCTCGCTCAGCGCCGCCGGCGATGTCACGGTGAGCCTCGGAGTGGCGGCATTTCCACGTGACGCCGCTAACCTCCGCGACTTCCTGGCCGCGGCCGATCGCGCCCTCGCCCGCGCCAAGCAGCGAGGACGAAACTGCGTCGCCACGCTGGTCCGGCAGTCCGCTGACGGAGCGATCAAGCGACTGACCGGTTGACCCGCCGGCCCGCCCCGCACGGTGCGGGGGGATGATCGGTAGGAACCTCAGGGCTCCGCGACCACGGCCGCCGTCCCGGCCGCGGCCAGCCCCATCTTCGGCAGGGCGATGGCGCACAGGAGCCCCGCCCCGAGCAGCGTCGTGAGCGCCAGGAGGGCGTTTTCGAGCCCACGCGCGTCCGCCAGGGCGCCGGTCGGGCCGACCATCAGCACGCCGAGACCCCACGCGAATCCCATGAGCAGGCTCGAGATGGTGGAGGCATGGCGCGGCGAGAGCTCCTGCCCGATCACGACGTTCACCGGCAGCGATCCCTGGAGCATCAGGTTCCCGAGCGCCAGGCAGACCACTCCCGGCCCGGTGGGAAGCAGCAGGAACGCCACGAAGAGCGGCAGCGCCCCGAGGAAGGAGCGAATCACCACGCCTCGCCCGCCCCAGCGCTCCGCGATCCAGCCGCCGAGGAGCCCTCCCACCGCCCCGGCCCCGAGATAGGCGCTCAGGGCAAGGCCTCCGCTCTGGACCGAGAGCCCCCGCCGGTGGAGAAGGATGGGAAGGAAGGTCATGAATCCGAACGACACCGCGGAGCGGAACACGACGGCGAAGTAGAGCATGGCGAGCGGGCGCCACACGGGCCTGAGCTCGGAGAACGCCGGCCGCTCGCGGTGGAAGCGGGCCGCCGGCGGCACGCGGGCGAACCAGGCGATCAGCACCGCCGAGACCACGAGCCCCGGCAGCGCCCCGAGCCAGGTGCGCTCGAGACCGAGCGCCCCGGCCATCGCGGCCGCGAAGAGGGGGCCGATCGAGAACCCGATCGTGCCGCCGGTCACGAAGGTCGACATGGCCAGCGCGCGGCGCTCCGAGAGCCCGCTGGCCAGCACCGCCGCCTGGGGATGGAATGCCGCCGCGCCGATCCCGCCCAGCATCACGATCGCCGCGAGCCCGCCGAAGCTCGGCGCCAGCCCCACCGAGCTCAGGAACACCGCCGCGACCAGCGGCCCGAATGCCACGAACCAGGGGCGGGAGAGCCGGTCGGAGAGCCAGCCGAAGAGCGGCTGAGAGAGCGAGGAGGCGAGCGAGGAGAGCGCCACCAGCGTGCCGACCTGGGTGAGGCTCAGGTGCAGCTTGACGATGAGAAGCGGGATGAGGGGAGTGACGAAGCTCGAGTACGCGTCGATGGTGAGGTGCGCGGCGGAGACGAGGAGGAGCCGCGGGTGCAGGCGGGAAGGCATTGCGCGAGAGACGATAGCATACGGTGCAGGCGTCCGGACCCGAGCGTGCGGACGCCCGCGCCCTCGCCGTGATGTCTAGGTGCGCCGCTCGCCTCGCAGGCTCGCCCGCAGGGCCGCGGGGAGGATCTCCTGCACCAGCTCGGCGTCCTGGCGGCCGAGCGCCCCGAGCGCCACCAGCGCCAGGATGTAGGCGGCCATCGCGAACGTCCCCATCAGCGCGATCCCCCAGGCGCCGCCCGGATCGAGCGGCGAGAGCAGCACCATCGTCGCCGCCGCTATCCCCCCGGCGATCAGCGGGGCCCGCGCCACGCCGAACAGGCCGATGCGCGGCACCGAACGCCCGAACGCCATGTACATGAGCGCGAAGCTCAGCGCCTCGCTCGCCACGGTGGTCGCCGAGGCGCCGAGGTACGAGAAGTAGGGGATCAGCGTCAGGTTGATGGCCACGTTGAAGAGGGCCGTGATGGCAACCGCCCGCGCGCTCACCGACTGGCGCCGCTGGGCCGCGAGCAGGTGGAGCATGGTGTCGGCCATGAAGGCCCCCGGAAGGGCCCAGATCAGGATGGCGAGCCCGGCGGCGGCGGGCGCGTAGTCCGGCCCCAGCACCAGCACGATGATCTCGCGCGCGCGGAAGGTGACGAACACCGCGACCCCGATCGTGAACATCAGGTGGAGGCGGAGCGACTTCCGGCACAGCACGCCCAGCGCCTCGGCCGGCCCGTCGGCGGCGCGCGCCATGATCGGGAACAGCACCGACCGGTACGCGGCCGAGAGCAGCACGAACGCCTCGAAGAAGCGGTAGATCCCGCCGTAGAGCCCCACCGCCGACTCGCCCTTGATGGCGTGGAGCAGCACCGAGTCGATGCGGAAGTACACCACGATGAACACACCCGAGAGCGCGAGCGGGGCCGCCTCGCGGAGGAGCGCGAGATAGCCGAGGAGCGGGGCTGGCGGCGCCGTGCTATCGGCGTCACGTGCCGCCTCGTCCGGGGCAGCGGCGCGCCAGAGATCGCGGGACGTGACCAGGGCGACGCCCAGGTGCACGGTGGCCGCCGCCAGGTAGGCGAGGGCGCCGCCCATCGCGCCGGCGCGGGAGAACACCAGCACCACCCCCACCGCCAGGGCGGTGGCGCTCTGGGCCACCACCGACATTCCGGCCACGCCGGCGCGGTTCCCCGACTTGAGCAGGTTCTCGAACAGCAGCGCCGCCGAGTTCAGGAGCATCGCAACGGTGAAGACCGCGGTGAGCGCCAGCACGTCCGGGGAGGATCGCGTTGCGACCGAGGTCCCCAGGGTGACGAGCAGCGTGACAAGGGCGAGACCCAGCTTCAGCACCAGGCCGCGGCCGAGGAGTGCGCGGGTGTAGCGGGGAGCGCGCGAGGTCTCGCGCACGATCAATGTGCTCACCCCGAAGTCCGCGATCACGCTGAAGAGCAGGGTGAAGGACATCGCGAAGGTGTAGCGACCGAACTGCTCCACCCCGAGCCGGCGCGCCAGGATCAGGTAGAAGACGAAGTCCAGCACCTTGGCCGAGAGGAGTCCCCCGAGCAGGCGGGTCGTGCTGCGGGCGACGGTCCTGGCGGTGCTCACGCGGTAGCGCTCCCCGGGGTCGAGGCAGGGCCCGGAACGCCGGCCGTTCCTGGCCCGGAATGAGCCACACCCCGCGGCAGGACCGCCGTCGGAAAGCGCTTCAATCGATTGGTGGGCATGACGGGTCGATGAGGTTGTCGGTCGATTCCCACCACGGATCGAGCCCAATCTGACGCTGATGGGGCTGGCGCCGGGCGGGAGGTACGCTTGGAAACGCGGCCCGGCGAACGCCGCGGGGCCCGTCCGCGTCCGACCTCGGGGCGGACGGGGCGGTGCGGGCGGGGGCGCGGGCGCCGACCGAGCCGCGGCGGAATCGGCAGAAGACATGACGGGGGCTCAAAATGACCGACATCACCGGCCGATCCTCGATCATCGGAAGGAACGGCGTTTCGTCGGCCGAGCCCGGTAGAAGCTTCGGGTCCAACCGGCAATGTCGGCTATCTCGGAAAAGGTGCTCACCATCGATGCTCTGCTCAAGGAGCATCGCGTCATCGAACCCGCCTCGACGTTCCGTGCTCGCACCCTGGTCAAGGATGCTCGCGTCTACGAGGAGGCCGATCGCGATTTCGAGGGCTTCTGGGCGCGCGAGGCCCGAACGGCTGCACTGGTCCCGCCGCTGGAGCCGTGTCTGCAAGTGGGATCCACCCTGGGTCAAGTGGTTCCTGGGGGGCCGCCTCAATGCCGCCTACAACTGCCTGGACCGGCACGTGGCCACTCATCCGGAGCGCGTGGCCTACTTCTGGGAAGGCGAGCCCGGGGACACCCGCCGTCTCACCTATCGCGATCTCCACGCTGAGGTCGGCAGGTTCGCGAATGCCCTGAGAAAGCTCGGCGTGCGCCGCGGCGACCGGGTCGCGATCTACCTGGGAATGGTCCCCGAGCTACCGGTCGCGATGCTGGCGTGCGCCAGGATCGGCACCGTCCACTCCGTGGTGTTCGGCGGCTTCGCCGCGGACGCGCTTCGGGACCGGATCGACGACGCCGATGCGGAGATCGTGATCACCGCCGACGGGGCCTGGCGCCGCGGAAAGATCGTGCCTCTCAAGGCGAGCGCCGACGAGGCCGTGAAGGTATGCCCGAGCATCCGTGCGGTCGTGGTGGTGCGCCGGACAGGCGAGACGGTGCCGATGACGCCGGGCCGCGACCTCTGGTACCACGACCTCGTCGAGGGCGAGACGAGCGAGTGTTCGCCCGAGGAGATGGACGCCGAGGACCCGCTCTACATCCTCTACACCTCGGGCACGACGGGGAAGCCCAAGGGGATCCTCCACACCACCGGCGGCTACCTGCTCGGCGTGTCCACAACCCATCGCCTCATCTTCGACATCCATCCCGAGGAGGACATCTACTGGTGCGCCGCGGACATCGGCTGGGTCACCGGCCACTCGTACATCGTGTACGGCCCGCTCGCCAACGGCACGACCAGCATCCTCTACGAGGGCGCGCCCGATTACCCCGACAAGGATCGCTGGTGGTCGATCGCCGAGAAGTACCGGGCCACGATCCTCTACACCGCGCCCACGGCGATCCGTGCCTTCATGAAGTGGGGCCCTGGATATCCGGCTCGACACGACCTCTCGTCGCTGAGGCTCCTGGGGACCGTGGGCGAGCCGATCAATCCCGTCGCCGCCAACCAGGGCGGCTATCTGGTGCTCCGGCGCCCCTGGCCGGCCCAGTTCCGGACCATCTACGGCAGCCCCGAGCGCTACGTCGAGCAGTACTTCTCGAAGTTCGGCAAGGGGATCTACGTCACCGGGGACGGGGCCAAGCGCGACGACGACGGTGATTTCTGGCTGCTCGGCCGGATCGACGACGTGATGAATGTCGCCGGGCACCGGCTTTCGACGTTCGAGATCGAGTCGGCGCTGGTCGACCACCGGGCGGTGGCCGAATCCGCGGTGGTGTCGCGGCCCGACCCGGACGTCGGCGAGGCCATCGTGGCGTTCGTGACCCTCAAGGCCGGGGTGAACGGAGACGAGAAGCTGATCGCCGAGCTCCGCGAGCACGTCGCCAAGAAGATCGGCAAGCTCGCGCGTCCGCACGCCATCGTGCTCAGCGCCGATCTCCCCAAGACCCGCTCGGGGAAGATCCTGCGCCGGCTGCTTCGGGATGTGGCCCGCGGCAGGGCACTCGGGGACGTGACCACCCTCGCGAACGCCGAGGTGGTCGAGGAGATCCGTAGTCTCGCCAAGACCCGGCACGAGGAGTGAGCCCGCCGCCGGGTGCGCGCGTGCCCCATCAATTGAAGTGCCGGGAATGAAACCAGGGATGCGATCCGGCAGCGCCTGCGGAACGCATCCCGTGTTTTCACGCGTGTCTGGGTGTCGCGAACGCCCCCTCCGGCGGCTCCGGCTTCCAGATGCTCATCGTGCGAGTCTCCCGCATCAGGAACAGGCAGAGCAGGAACGCGACGGCCGGGACGGCGATCGGATAGATCAGCGCCGAGCCCACGCTGCCGGTGCGCACGAACACCGAGGTCGTGATGATCGGCACGAGCCCGCCTCCCCATCCGTTGCCGATGTGATACGGCACCGATACCGAGGTGTACCGGATGCGGGCGGGGAAGAACTCGGCGAGGAAAGCCGCGATCGGGCCGTAGACCATCCCCACGTACGACACCAGGATCGCCACCACCAGGACGGCCATCGGGTAGTTGATGCCGCCCGGCTCGGCGAACCTGCCGAGGGCCATATAGAGCGGATAGTACGTCAGGGCCGCGAGGAGGAAGCCGCCGAGGATGATGGGTTTGCGGCCGATCTTGTCCGAGAGCCAGCCGAACAGCACCAGTGTGGGAGTGCCGATGAGCAGCCCTGCCCCCACGATCAGGCTCGAGGTCAGGACGTCCACCTTCTTCACCGTCTGTAGGAAGTATAGGGCCCAGAACTGGCTCGAGTACCAGACGCAGCCCTCGCCGATCACCACGATGCTCGCGATCAGCACGTACTTCAGGTTGCTGCTGAGAAACGCCTCGCGCCAGGGATTGACCGCCGTCTGCCCCTTCGCCTTGATGGCCTGGAAGATCGGCGTCTCCTGGAGCTGCAGCCTGATGTAGATCGCGATCCCCACCAGCACGGCGGACAGCAGGAACGGGATCCGCCACCCCCACCTGCTGAAGGCCTCCGTCCCCATCCAGGTGCGGATCACCGCCAGCGACACCACGATGCCCAGCGTGGGCGAGGTCTGGAGCCACCCGGTGTAGTAGCCGCGCTTCTCGTCCGACACGTGCTCGGCCACGTAGGTGATGGCCCCGCCGTACTCGCCGCCCAGACAGAGCCCCTGGATGAGGCGGAGGAAGAACAGGATGAAGGCCGCCGAGAGGCCGATCTGCGCGTAGGTCGGGATCACCCCGATGAGCGCCGTCGAGAGGCCCATGCCTCCGAGGGTGATGAGGAAGGTGTACTTGCGCCCGACCAGATCGCCGAGCCAGCCGAAGAGAAAGGCCCCCAGCGGTCGGATCAGGAAGCCGACCGAGAAGAGCGCGATGGTGCTGAGCAGCGCCGCGACCGGGTGCCTCTTCTCGAAGAACTGGACCGAGAGGATCGCCGCGAGACTCCCGAAGATGTAGAAATCGTACCACTCGATCACGTTCCCCGCCGCGGCGGCGACGACCACGCGGCGAAGTTCCTTGAGGGAGAGCTGAGGGCTATCCATGGGTGAACCTCGGATCGGCCGTGCGGTTGATGGGTTCCGGCCGGAACGACGCCCCTTCGACTGCGGGCGGACGTCCAGTCCGTCGAGTCGCCGCGTCGAGCCAAGCCATATGCGAACCAGGGCGCATGGGTGCTTCCTCAGCGGTCGGCCGAGCCGCCGGCGACCAGTCCCTTGCTGCGCCACTTCTCGAAGATCGTCTTCACCTGCTTGTGCGCCTCCTCCAGCGCCTGCTTGGGGCTCATCCGCCCGGTCGCCGCGTTCGCGAACATGGTGGGGAGCACGAACGTGTCGAACACCTCGCCTTCCGCCGGGTTGGCGGGCCCCGGGTGCCCGATGTTCGTCGCCCATTCCAGGGCCGTGCCGATCGGCTTGAGCTTGGACGGCGGGTTCGAGCCGAACGGATCGCTGGCGGTGACCTGCCCGAGCCATTTGTTACCCGCCTCGGGCTTCTGC
>VBOT01000161.1 GCA_005893225.1 Candidatus Eiseniibacteriota bacterium
CGGCGACGAGATCGATGAGCGCCGGGGCCTCGGGACCGGACCAACCTCGGGGCCGGGCCCGCGGCAGGATGCCGCTCCGCCGGGCCGCCCGCTCTCGACCGCAGGCGCTCGCCCGCTCTGGATGCCCTCCGGCTCGCCGGCGGTCGCGGGGGCTCCCCGCAACATCCGCATCAACGATCGCGTGAGCGACCGGGTCTTCGGGGCCGTGCAGTCCGAGGTGTCGCTCGCCGCCAGTGGATCGCGGGTCGTCGCTGCCTGGAACGACGGTGAGACCGAAGCCGTCCCCGGACCGGTCGGGTTCGGATACTCCAGCGACGGCGGCGCTACCTGGGTGGACGGGGGCGCTCTTCCCCTCGGCGACTCGGTGTCGCTGTACGAGAGCGATCCGGTGGTGGCGGTGAACGAGAAGGAGTTCTACCTCGCGGTGCTCGCCACCTCGGCCCGCTCGGGGCGCAAGGCGGTGGCGGTGCTCACGGGGGGCTTCACCGGGACGGCCTTCCAGTGGCAGCCGCCCGTGCTGGCGCGAACGGCCGTGAGTCTCCCGTTCCCGGACAAGCCGTGGCTCGTGGCCGATTCGCTGAGCGGCAACCTGTACCTGTCCTACACGATGTTCGTGATCAGCCCGACGTTTCGCTCCGACTGGATCGACTTCCAGCGCTCGACCGACGACAACGCCTCGTGGACGGAGCCGCTCAAGGTCTCGAGCACTCGCGACGAGGGCCTGGTGCAGGGGTCGAGGCCCGTCGTGGGGCCGGCGGGGGAGGTGCACCTGGTGTGGTCGGCGGTGGACACCAGCGCCACGTCCGGCGGACTCGACCATTTCCGCGCCCGCACCTCGCGGGATGGCGGGGTGACGTTCGGCCGGGAGGCCGACGTGGCCGACGTCTTCAGCAACTTCGGGAGCGGCGCCCCGGGATTCAACCTGGGTCGCGGAAACGCCTTTCCATCCGTGGCCGTCGACCGGAGCCCGGGGATCCGGCGGGGGCGCGTCTACGTGTGCTGGCAGGAGCCGCTCGATGTCTTCCACGACGTGCCGGACTCGACCGGCTCCCAGGAGGAGCGGGAGCTGAACGACCAGCCGATGGATGCCAGCCCGCTCCAGATCGGGAGCGTGATCCGGGGCACGATCACCTCGTCGTCGGACTTCGACTTCTTCGCGTTCAGCGGCCTGCAGGGTCAGACGGTGGAGCTCTACCTGGATTCGCTCGCCGTCGGGCTCGCGCCGGAGCTGCGGCTGCTCTGCACCGACGGCTCGACCCAGCTGGCGTTCAACCGGCCAGCGCCCGACGCGCGGCCGCGCTTCCTGATCTTCACGCTGCCCGCCTCCGGATCGTACTACGCCAAGGTCGAGAGCAGCGGCCCCGGAAGCGGAGGTTATCGCCTGCGCAGCGGCTTCGCCCGCCGGCGCGGCGAGCGCGGGCGCGACCATCGCGACCTGTTCGTGGCTCACTCGGACGACGGCATCGTCTGGAGCGACCCGGTGCGCCTGAACGACGATCCGGGCTGGTTCGACGACTGGCTTCCCGAGGTCGCGGTCTCAGCCGAGGGCCGCGCCTACGCCGCCTGGTACGACTGGCGCGATTCCCCGGCCTCGAGCTGCGGGGGGTGGTCCGGCGTTTATCTCGCGCGCTCGGACGACGGCGGCGACTCGTGGTCTTCGCTCGGTCCGGTGGCGGATCGGCTGACCAACTGGAGCGAGGTCGCGGGGCTGAAGATCCCGAATCAGGGCGATTACATCTCGCTGTTCGCGAACGATCGAACGGTCTTCATCGCCTGGGCCGACGGGCGGAGCCCGGCGAACGGGAATCCCCCGGATCCCGATATCTACCTGGCGCTCCGCGACCTCTCGGCCGAGCCTCCTCCGGCGCCTCCTCGTCCGTTGGCCCTGGAGCGCGTCTTTCCCAACCCGACCCGGGGCGACGCGGTTGCTGACGTGGTGCTGGGGGACGGCGGCCCGGCGCGCCTCGAGCTCTACGACCTGGCCGGGCGGAAGCTGCGCTCGATGGCGCTCGCGACGTCCATCCCGGGCCGCCACGCGGTGGCGCTGCCGCCGGGACCCAGGCTCGCCCCGGGAGTCTACGCGCTGCGTGTCGTGCAGGGGGAGAGGTCGGCGACGGCGCGGTTCTCGGTGGTGCACTGAGCAGCCTGCTACCGCACCGGGCGCCCGGGATCCAGGGCGATGTCCTCCGGCTCGTCGAACCCGAACAGCTCTCTCAGGATCGTTCCGGCGCTCGACACTCGCACCACGGCGCGGGCGCCGGGAACCGTCGCCCACGCCTCGCCGGTGGCGAGGTCGACCGCCACCTCGCGCACCTCAGGGAGTCCCTGCAATCGGTGCTCGACCGAGCCGTCGAGGTGCAGCGCGACCAGCACGTCGGCGCTCGGGTCCGCGACCCAGATGCGCCCGCGCCTCGAGTCGACGGCGATCCCGATCGGACCGGCGAAGCCGGTGAGGGTGTCGATCGCCCGGCCGTCGGGGGAGATGCGGGTGACGTTCCGGGAGCGGAAGGAGGTCACCCAGCCCTCCCCGGTGAGCGAATCCACGGCGACGCGCGAGGGCTGGGCCACCTCCACGCTCCACATCGCGGCGCCGCCGGCGCTGAAACGCCTCACCGCGCGGCCCGTCCCCTCGCACACCCACAGGCCGCCAGCCGAGGGGTCCACGGCCACCGCCACGGGATCGAGCAGCGGGGCGATCTGCCCGGGAAACGCCGGATCTCCGTTCTCGTCGAGATGCACCAGTCGGTTCTCTCCCTCGAGGCACACCCACGCGGTGCCGGTCGACGGATCGGCCGCCACGGCACTCGGCGCCCCCAGATTGTCCACTACGCGGCGGACGTCGGCCCGGGGCTCGTAGATGACGACGCGGTTGCCGTCGGGGTCGCAAGCCCACACGACCCCCGTCGCGCGGTCGACGTCGACCTGGGTCGGCCCGGCGAAGGCCTCGTCCCGGAATGCCACGTGCCGGGCGTCGGGCGTGAGGTTGAGGAGCCGGTGCGCCCGGAGGTCGGTAACCCAGGGGCGCAGCGGGCCCGGAGTGGCGACGTCCTCGGCCGGGCGGCCGCCCACGCCGCTCGAGAGGACGTAGTAGAGCTGGTAGTGGTAGTCGGTGCCGTTGGCGAGACGGAAGTCCGTGAAGCGGGTGAGCTGAGGGGGGATCACGTCGCTGATGGCGCGGAAGCTCGATTCACCCTCGGCGCGGCGGAAGGCCTGGTAGCCGACCAGCCCGCTGCCGCTCACGGCCTGCCAGGTCAGCGTGGCGTATCCGTCCCCGGCGAGCGCCGCGAACGCGATCGGGTGCCCTCGAGTGGATGGATTTCCGGGATCGAAGGGATTCGAGCGCTCGCGACTGCTGCAGCCCGAGCCCGCGACCAGGAGGACTAGAAGCGCCAGGAAAGGGCGCATCGTCGCTCGCCGACGATCAGGCTCGCGTGCCCCGCGGCGGGCCGCCGCAGGAATCGCAGGTAAAGCCCGGTCGCGATCAGCACCTCGCCCGTGATCAGGGAGGCGCTCGAAAGGCGGTCGTAGGCCACGGTCTCGTCGTAGAGGTGCTCGATCTCGCCGGGGTCGGTGGTGGCCAGATAGCGGTCATAGGTTTGGTTGGCATGCGTGGCGATCGGGAACGAGCCGGCGATGAGCCCCACCCCGGCGGCCATGGCGACGTAGGCGGGCAGTCCCGATCGCTTGGGCTGCGAGGGAACGGGGACCTGCGGAAACTCCACGGGCGCCTGCTCGGAGGCGGCCGGCGGTGCTGCACCGAGGACCGAGGTGACCGCCAGCAGGGCGGCCCAGGCGATCCTCGTCATCCGAAGTGGCCTCAGGCCGGCAGCTTCTGCGCGTGCCGTGCAAGCCGTGCCTTGTGACGGCTGGCCGTTTCCTTCTTGATCACGCCCGCGGAGGCGGTGCGGTCGAGAACCGACATGGCGGAGCGATAGGCCGCCATGGCCTCGCTGCGGGTGGCGGCGGTGCGCACGGCCTTGACCGCGCTGCGCATCCGGGTGCGGAGAGCGATGTTGCGGACGCGGTCCCGGGCGTTGGTGATGACACGCTTGGCGGCCGACTTGTGATGAGGCATGCACTCCTCCAGAGGGTGTAGTCCATCAGGTTATGGATACTCCGCGACCATACGGACCGACTCCGGGCCTGTCAAGCCCCACGCCCGGCCGCGGTTGCCGCTCGTTCCGTAAGGGGTGTACCGTTATTGGTTCGCGTACTCTCTCCTGGGGGTCGGGATCCTCAAGTGAGCACCCTGAGCGAAAAAGTGCTGAATCTGCCGGCGGTCCCGGGGGTTTACCTGTTCAAGGGCGCCGTCGGAGAGGTGCTCTACGTGGGCAAGGCCAAGAGCCTGGCGTCCCGGGTGCGCAGCTATCTCGGCGACGAGGGCTTCGACCCCAGGCGGCGCGAGCTGATGGACCGGGCGGTCGACCTCGACACCATCCTCACCGACAGCGAAGTCGAGGCGCTGCTGCTGGAATCGTCGCTCATCCGGCAATATCAGCCGCCCTTCAACGTCCTGCTCAAGGACGACAAGAGCTTTCCTTACGTGCGCGTGAGCGTGCAGGAGCCGTTCGCGCGGCTCTCGGTCACCCGCCAGGTGCGCGCCGACGGGGCGCGCTACCTCGGTCCCTTCACCGACGTGAAGCTGCTGCGACGCACGCTGCGCGAGATCCGGCGCATCTTCCCGGTGCGCACCTGCCGGAACTTCGAGGACTACCAGCGCGCCGACCGCCCGTGCCTCTACTACCACATCAAGCGGTGCGTCGGGCCGTGCTACAGCCGCGCCCGCGTCGACCCGGGCCGCTACCGCGCGCTGGTGGACGGGCTGCTCATGTTCCTGACCGGACGCGACCAGGAGCTGCTCAAGCGCCTGGAGCGGGAGATGGCGGAGGCGGCCGCGGCGCGCCAGTTCGAGCGCGCCGCCGAGCGCCGCGACCAGATCCGCCTGCTGGAGAAGCTCCGGGTGCCGCAAAAGGTGATGGTGCGGGGCGGGCGCGACACCGACATCCTGGGGGTGGCGCGGCACGCGCGGCGCGCCGCCGTCGCGGCGCTGCTGCTGCGCGGCGGCCGCGTGGTCGGCAAGGAGACGCGCCTGCTGGAGCATGCCGATGGGCTCGACGAGCGGGCGGTGCTCCAGTCGGTCCTCACCCAGCACTACCTGAACCAGCGCGAGCTGCCGCGCCGGCTGGTGGTGGGGCTCGAGCTCGACGAGCGGGAGCTGATGCTCGAGGCGCTGGCGCGGCGGGGCGGGCATCCGGTCGAGATCGTGACGCCGCGGCGCGGGCGGGAGCGCGAGCTGCTGCGGATCGCGGAGCGGAACGCGGCGCTCGCGCTCGAGGACCTGGCCGCGCGCGCGGCCGGGCGGCGGGCGCGTTTCTCGGCCGAGGTGCTGGAGCTGCAGCGGGTGCTCGGCCTCTCGATCCCGCCTTACCGGATGGTCTGCTTCGACGTCTCGAACCTGGGGCCCGAGGGAGCGGTGGCGGCGGTGGTGGCGAGCGAGAACGGGCGGGCGCGCAAGGCGCTCTACCGCCGCATGCGGATGCGCCGCCCCGGCCCCGACGACTTCGCCATGGTCGGGGAGGCGGTGGAGCGCTACTGGACGCGGGTCGAGTCGGACGAACTGCCGCGCCCCGACCTGGTGGTGGTGGACGGCGGGGCCGGACAAGTGAGCGCGGCGCGGCAGGCGCTCGAGCGGGTGAGCACCATGCCGGTGCCGCTGATCGGGCTCGCTAAGCGCGAGGAGGAGATCTGGCGCGAGCACGGCGCGCCGCTCCGGCTGCCGCGCCGCGACCGGTCGCTCCGGGTGCTCCAGCGCCTCCGCGACGAGGCGCACCGCTTCGGGCTTGCCTACCACCGCCGCCTGCGCGACCGGGCCCGGATCGCGAGCGAGCTCGACGACATCCGCGGCGTGGGTCCGGCACGGCGCGCGGCGCTGCTCAAGGCGTTCGGCTCGGTCGCGGCCCTGCGCGGGGCGAGCCCCGACGAGATCGCCGCCCGCGCCCACGTTCCCGTTCCCCTCGCGGCGCGGGTGGCCGAGCACCTGGCCGCCAGCTCCCCCGCCCGCGCCGCCGGATCGAGGAGCGGCTCGTGACCGCGGTCGATGCCCTCGACCTCGCGATCGAACGGCATCTGGAAGCGCTCCGGACCGCGCGCCGCTTGAGCCCGAACACGCTCGACGCCTACCGGCGCGATCTCGCCGACTACGGCGGCTTCGCTCGCCGCCACCGTCTGTCGGAATGGCGCCAGGCCTCGCAGGTGTTCCTGGACGCCTACTTCGCCTGGCTCGCGCGCCGCGGGCTCGCGGGGGCCACGGTGAGCCGGCGGCGCTCCGCGCTGCGAGGCTTCCACGCCTTCCTGGTCCGGAACGGCGAGCGTTCCGACGACCCGCTCGCCGACCAGCCGGCCCAGCGCCGCGAGCGCCGGCTGCCGCACGCGCTCTCCGTTCACGAGGTGGAGCTGCTGCTCGCCCAGCCGCGCCCCGATTCGCCGCTCGGGCTCCGCGACCGCGCCATGCTCGAGTTGGCCTACGCGAGCGGGCTCAGGGTCTCCGAGCTCTGCGGCCTCGAGCGCCCCCGGATCGACCTGGCCGGGCGTCTGCTGCGGGTGGCCGGCAAGGGGGACAAGGAGCGGGAAGTTCCGTTCGGGCGCACCGCCGAGCGCGCGCTGCGCGACTACCTGGAGCACGGCCGACCGGCGCTCGTGGGAGATCCCGGCCGGGGCCGCCGCGGCTCCGCCCGGCTCCGGCACGACGCGGTGTTCGTCAATGCGCAGGGCGGTGCCCTGAGCCGCATGGGGTTCTGGAAGATCCTCCGTGGTCACGCGCGCTCGGCCGGGATCGCCACGCGGGTCCATCCGCACGGGCTGCGACATTCGTTCGCCACCCATC
>VBOT01000162.1 GCA_005893225.1 Candidatus Eiseniibacteriota bacterium
AGGACCAGGCGATGCCCGTCCAGGCGGTAGAACAGGTCCGGCTTGAGCGTGCCGCTCGCCATCAGGCCTTCGGGGTCGCGGTTGGTGGCCGCCACGATCCGCGCGTCGATGCTGCGGAGCTGGTTCTCGCCCACGCGCCGGTAGGACCCCTCCTGGAGCAGCCGGAGGAGCTTGGCCTGGAGCGCGAGCGAGAGCTCCGGCAGCTCGTCGAGGAAGAGCGTCCCGCCGTCGGCCGCGGCGATCAGCCCGGCCCGGTCGGCGACGGCGCCGCTGAACGCGCCGCGGGCCGCTCCGAAGAGCTCCGCCTCAGCCAGGCCCTCGGGCAGCGTCGCGCAGTCGACCACGACGAAAGCCGAGTCGGCGCGGTCGGAGAGCTCGTGAATCAGGTGGGCGACCAGCTCCTTGCCGGTCCCGGTCTCGCCCACGATGAGGGCCGGCAGCCGGTCGGACGCCGCGCCGCGGACGCGCGCAATCAGGGCCACGTCATGGGTCACGAACGTGCGCCCGTCCCGGAGCCGCAGCCGCGCCAGCACGCCGCCGCGCTCGCCCGAGCCGCGCGCGCCGGCTCCGCCGGGAGTCCTCGCCGCTGGAGCCCCGGTCCCGAGGCCCAGCGCCTTCATGGTCTGGTCGAGGCAGGTCTGCTCGGGCACGAACTCGGTGCCTCGCAGCACCGAACGCGCCTCCTCCAGCGCCGCGAGAGCCTCATCGCGCCGGCCGAGCGCCGCCAGGCATTGCCCCGCCACCCTCAGCCCGGCCGCCCACTCGAGCACGTCGGCGTGGCGGCCGAGGCCCGCCGCAAGGCGGGCTTTCTCGAGCGCCTCCTCGTGGCGGTGGAGCTCGAATAGCGCCATCGCGAGCAGCCGGGCCGCCTCCGGCGCCAGGTCGTTCAGCGCCGCCTTGTGGAGCAGCTCGGGAAGCAGGCCCTCGAGCAGGGTCCGGGCCCTTGCCGCGTGGCCGCGAGACAGCTCGAGCTCCGCGCCTTGAACGCTCAGCCGGACGCCGATCTGGTAGTCGGACGGGCTGGCGGCCCGCCGCGCCTCCTCCAGCGCCGCCTCGCAGCCGTCGGGGTCGCTCTGGAGCAGCGCCAGCCGGGCGCGGCTCAGGTGAACGTACGCGGTGTATCCCGGCGGAACGCTCTCGGCCAGCGAGGGCAGCAGGTTGTTCAGCAGGTTCTGCGCCCGCTCCAGGTCACCGCCCCGCATCAGCGCCAGCGCCAGGTTCGAGACCCCGATCCCGTAGTAGCGCGCTTCGGGGCCGATGCGCGGTAGAGCGAGGGCCTGCTCGTAGGTCTGGACCGCGAGCCCGAGCATGCCGCGCCGGCGGTGGATGCTGGCCAGGGTGTTCAAGAGCCCGGGCTCGAGCCAGGTTCCCACACCGGTCGCGTGGACCTCGTCGAGGGCGCGGCGTAGCTGGCGCTCGGCACGCGCGAAGTCGCCGGAGCGCATGAACGTCCATGCGAGCTGGTGGCGCGCGCGCACCCGCAGGTCCTGGCGCCGCGCGGTGGCGCGCAGGGCGCGCAGCATGTGGCCGACCGCGGACCGGTAGTCACCTTGCGTCTGGAGTGCCCAGCCGAGAGCGCACTCGTATTCGAACCGCTGCTCGGCGTCGCGCGGCTCGAAGCCAGCAAGGAACTCGACGACGCGATCCGCCTGCCCGGCGAGGGTCAGGCGCTGGACCTCGCTCACCGCCGCCGGGTCGAATCCGGGTTTCATCTGGAGATTCACCTCCGGCGCGGCCGTTGCGGCTCCGAATCCGAATCCTCGGCCAGGTGGAAACGATGAATGAAGCGATGAAACACCGGGGCGAGCAGCACGCCGACGCTGGTGAGAAACGCCACGCCGCTGAACAAGGCATAGAAGGAGGCGAAGAGCTTCGCGGCCGGCGTCGCCATGCGGTCCACGGGCCCCATGCCGGTGAGGATCATCGAGGCGTTGAGGAACGCGTCGAGCCACGCCAGGCGCCCGATCCAATGATAGCCGAGCGCGCCGATCACGAGTGATGCCCCGATGAACCCGCCCGCAACCAGCGCGCTGCGCAACAGCCGGGAGAGGTAGGCGGCGCGCGGGAGCAGCGGCTCGTGCCAGCGCTCGAACCTCAAGGTACCAGCACCACCTTGCCCATCTGCCGGCGATCCTCGATGCGCTGGTGGGCGCGGCGCGCCTCGGCGAGCGGCAGCACGGAATCGACGACCGGCTCGAGACGCCCCTCGCGGATGTGCCCGAGCACCTCGGCCATCTCGGATCGCCTGCCCATCCACGAGCCGAGCAGCGATAGCTGGCGCCCGAACAGCAGGTCGAGGTCGAGCGTCGCTCGGTTCCCCGCCGTGGCGCCGCAGGTCACGAGCCGTCCGCCGCGCGCCAGCGAGGCCACGCACTTCTCGAACACCGCGCCGCCGACGTGCTCGAAGACTACCTCGACACCCTTCTTCGCCGTGAGCGCTCGAACGGCCTGAGCGATGTCCTCTTTCGAGTGATCGATGGTCTCGCTCGCCCCCAGCCGGCGGGCGAGCTCGAGCTTCGGCTCGTTTCCGGCGGTGGCGATCACGCGCGCGCCGAGCATGCGGGCGATCTGGATTGCCGCGCTTCCCACCCCGCTCCCCGCACCGATCACCAGGCAGTCCTCACCGGCCTGGAGCGCGGCGCGGCCGACCAGCATGTGCCACGCGGTGAGAAAGACCAGCGGAAGCGCCGCGGCCCGCTCCCACTCGAGGCGCTCAGGGTAAGGGAAGCAGTTCGCGGCCGGCACCGCGACCTTCTCGGCGTAGCCGCCGTTGCGGCGCCGGCCCAGCACGTCATGGCTCCGGCACAGGTTGTCGTTCCCCGCGCGGCATTGCGAGCACTGACCGCACGAGAGCGTCGGGTTCACGAGGACCCGCTCCCCGGGTTGCACGTCGGGGACGGCTTCTCCGATCCGCGACACGATTCCCACCACGTCGCTGCCGAGGATGTGCGGCATCTGGACCTCGAGCCCGGGCAGGCCCTTTCGAACCCACAGGTCGAGGTGGTTGATCCCGCACGCCTTGACCTCCACGAGCACCTCGCCGGGCCCGCACGGCGGGTCGGCCACCTCGCGAAGCTCGAGAACCTCCGGCCCGCCGAAGCGATCCAAGACGACCGCCTTCACCGGCTCACTCGTCGAACAGCACCGTGGGCTCCTGGTAGAAGCGGACCTGGCGCTGGGTCAGCTTCTCCTTGAGCCAGCCGGTGAGCCAGCGGTTCTTCTCCTCGAGCGGGGTTTCCGGGTCGGACAGACGCTCGAGCGGGACGTTCACGCGCAGCGCCCGCCAGGGGATGACGTGGCGCGAGATCCCGGCCGGCAGGCGGGCGCCGCTGGTCGCGAGCTCGATGATCTCGGCCGGCTCGAAGTGGGGGAACAGGACGAGCGCCGTCACCTCGGGATGCCGGGCGCGCGCCTCCTCGATCGAGTCGCCGGTCACGCGATGGAAGCGGCCGCGGCTGCGATAGCAGTCGACCACGGCGTTGAGGAGCTGGTTGCGCTCCACCAGATCGCTGCCGCCGTGGAGGGTGGCCACGGCTCCGTCCAGGAACACGACACAGGCCAGCGCCTCGCGCCGGGCCAGGGCGGCCTGAGCGTGGAGGCGGCGGTCGGGGCGGATCGTGAGGCCCGGGATCCGGGTCAGCTCGCCCTCGAGGCCGGGGCGCGGCGAGTCGTCGAGAGCGTGGTACCAGGTGAGGAGCTGGACTCCGGGGTCGTCGTAGCGAACCACCTGGACCACCATGTGGGGCAATCCCGCCGCGCGCGCGGCGCTCGAGCGGTTGGCGCCGTCGAGCACCATGTAGCGCGCGTTTGCCTCTCCTGCGCCGGCCAGCGGGGCGACCACCGGCGGGTTCCGGAGCACCGCCTGCTCGCGAAACCGCTTCACCAGCGGCTCGAGACGCTGCTCGTCGGGCTGCTCGTGCGGTACCAGAGCGGCCACCGGCACGAACCGCAGGTCCGGGAGCCGAAGGTCGCTGCTGTTCGCGCGGGCCATGGCAGCGACAATCTACACCATGGCGGCCGGCGGCGGGGGTGGGCTACAATCAAGTTCCCCGGTCGGATCACCAGGCCGAAGCGTGGCGCTTCCGCGATGGAACGCGGCGCTTCGGCCTTTCCTTGATCCCTTCCCTCGCGCGGAGAAAGCCATGGTGTCGCGACACCTCGCTCGCCTTCTTCTCCTTCTCGCACCTTTGGGGGCCGGCTCGTTCACCCTCCCGGCCCATGCTCAGTGGCCGGCCGACGGGCGGGCCGTCTGTACCGCGGCCAACGACCAGCTCCGTCCGGTGACGTGCGCGGACGGAAGCGGAGGGGCGATCATCGTCTGGGTGGACTCGCGCGGCGGCCCCTATACATTTGATATCTACGCGCAGCGCGTGAACAAGGCGGGGACGCCGATGTGGGCCCCGGGCGGCGTGCCTCTGTGCACGGCGTCCGGGAACCAGCAACTCCCGGTGATCGCCTCCGACGGGGCCGGCGGGGCGATCGTGGCGTGGGAGGACAACCGCGCCGGCGCCACCGCTCCCGACATCTACGCCCAGCGCCTCAACTCGAACGGCGGGGCGCAATGGACGCCCGACGGGGTCGCCGTGTGCAGCCGCGCGGACGAGCAGATAACTCCCGCGATCGCCGCAGATGGCTCCGGCGGGGCGATCATCGCCTGGGCCGACTATCGCCACCTGAGCGGTGACTCGCTCATCGACATCTACGGCCAGCGAGTGAATGCGAGCGGGCAGGTCCAATGGACGAAGGACGGCGTGCCGGTCTGCACGGCGCTCGAGGACCAGAGCGACCCGGTGGCGGCGAGCGATGGGGCGGGCGGGGCGATCATCGCCTGGAACGACAATCGCAATTTCCTGTTCAACATTCACGCGCAGCGCGTGGACGGGACCGGGGCGGGGGTCTGGACGACCGACGGCATCTCGCTCTCCAGCTCGATGGGCGACGAGGTGATCTCCGCGATCGTCCCGGACGGCTCCGGGGGCGCGGTGGTGGTGTGGGAGGAGCTGGGTGACTTCGACTTCGACATCTACGCCCAGCGGGTGAACCCCAACGGATCGCTCCAGTGGGGGGCCGGAGCCGCGGCCGTGTGCACGGCGTCCCTGGACCAGCTCGTGCCTGTCGTCGCCCCCGACGGCAGCGGCGGCGCGATCTTCGCGTGGGAGGACTCGCGCGACAGCCAGAACGACATCTACGCCCAGCGGATCAACGGCTCGTCGGGCTCCAAGTCGTGGAACCCTCAGACCGGGGTGGCGGTGTGCGCGGCCCTGGGGGATCAGGACCGGCCTCGCCTGATCTCCGACGGCTCCGGAGGAGCCATCATCGCCTGGCACGACTACCGCTCCAGCACCGCCAACGCCGACGTCTACGCGCAGCGGCTCTCGTCCTCGGGCGCGGCCCAGTGGGCATCGAACGGAAACGCCGTCTGCACCGCCGGCTCGGACCAGATCCTGCCGTCGGTCGTGACCGACGGCGCCGGCGGCGGGATCCTGGCCTGGGCGGACGGGCGGAGCGGGACCAGCTCGGACGTCTACGCCCAGCGCGTCACCTCTGCCGGCGCCGTGGCTCCGACGGTCGGCGTATCGGGTCCGACCGCTCCCGGCATTCGTCTTTCGTCGCCGTGGCCGAACCCGGCGCGGGAGGGGACGGCGGTGGGTCTCACGCTCCCGGCCCGGCAAACCGTATCGGCGGCGGTGTTCGACATGGAGGGCCGGCTGGTGCGCAGCCTGAGCCGCGATCAGGAGCTGCCGGCCGGGGTTCACTCGTTGCGCTGGGACGGGCGCGGCGAGCGGGGCGAGCTCGTCTCGAGCGGGGTCTATCTCCTGAGCGTCCGGGCGGGTGTGTTCGCCGGGAGCAGCAAGGTCATCGTCGCCCGCTAGCGGGCAGTGACGGAAGGGGCTCGGCGAGCGTTATACTCGACGGCGACGTGGATGAGAGCCGGCCCCCAGGTTGGGGACGCTCACAGTCGCCATCCGGGTGCCCCGACCGGGGTGGGAGCCTGAGAGATGAGATTCATCCGGTTGCCTGGGCTGGCCGCCGTCTTTCTGGTCCTGCTGGCGATCCCCGCCGCGACCGCGTCTTGGGCCGGAACCTCCTTCACGGTTGTGGCTGTGGACAGCGGTCCGCCCCCCTTGCCCTACGTGCAACGGATCTACACGGAGCCCGCGCACCCGACCTCGCGCGAGACCACGAGCGTCGTTCTCGAGGGAGTGTTTCCCTATCCGTGCGGCCAGGTGATTCATAGGAGCAACGTGCCGGTCAGCCTGGAGCTGGCTCCTCTGCCCTCCTGCCGTGACTCGATCCCCTGGCGCGAAGTGTTCCCCATCGGGCTCCTCCCGACCGGGTATCACCAGGTCACGATCAACCTCACCGTGGCGCCTCCAGCCGAGCACAGCGGTGACTTCAGCGGCCGCTTCCAGT
>VBOT01000163.1 GCA_005893225.1 Candidatus Eiseniibacteriota bacterium
TGGGCGGCCTGGGCGTGATGGCGTCGCATCCGGTGGATCGACTGTACCGCGCGGTGCGCTCGCTCCGGATCTACGAGGGCACCACCGAGATCCAGCGCCTGGTGATCGCGGGGCAACTCCTGCGAGGCGCGAGCGCGTGAAGGCGGTGGCGATCGGCGGGGGGCCGGCGGGGCTCTTCTTCGCCCTGCTGCTCAAGCGCGCCGACCCGCGGCACGAGGTGGTGGTCTACGAGCGCAATCACCCCGAAGACACCTTCGGCTTCGGCGTGGTCTTCTCGGACGCGACGGAGAAGGCGCTGGAGCACGCCGACCCGGTGGTCTCGGGCGCGATGACGGCGCTCAACCATCGCTGGGACGACATCGAGATCCACTACCGGGGCTCGGCGCTCACCTCGACCGGTCACGCCTTCTCGGGTCTCTCGCGCAAGACGCTGCTCGGGATCCTGGCCGAGCGGTGCCGGGCCGTGGGCGTCAAGCTCTGCTTCCAGCGCGACATCTCGGACCCCGAGACGCTGCGCGACGCCGACGTGGTGCTGGCGGCCGACGGCGCGAACTCGGTGGTCCGGGAGCGGTACCGCGAGGCTTTCCGGCCCGAGACCGACACGCGGCCGAATCGCTTCGTGTGGCTCGGCACCACCAAGCCCTTCCCGGCCTTCACCTTCTATTTCAAGCGCGACGAGCACGGCCTGTGGCGCGTGCACGCCTACCAGTACGAGCCGGGACGCTCCACGTTCATCGTCGAGGCGCGCGAGGAGACGTGGCGCTCGGCCGGGATGGACCGGGCCGACGAGGCGGGGACGATCGCCTTCTGCGAGCGGCTCTGCCGCGAGGAGTTGGCAGGGCACCGGCTGATCTCCAACCGCTCGGTCTGGCGCAGCTTCCCGACCATCCGGAACGAGAAGTGGCACCACGAGAACGTGGTGCTGGCCGGCGACGCGGCCCATACCGCGCACTTCTCCGTGGGCTCGGGCACCAAGCTCGCCATGGAGGACGCCATCGCCCTGGTGGGGTCGCTGGTCAGGCGGGACCGCATCCCCGACGCCCTCGCCGCTTACGAGGCCGCGCGGCGGCCCGCGGTCGAGAGCCTTCAGCGCGCCGCCCAGGCGAGCCTCCAGTGGTTCGAGGACACCGAGCGCTACATGGACCTCGAGCCGCTCCAGTTCGCGTTCACCCTGCTCACCCGGAGCCTCCGGGTGACGCACGAGAACCTCAGGCTCCGCGACCCGGCCTTCGTGGCGCGCGTGGACGAGTGGTTCGCGAGGCAGGCCTCGGCCCGGGCGGGCGTGCCGGTCGCGACCGTTCCGGCGCCGGGCGCGGCGCCCGCAACCGGGACGGGTGCGCCGGCTGCCGCGAGCGTGGCCCCTTCGACCACCGCGGCCCCGCCCCCGATGTTCACGCCGTTCCGGCTCCGCGACATGGTGCTGGTGAACCGCGTCGTGGTCTCCCCGATGTGCCAGTATTCGGCGGAGGACGGGACCCCCGGCGACTGGCACCTGGTGCACCTCGGCACGCGCGCGATGGGGGGAGCGGGGCTGGTGTTCGCGGAGATGACGGACGTGAGCCGCGAGGCCCGGATCTCGCCCGGGTGCACCGGGCTCTACAAGCCGGAGCACGCGCCGGCCTGGAAGCGGATCGTGGACTTCGTGCACCGGCACACCCCGGCCAGGATGGCGATCCAGCTCGGGCACGCCGGCCGCAAGGCCTCGACCCGTCGCCTGTGGGAGGGCGACAACGAGCCGCTCCCCGAGGGAAACTGGCCGATCGTGGCTCCTTCGGGGATCCCCTACTACCCGCACAGCCAGGTGCCCCGGGAGATGACGCGATCCGAAATGGACGAGGCGAAGGCCGACTTCGTTCGCGCCGCCGGGCTCGCCCAGGAGGCCGGCTTCGACCTGCTGGAGATTCACATGGCGCACGGCTATCTCCTGGCGAGCTTCATCTCGCCCCTCACCAACCGGCGGACCGACGAGTACGGCGGGCCGCTTGAGAACCGCATGCGCTTCCCGCTCGAGGTGTTCGACGCGGTGCGCGGCGCCTGGCCGGCGGAGAAGCCGATGTCGGTGCGGATCTCGGCGGTGGACTGGCACCCGGAGGGGATGACGCCCGCCGAGTCGGTCGAGGTCGCGCGCATGCTCGAGGCGCACGGGTGCGACGTGGTGGACGTCTCGGCGGGGCAGACCGTGCCGGATCAGCGCCCCGTCTACGGCCGGCTGTTCCAGACCCCGTTCGCCGACCGCATCCGCCACGAGGTGGGGATCGCCACCATGGCGGTCGGCAACATCTCGTCCTACGCCGACGTCAACACCATCCTGGCGGCCGGCCGGGCCGATCTGTGCCTCCTCGCGCGCGCCCACCTGTGGGATCCCTACTGGACCCGGCACGCGGCCCACGAGCTCGGCTACCCGCTGCGCTGGCCGGACCCGTACGAGACACTGAACCAGTATCGACCCCGCTTCACGTGAGGGGAGGGCCCACGACGATGGCCGTCACCTACTCCAGCTACCTCAAGCTCGACGAGCTGCTCTCGCTCCAGCAGCCGCTCTCCGACGGCCCGGAGCACGACGAGACCCTTTTCATCATCATCCACCAGGTCTACGAGCTGTGGTTCAAGGAGCTGCTCCACGAGCTCGACTACCTGAAAGCGCTGCTCCTCCGCCGGGACGCCGCGCGCGCCCTCGCGACCCTCAAGCGCGTGCTCACCATCCTCAAGGTGGTGGTGGCCCAGATCGACGTGCTCGAGACCATGACGCCGCTCGAGTTCCTCTCGTTCCGCGCCCGTCTCGAGTCCGGGAGCGGGTTCCAGTCGTTCCAGTTCCGGGAGATCGAGTTCGTGCTCGGCCTCAAGCAGCCGGGGGCGCTCCACCGCTATCCCGCGGAGAGCGAAGCCCGGCGCCGGCTCGAGCGGCGTTTCCGGGAGCCCACGCTGTGGGACGCGTTCCTCCGTTTCCTCGCCGGCGCGGGGTATGCGGTGCCGGCCGAGCTGCTCGGTCGCGACGTCACCGCCGCGGTCGAGCCCTCGCCGGCGCTCCAGGCGGTCCTGATCGACATCTACCGGCGCGACGCCCTGGTGGGCACGCTGTGCGAGCGGCTGGTGGATCTGGACGAGGGGCTCCAGGAGTGGCGCTACCGGCACGTCAAGATGGTTCAGCGCACGATCGGCACCAAGCGCGGCACCGGAGGTTCGGAAGGCGCGCCCTACCTCATGACCACCCTCAACCGGCCGATCTTCCCCGACCTCTGGGAGATCCGCACCGACCTGTGATTAGTGTTCACAGCCCATGACGGCGCCGCCATCCGGGAGCCACCCGGAGCGTCTCTTCGAGCGCCTCGAGATCGACGGCGTCCCGGCATTCGCGGGACAGGGGAGCCGCTACATGGGCGCCCTCCTGTTTCGCGCGGGTCGCGGCGACGAGACCCTTCACATCGGGGGTGTGACCCACCTGGTCGAGCACCTGGCCCTGTTCGGGCTCGGCCCGGAGAGGGATTACGAGTTCAACGGCTACGTGTCGGGGCTGGTGACGGGATTCTTCGCCACCGGAACGCCCGAGGAAGTGACGGAATTCCTGGCGGAGGTCTGTCGTACGATCCAGGATCTTCCGCTCGGGCGCCTGGCCGCCGAATCCCGCGTGCTGCGGGCCGAGGCCGCGAGCCGTTCCTCCGGCGCCTGCGACGAGCTGATCTGGCTGCGCTACGGAGCCACCGGCCAGGGGCAGCGCTATCTCCCGGAGCTGATGCTCCTCGCACCCGATCCCGCGGTCGTGCGCGCGTGGGCCGCCGAGCGGTTCACGGCCGGCAACGCCGCGCTCTGGTTCAGCGGCCCGCCGCCCACGGGACTCCGGTTGAAGCTGCCGCCCGGGACGAGGACTCCTCCTCCGCCGCTGAGCCCGGTCGCCGACGCCAGCTATCCCGCCTGGGTGGTCGGACGTTCCGGGGGCGTGGGGATCTCGTTCGTGAGGCCGCGCGAGGACTGGCTGAACGTGCCGATGGAGATCGCCGCTCACCGTCTCAGGGTCCTCCTCAGGTTCGAACGTGGTCTCACCTACGACGTCGGGGTCGCCTACGAGCCGGTGACCAGCCACCTCGCGCACGCCGCGCTGTGGGCCGGCTGCCTCGCCGAGCACGCCGCCGTGGTACGCGACGGGATCATCGAGGTCCTGGAGGAGATAGGCGCGCACGGCGCGACCGACGAGGACCTGGCGCGGGCGCGGAGCCGGTTTCGGCGCCGCATGGAAGATCCCGAGGGCCGCGGCCAGGAGCCGGCCGTTGCGGCCACGAACGAGCTCCTGGGGTATCCGTACAAGAGCATGGAGGACCTGCACCAGGAGCTGGAGGAGCTGGACGGCCCGGCGATCGCGCGGCGCATGGCCGCGGCGCTCGAGACCGCCCTGGTTCTGTTTCCCCACGGCTGCCCCCCGCCCAAGGGACGGTTCCGCCCCTATCCGCTCTGGTCCCAGGAGCAGGTGAGAGGACGCGCGTTCCGCCAGACCAGAGCTCCTTTCCCATGGTCCAAGGGCCCGCGCCTGATCGTCGGCGCCGAGGGAGTCTCGATGATCTCGACCGACGGTCGCGCCATCACGGTGCCGTTCGCGTCGTGCGCGGCGGCGGTCGCGCATCCCGACGGCATCCTCGACGTCTACGGCGAGGACGGCTTCAGCGTGTCGGTCGAGCCCCGGATGTGGCGCGGCGGCAGCGAGGCGGTTCGCCTGCTCCTCGACGCCATCCCGGCCGGCCGCCTGGTTCGGATCGCGGCGCCGCCCGGCCCGCCCTAGTGTTGACGGCCGAAGAGCTGCGGCGCACCCCCAGTCCGCTGGCCGCGCACTACGCGCGGTTCCGCGTCGCCGAGCGCCTGCTCTTGACCGGCCATTCTCACCAGGCATGGCCCGATGTCGGCTTCGACGGCCAGACCGAGGCCTGGGCCGACGCCGCCGAGCATGTGGACGAGAAGTGGGAGCGCGCCGCCGAAAGGGCTGCGCGCGTGCGGCACGGCTTCGCGCGGCTCCTGGGCGCAAGGTCGGAAGAGATCGCTCTCGGCCAGAACACCCACGAGCTGGTGACCCGTTTTCTCTCGGCGCTGCCCCTCCGCGAGCGGCGGCGGCTCGTGACCACCGACGGCGAGTTCCACACCATCCGCCGCCAGCTCGATCGCCTCGCCGAGACGCGCCTCGTCGAGGTGGTCAAGGTGGCGGCGCTGCCGGCATCGACCCTGGCGGACCGGTTGATCGCGGCGCTCGATCAGGGGACCGCCGCCGTGCTCGCCTCCTCGGTGCTCTTCGGGACCGCACATCTCGTGCCCGGGCTCGACCGCGTGATGGTCGCGTGCCGCCGCGCGGGGGCGGAGCTGCTCGTGGACGCCTATCATCACCTGAACGTGGTTCCGTTTTCCCTGGAGCGCGACGGGCTCGGCGACGCGTTCGTGGTGGGCGGCGGCTACAAGTACTGCCAGCTCGGAGAGGGGAACTGCATGCTGCGCGTCCCGCCCGGACGAGACGATCTCCGTCCCGTGCTCACCGGGTGGTACAGCGAGTTCGCCGACCTGTCCCGCGGCGCGGGCGGCGGCGTTCCCTACGGGGAAGGCCCGGCGCGCTGGGCGGGAGCCACCTACGATCCCACGAGCCACTACCGGGCAGCGCGAGTGCTCGACTTCTTCGAGCAGCAAGGCCTGACGCCCGAGCTCCTGCGTGAGGTGAGCCAGCACCAGGTGGGACTCTTGGCGCGGGAGTTCGACGCGCTGGACCTCGACCCCCGGGTGATCGGACGCGACCGGTCGGTACCGCTCGCCGGGATCGGCGGATTCCTGGCGCTTGCGAGCCCCCGCGCGGCCGAGCTCTCGGCGCGCCTTCGCGCCCGCGGCGTGCGGACCGATTTCCGCGGCGACGTGCTGCGGCTGGGCCCGGCGCCCTACCTCAATGATGAACAGCTCGAGGCTGCGATGGGATTGCTGGGCGTGGTGGTGCGAGGTCTGTGAGCGGGCGCTTGGCGTGCGACCTGTGCCCTGCCTCCCCGCCGGCTGCTTTTTCGGCACCCAGGGTGAGCGGATTGACGACGCGCGGGCTCCCGCGTTCACGCTCCTCGGCACCCGTGCGGGCTGATGCATGACGTACGGTGCGGCTCGCTTCTGCAGATCAATATGAATTGAGTACGAATTAACTTGACGAGCTGGCGACCCCTGATCGTCGATGACTCGCCGCAGACTCCGCAAAGGCGTGACAGCGCGCCGAGGATGCCAGCCCAGCACCAGAATCGTCTGCGCCGAGAAAAACCTTGTGCTGCTCCCGGCGGCGCGCCCTGCGGG
>VBOT01000147.1 GCA_005893225.1 Candidatus Eiseniibacteriota bacterium
CCAGCCAGTACAGCCAGTAGGCGAGCCCGAACAGCGTGAGCGCCGGCCCCGCCATCAGCTTGGCGGCGGCGCGAAAACCCAGCCCGAGTGTGAGCTCGCGCTCCGACTCCTGGCTGATGATGAACGTCGGCTCGTTGTCGCCGCGGCGCACCACCGACACGGTCTCCTCCTGGAGGGCGCGCAGGCGAGTGTCGACGGCGCCATCGGTCCCGGTGGCTTCGAGCACCTCGTCGTGCGAGATGTCGTGCGCCTCGGCCCGCGGCATCGCGGTCCCGAGCACGTAGACACGCATTCCTTCCTCGAGGATGCGCTCGCGGAAGCGCAGCACCGAGAGCTGCCACACGTGGCGGAAGAACAGGCCCTGCTCCCGCAGGTAGCTCGCGTAGCATTCTGGCAGCGAGAGGCCCACGCATTCCTCTCCCACGCCCTGGCGCACGCGGCACTCGGCGCCCTGGGGATAGATGGTCGCCACCCCGGTGTCGTCGCGCACCATGAAAGGATGCCCGGAGGCATTCCCGTGGACGACGCTCCAGCCCTGGCGCCGCCAGTTGGGGGTAGAGATGTCCACTTCCCAGTAGGCGCACGGGCGCCCGGAGAAAGGCGCGGTCAGGTGGCTGCCCATCTCCACGTTGCCGTTGATCTCGACCAACCCCATCGCCATCGAGCGGATGCGCGCCGTGGGGGTGTTCTGGATCAGACGCCGGGTGCGGAGGTCGCGGAAGCTCCGGGCAAAGAGGAACGGCCCGGCGCAGAGCGAGAGCGTGGCGTAGATGGGAAGCTCGAACCTGGACATGTCTGGTGTTATCGGCCTGGGAGCCGGCCGGCCGCACCCGGAACTTGGGACGGCGGGAGAGGCGGGCGCGCGTGGCGGAGCCGCCGATCGCGGCCATTCGTGGTGTTGCGAACCCTCACGTGCTAGCGTGAAAGACGCTCCCGAGTCGCTTGGCCGATTCGACGAGGTGCTCGCATGAGGCGCACGATCGCCATCTTGACCCTGAGCTGCTTGCTTCTCTCCGGAGTGCCGCGCCCGGGAGGCGCGGCGGTCAACGTGAGCCGCACCGGCTCCGAGAACCCGATGGTCGAGGTGGCGCGATCGATCATCTGGGGCGGGGTCGCGGGGCTCGTGGTCGGCTCGGCGATGGCCCTGGCCAGCAATGGCGACAACTCGGGGGACATCATCAAGTGGAGCTTCGTGGGCGGGACGTTCCTGGGGCTCGGCTTCGGGATCTACCACGTCACGACGCGCCCGCAGGCGAGCGCCGCCCTCGATGGCCGCGGGCTCGGGTTAGGCTCGGCCGCGCCGCTCGGTGGCTCAAGGCGCGGCGGCTTTGCCCCGACCTCCAGCGCCGGTGTTCCCATGCGCTCGACGCGGGGACGTACGAGGCGAGGACAGCCAACGACCGCCGTCACGTGGCGCTCGAAGCGATCCCGCTCCGCGATCCTCTCACCGGAGCCCCCCTCCCGCTTGTGAGGACGCACTTCTAACCGTGGTTCGGGGTGCGCGGTGGCCGGCAAGCATCCCCTGAGGCGCCACGCACCACTCGAGGCGGCTTCGATAGCACGCACCGCCATCATCACCGGCACCTCTTCCGGCATCGGACGGGCCACGGCCGAGCTCATGGCGGAGGGGATGAAGCGCCGCCCCAAGGCCGGCCCGGGCGAGAGACCGGTTTGATTGGTTGCCACCTCGTGGGGGAGATCCCGCGACGCAGGCCGAGCGTGGCGGCTCCGCTCGAAATCCATTGACTCATGCCCGGCGCCGGGTCACGATGCGTTGACCATGAAGCAGATTCTGAGGCGGGCTCGCCTGGCAGCCGGCTTGAAGCTGCGCGACGTGTCGAAGTTCGTCGGGGTCGACCCCACGAGCCTCTGGAACTACGAGTGCGGACGGTTCGGGCCTCTTCCCGAGAACCGGGCCAAGTGGGTCCGCGCGCTCAGGCGTGCGCTGGTGGCGCGCCAGCAGGCGATCGGCCGAGCGCTCGTGGAGCTGGACCGGGCCGTGGCTCGCGCCGGCTCCGAGCGTGTGGGTGCCCCATCGAGGAAGCGAGCCTCATCGAAGCTCCGGGCACTCAACCGTCGTTCCCGATCCCGGAGCTAGGCCGTGGAGTAGAGGTATCGCATGTTCACCCTCGACCGCACCATCGCCCTGCTGGAACGGACGCCCGCGGCCCTGGCAGCGTGGCTCGAACCGCTTCCCGACGAATGGACCCGCACCAACGAGGGCGCCGACACCTTCAGCGCCTACGATGTCGTCGGCCATCTCATCCACGGCGAGAAGACCGACTGGATCGTGCGGGCTCGCATCATCCTCGAGCAGGGCCAGGCGCGGCCCTTCGACCGCTACGATCGCTTCGCCCAATCGCGAGAGAGCGCCGGCAAATCTCTGACCGAGCTGCTCGAGGAGTTCTCGCGCCTCCGCCAGGCGAACCTCGCCACGCTGCGGGGATGGAATCTGGGCGATCAGGACCTGGCGCGGCGCGGCACCCATCCCATCCTCGGGACGGTCACGCTGCGCCAGCTCCTGGCCACCTGGGCGGCCCACGACCTGACTCACCTTCACCAGATCGCCCGCGTCATGGCCCATCAGTATCGCGGCGAGGTCGGTCCCTGGACCGCGTTCCTGGGCGTGCTCCAGTGCCAGGGCCACAGCGCCCCGGCCTGAACACGCGGGCCCGTCGTCTCGAATCGCTACCTCCTCATCACCAGCACGCGGAAGGTTCCCGGCACGATGCTCGGCCAGGGATGGGGGCGCTCGGCGGTGGGGGCCGGCGGCGGCCCGAAGTCGGCGGTCGGCAGGTAGACCGAGCCGGTCGTCGGGTCCACCGCGAGGGTGCGCGCCCCACGCTGCGTGGGAGCGTTCTCGAGCACGGCGAAGCGGTCGGGCGTCTCCTCGCGGATGACCGTGAGCGTGCCCTCTCCGTTCGAGCTGAAGACCAGCCGGCGCTCCGGATCGAACGCGACCCCATCCACACCCTTGCCGATCGGAAGCACGCTCACGACCCTCCCGTCGTCGGCATCGAGCACGACCAGCTTCTGGTTCCCGCAACCCGAGAACACCCGGCGTTTCTCACGATCGAGCGCGATGCCGGTCGGCCCCTCGCCCGGATCGAGCCGCCAGCGATCCAGCACCTGGAGCGTGCGGGTGTCGAAGCGGACCACCGCGCTGCTGTCTTCGAGGTTGACGTACATGCGGCCGTTGCCATCGGCGGCGGCGAACTCCGGTCTCCCCGGCAGCGGCACGCTCCCCACGATGCTGTCCGTCACGGCGTCGATCGCCGTCGCGTTGTCGCTGCCGGCGTTGAACGCGAACACTCTCCTCGAGGCCGGATCGTATTCGATCGCGTCGGGATTGCGCGCCGCGAGCTCGATCCGGGTCACCACCGCCAGCGACGCGAGGTCGAACACGGTGACCGTGGAGTCGCGACCGTCGCTGACGAAGCCGCGGCCCAGGTCGGGGGCGAGCGCCACGCCGTGCGCGCCGGGAGTGTTCGGGATGTCGCCGACCACGCTGTCGCTCTTCACGTCCAGCACCTGCACGTGGGTCCCGTGCGTGACGAACAGCCGCTGGGTCGCGGGCTCCACCGCCAGCGCGTCCCAGCCGCCCCGGTCCCCGAGCCGGATCTGACGTGCGAGCCGGAAGCCGCCCGGCCGCGCGCCGAGAGCTATGAAGAGGACGGCCAGCGACAGGGCGGTCTCGACGAGCTTCACGGATTTCATGCGATCCCCCGGACGGAAAAGGTGGTGCAGAGACGGAGCGCCGAAACGCTCCGACGTGGGGTTTTCGCTTGCCGTCTCAGTCCGCACGCGCGGCGGGCGCCGACTCGCGCGCCGTCCCGGCGCGCAGGCGCTGGGCCTTCTGCTCGTCGCGGCGCCCCTTGCGGTAGGCGTACGAGTAGAGCCACAGAATGGCAAGGAGGTGAACCACCCACCAGCCGAACTGCAGGAACTTGAGCCCTTCAGGCAGAGACATCGAATCCTCGGGCCGCTCCGATCCGGCACAGCTCGCGCAGGAACTCGCGGTCCCCGGCCAGGAGCTCCTCCGGATCGACCTCCGCGGGTCGCACCCAGCGCACGGCTTTCACGGCCGCCCCGGGCATGAAACGGTCGGTCTCCAGCTCGCAGCGCACGAACACGATCTCGACCCTCAGACCGTTCGGGTAGTCGTGCCGGTGGACGCCCAGCTGCTCGCCGGGCGCCGCCCTCACCCCGAGCTCCTCCCGGATCTCGCGCGCGAGCGCCTGCTCGGCGCTCTCTCCCGGCTCGATCTTCCCGCCGGGGAACTCCCACAGGAGCCCGAGATCGCCGCCGGGCGGCCGCTGCGTCAGCAGCACCCGGCCCTCGCGAAACACCACGGCGGCGGCCACGCGCGTGCGAGTCTCCTCCTCCCCGGTCGTCCCGTCCAGACCGGTCACCGCGTCCCGTTCCTTCTCCCCGTGCCGCCGAAAGCCTCGGCGATCTCCTGCTCGAAGCTATTGAGGTAGCGGCGCACGCCGCGCTCCCGAGCCGCCAGCGCGCGGCGCGCCGCGTCATGGAGGCGCATTGCCGTGGCGAGGCCGATGCGGCTCTGCCGGCTGAGGGCGCGCGGGAGCGCCAGGTAGCTCGGCGGCGAGTCGATCAGAAGCGGCGAGCGCGCCATCGCCCACAGGTCGCACGCCCGCTCGCCGGCCGGCACCAGCTTCCGCGCCTGCAGCAGGTGGGTGAATTCGTGCGCGATGGTGAAGTAGTCGAGGCGCCGGGGCCGCAACCATATGCCGGGATGGTCGGGGTCGAGCGAGCCCCAGCCGAGCACGCCGCGCTTGCGCGCCAGGCCCACATGGATCGTGAAGCTCCCGAGCTCCGGGAAGAAGCCCCGCACGAATTCGAGGCACGCGAGGATGCGCTGGCGATGGCGCGAGAGCAGCGCGGGGCGCGAAAGACTCCAGCGCGGCAGGCAAAGATCGAAGTCGAGGGCGAGCTGCTCGAGCGCCCGCGCCGGCCGTGCCTGGGCCAGGGCGGCGCGCCGCAGTCTCGATGCGGGGCGAAGGGGACGCGACACGCTCCGCTTCTAGCACAGCCGCCCCCAGCGCTCAAACGGCTTGTCCCCGGCTTGACGGCCCCGGCCGCGGCGCGGCGCGCCCCGACTTCTTGCTCGCGCGGCAGGGGTCTGCAATTCTCCGCTGATCGATGGATCCTTCCAGGACGCGGGATGCGGTCGCCGGGCCCGGGCCGCGGCTTCATGGGGACGGCGTCGAGCTCTCCGTCGTCATCCCTGCCTACAACGAGCTCGAGAACCTCGAACCGCTGCTCGCCGAGCTCCGCCGCGCCCTGGCCGCGACCGGGCGCCCCCACGAGATCATCCTGGTGGACGACGGAAGCACCGACGGCTCGGCCGATCTCATCGCCCGGGAGGCCCGCCGCGATCCGGCCGTGCGCGCCGTCCTGCTGGCCGAGCGCCGGGGGCAGAGCGCCGCGCTCGCGGCCGGCCTCGCGCGCGCGCGCGGCGACATCATCGTGACGCTCGATGCCGACCTCCAGAACGATCCCGCCGATCTGCCCCGCGTCCTCGGCGCGCTCGAGCGGGCCGACGTCGTGTCGGGGATCCGCCTGGGGCGCCATGACTCGTGGCTCAAGCGCGCCTCGTCGCGCATCGCCAACGCCGCGCGGCGCGCCGTGATCGGCGACTCGATCACCGACATCGGCTGCTCGTTCAAGGCCTATCGGCGCGAGAGCCTGGCCGGGCTCCCGATGTTCGTCGGGGCGCACCGATTCTTGCCCGCGCTGTGCGCCTTCCGCGGCGCGCGCCTGGTCGAGGTCCCGCTGTCCCACCGCCCCCGATTTCACGGCCAGTCGAAGTACGGGATCGGCGATCGCCTGTGGAGAGGGATCTACGATCTGTTCGGAGTGCGCTGGCTCAAGGCGCGCCTGATCCGGTACGAAATCAGAGAGGTCGATCCATGACGACGTGGTTTCAATCGCCTGCCGGCTGGTACGTGCTGGGCTTCACCGGTCAGCTCGTGTTCGCATCCCGGTTCGTGATCCAGTGGTGGGCCTCGGAGCGCCAGCGCCGGGTGATCGTTCCCGGCCTGTTCTGGTACTTGAGCCTGGTGGGCGGCGCCGCGCTGTTGGTCTATGCGTGGCACAAGCACGATCCCGTGTTCGCGGTGGGCCAGCTCTCGGGAATCCTCATCTACGTGCGGAACCTCATGCTGCATGGCGCCGAGAAGGGTCGGTGACCGGGACGCCGGCCGTGCCGGCGGCTGCGACCGGGAGCGGAGGCCGCCGCAACGCCGGTCACGGCCGCCTCCATCCCTGGGCCGCGCTCGATCGCCCCGGGGTCGCGATCGCCCTGATCGCGCTCGCCCTGGTCCTGACCGCCGGACTCACCGGATTGCTCGAGCCGACCGAGGCGCGCTACGCCGAGATCGCCCGCGAGATGCGATCGAGCGGCGACTACCTGGTCCCGCGCCTCGACGGCATCCCGCACTACCACAAGCCGCCGCTCACGTACTGGATCCTCGCCGCCTCCTACGCGATCCTGGGCGAGAGCGAATGGGGAGCGCGCCTGCCGACCGCGCTCGCGACCGTGGCGGTGCTCGCGCTATCGGTCGTGGCGTTGCGGCGGCGCTTCGGCGCCCTCACACCGGCCGGCCCAGCGACGTGGATGCTCGGCACCTCGGCGCTGTTCTTCGCGCTCGGCCGCTCGGTGGCGAGCGACCCTTACCTCGCGGCCGCGGTGGCCGGCTTCTGGGCGCTCGCGCCATCGCCGTGGGCGCTCGGCGCCCTCGGGATTGGTTTCCTCGTCAAGGGCCCGGTCGTGCTCGTGCCCACGGTGCTCGTGGTGCTGGTCGCCGCCGCCTGGGCCCGCGACCGCTCGATGCTCAGGATGCTCGGACCCGCGTGGGGCTGGGCCTTGTTCGCCGCGATCGGGCTGCCCTGGTTCCTGATCGTGGCCGCGCGCACGCCGGGGCTGCTGAGCTACCTCGTCAACACCCAGGTCTGGCAGCGCTACACCACCGAGGTTGACCGCCGGCCCGGGCCGCCCTGGTACTTCGTCGGAGTGCTGCTCGGCGGCGCGCTGCCCTGGACGGCGGCCTTCCTGGCCGGATTCGGCCGGCTCTGGCGCGAGCGCGCCGCGCCCCCGGCGCGCCTCGCCCTGTGCTGGCTCCTCGTGCCGCTGATCTTCTTCTCGTTCTCCGGGTCCAAGCTCCCGGCCTATCTCCTCCCTTGCTTCGTTCCGGTCGGGTGGATGGCCGCGCTCGGGCTGGAGCGCGGCGGCGGGGTCACTCGCGCCGTGACGGCGGGATTGCTGGCGGGATTCGCGCTGACCGGGCTCATCGTGGGGTCGTTCGCGTTCGGGCGGCTGGTCGGGCTCGAACCGCCGCGAGCCGGAATGCTTCCCTGGGCAGCGATCGTGGGGCTCGTAGCGTTGGGTTACGCCGCCACCTGGGTGGCGCGCTCGCGCCCCAGCGTCGCGGCGCTCCTGGTGCTGTTCGGGCTCGTGTCGCTTCTCACCGCCGCCGTGCCCTACGAGGGGCGCCTGGGCTCGGCGCGTCCGCTCGCGCGAGCGCTGAGGGAGAGCCGTACCCCCGGGGAGCCGGTGGTCGAGTACCTGCGCTTCAACCCCGGGCTCCCGTTCTACCTTCGTGAGCTGGTCCCGATGCTCGAGGTGCCGCGGGAGAGCGGGTTCCTCGATCCCGCGCGCGAGGCCCCGGTCTGGGCGGCGAGCCACCCGCGCGTGTGGATCCTGGGCCCCAGGGGCGCTAGCGAGCGGCTCGGCCGCTCTCTGGGGCTCCGGTATCAACGGGTGGCGCGAGAGCAGAGGGAGGCGCTGGGGTTCGTCGCGCGGTGACGCGATAGAGTTACTCGCAGCGAAAGCGTCGTGAAGCCCCGGTCCACGACCAGGACCGTCCCGCTCCCCTAGCCGCTCCGGGCGAATCGGGCCAGCACCGGTCCTACCGCCAGCGCAACGAGAAACGCCGGAAGGCCGGTGATGATCGGCCAGAGGGCGAGTGCCAGGACGAGCGGGTGCCGCGAATGGAGGCTCGCCGAGACCGCGAGCCCGAAGCCCCCGAGAGCCACGGCTAGGGCCGCGTGAAGGGCGGTCGAGCGCGGCGAGTTGTCGAGCCGGTAATGCTCGTACCCGATGTGAGCCGCGTACACGGCGGCGCTGGCCACCCATGCCGATAGGCGCCAGATGAACCGGGCTTGATGGGCAGCCGGATTGGCAAGCGCGGCGAATCCGACGCCGATGGCAGCGTACGCGAGCCCAAGGAGAATCACCGCGGGGAGCGACGATTGACGACCTGAAGCGCCCATACGGGTGGTCCTTGGCCAAGGGGCCGCGCCAGGATCGGCAGCGGCCCCGTCCTACAGCCTACGACGATCGCGCCAAGGACTGAGTTAGGTCCGCGCCCCCGTCGGCATGGCGCCGATCTGGCTCAGGAACGCAACCATGTCGAAGTAGTGGTGCATCTCGCGGATCTTGTTGCCCTGGAACTGGACGATCATCGCCGCGCGGGTTGTCTGACGCTTGCCGCTCGGCGGAATCGTCCCGGTGGGTCCGGTGAACGCGCCGTTATGCGTGCCCTGCCACGTGATCTCCAGGGTCACGACATCTCCCGAGGCGAATGCCTTGTTCACGGTGCCGCCGGAATCTGTCATCGCCTTCTTCCACCCCTGGAGTGCGGAAGCGATCGCGTCCGGGCCCTGGATCTTGCGCTGAGTTCCGATCTCATCGTAAACGGCGTCGGGGGTCATCAGATTCTTGAACGCCGTCCAGTCCCCGGAGCTGTACGTGGTGACAATCTCGCGTGCGATCTGGGTCAAGTCCTGCGTAGCCATGACGAGTCCTCCGTGGAGAGCCGAGTCGCGCTCTCCGCTTGAAAGGTGGAAGCGGCTGGCCGGGGGATATTCGCTCCGGCCCAAGGAGACCGCGGACGGTACGCCCAGCGGTCCGCTGGAATCAACGAGTTTGTTTCGGGTGGGGCCCAGCGCCACCTTGTTGACGCTCAGCACCCGCCTTGAACGTCACGATGATGGTGTGGTTCTTGTTAAGCAGCACGAAGCTTGAGCGTCACCGCGTTTCGCGGAGGCTCCATTCCCTGAGAAGATGGGGTGATGGCACGAGCCGGGGAGTTCGCGACGTTTACCTGGGTCGCGTGGCTCAACGGCAGCCGGCTGCTCGAGCCGCTCAGCGTTCACCGCAGCGGCGAACCACTTGAGCACCCCGGATAACCCGGGGCCCTTAGGAGAGCATGTGAAGGCCATTTCATCTTTAACGTGCGCTCTGCTGCTGTGCGTCTCAACGACCGCTTTGTCGCAATCGGAGACGCACAAGCCGCATGGTCAACAGCCTGACGCGCAGCAGACGTCCGCTCAACGGGCGTTTGCTCGACTGAAAACCCTCGCAGGATACTGGAACGGCAAGGCAGCGATGGGGCCGCAGCCCGGAGACAACGCCCCGGTGCGCGTGTCGTTGCGCGTCACTTCGGGTGGCTCCGCGCTCATGCACGAGATGGTGCCGGAAGGAAGATCCGACAACGCGAGCCGTGGCGATGACGATCCCATCACGATGCTCTACATCGATGGTAATCGCCTGCTCCTTACCCATTATTGCGACACTGGGAAGAATCGGCCTCGGATGGTGGGCAAGTTGTCGCCGGACGGCAAGACAGTGGAATTCGACTTTCTCGACGTCTCGGGCGGCACGAAGAACGGACATATGCACCACGCCGTATTCACGATCATCGATGCTGCTCATCACACCGAGGACTGGACCTATATTTCGCCCGAGGGTAAGCCTGCCCAAGCGCACATCGACCTCGTGCGCGCAAAGTGAGGACCAGGCGCGTAATCCGCAAGGAGCTCGGCGGAGACTCGTGACACGCCGCGCGGCTCAGCGAGTCAGCGCCACCCGCTGGATGAACTTCTGGCCGCCCGCTTGCATCCG
>VBOT01000106.1 GCA_005893225.1 Candidatus Eiseniibacteriota bacterium
AATGCACGCGCCTAAGATGCGCTCCTGGCACACTTGGGCGCAAGCCATCTTTATCTCCCTGCTCGGGAAGCAGTTTCGTGACAGCCCCCTGACACCCTCCCACCCGCACTAGGCCATCGCTGGGCGGTCTGGCCCAGTCGTTGGTGAACGGAAGGTCGAGCGCCCTTGCGCCAAGGAGTTCGTGATCGCTGCCCCGGGGATCCGAAGGGCGCTGCCCCTCGACCGTCGGGTCGAGATCACGTTCACTCCCGACGGCCTTGGCAAACTGCCATACCCCTCCGGGATGGATAGGGTCGCGGGCACGATGCAGTCGAGTGGCTGCGGACTTTAGTTAACCTCCGACGAGGACAAACTTGGCACTGCTGCTGCCCGCACTGCTCCTTGCTTCAACCAGATAGACGCCCGGAACGAGGTGCCGGTTGGTATCAAGAAAGTGCCATCCGGCACCATCTCGGCGAGTGGTCGAGTACAAAGCCCGCCCGCTCAGATCGAAAATCGACAACTGCACGGCGCCTTCTGCGCGCTGGTACCAGCTGATTTGCGCGCCGTGCCTTGACGGGTTCGGTCGGACCTGAACGATGAGAGCGCCAGCGGCAACGCCCGAAGGAGCATCGGTGGCTCCCCCTGGAACGATGCGAACCACAACGCCAGGGCTCGGGATGTCGTCGACCATCGCGAACAAGATGTAATACCCCACTGGCGCGAGATTTCGATTCCCGGGAACGGCAACGGTGAGCGCGCCGCCTGCCTGGTAGGAAGGCAGGCTGAGAACGCGCGGAACGCCGCCATCGACCCAGTGGGTCACTGCATTCGTGCCGACGAGCACGACGGAAGTGACGCTGTCGGTTCTGGAGACGGCTAGCTGAAGGGTCCCGCCGTTTTGGAGCGTGGTCGTGGAGATCGCATCGATGCGCGGCCGGATGCCGCGGAACAGGTACGGCGGCTCGAAAGCTTCGACGTCGTTGCTCAGGCCCGGTTGCGCCGGGCCCCCGGTGCCGGCCGTCGTGACCACCCGGCCATCCGGTACGAGCACCGTGACCGCGTGGTACTCGCGATACCACGCCATGTCCGCACACCGCCGCCAGGTGTTCGAGATGGGATCGTACAGATCCGTCAGCTTGGTCTGACCCCACTCGTTCGTCGGGGCCGGGTGGCCGGGATCTTCGAGCTTCCCGCCCGCCACGAACACCTGCCCAGTCGGAAGCATCACTACCTCGGGCTGCGATCGCGTGACGGCCGCATTGGCACCGAGGGACCAGGTTTCCGTCGCGGGATCGTAGAGTTCGACCATGCTCGGGTTGCTGAGCGTCCCCCGGTAAATGCCGATGGCACACGCGCGACCGTCGGGAAGCAGGACAAGCGAATGATCGCAGTGCCCGGGCCAGAAGCGGTTCGTCTGAACCATGGACCCGGTAGTGGTCCACCTGCCCGCGAGCACGTCGTAGACCTGAGGTGGCCACCAGGAGCGGAGGACCCTTCCATTGTAGAGCAGCACCGACGGTGGGAAATCCGAGGGGTTCGACATCGAGTCGGTCGCAGTCCATCCCGGATTGGCCGGATCGAAGATCTCGCAGGTTGAGGTGCGCTGTGCGTTCGGCCGCTGACCTCCGCCCATCGCCATGAGCTTCCCGTCAGCGAGGCGCACCAGCCCGGAGTACCAGCGCTCTTCGATCATGCTCGGAAGGACGGTCCAGCTGTTCGTGCGGTAGTCGTAGCTCTTGACTGTGCGAACCGCGTCGCGGAAATCCCCGGTATCCTGACCGCCCACGAAGATCAGGCTGCCATCGGCGAGAAGCGTGGTGATGTGGCAGCCCTGCATCGACGGCGAGGCGGGCGGGAAGAACTTGGCCCCGGTGACCGGATCGAAAATGAGCGGATCGATCGTATCGTGGCAGTAGAAGATGCGGCCATCAGGCAAGAGGCTGCCGGAGTCTGTGGCGTAGAGGTTCTCGGGGTTCGTGTCCCCGATGATCGTCCAGCGGCCGGGGTGAACGTCAGGGCCGAGTGCGAAGTCCTGAATGAGGTCCGACGCTCCCACCAGTCGCAGGGTTTCGGCGTAGGCGCGTCCGGGAAGCTCGGCACCGAGGCGCCAGGTGCCCGCGGGGACGCTCGCGAACTCGTAGCGCCCCTCTGGCGTCGTCCGGGCCTCCTGGACTACGGACGTATCCAGGGGCGCCGCGGTTATCCTGGCGCCGACGAGAGCGATGCCCGATGAAGAGCGCACGGTTCCTCGTACGGCGGCGGCTCCAGCGATCATCGAGACAAGGGCCTGGAAGGCGAGTGCGGCGGTCGTCGCCAGCCCTATCTGTCTACGGCACCGGCTCACGCTGGTAGACTATCGCGTGGCTCGAGTTCTGCCCAGCCGAATTGCTTGGCTACCTTGTCAGTCTCCCCCCGCTTGCTCCGTGTCCTCCCTTGCCGCCTCCGGCGACCGCAACCACCGCACGTAAGCCCACAGCGCCTCAACATCACCCGGCTGGAGGTGTCGCTCGTAGGCCGGCATCTTGAGCACGGCTCGATCGAGGAAGAACCGGGCGAGCCGGTCGCGCTTGAACCGTTCGCTCACCCCGTGCTCAACCCACTCGCGGAACTCTGTGCTGTCCCGGACCAGATCCGGGAAGTCGGCTCCGTCCCACGAAGGGATGTAGCCCTTGAGCGAGCCGGGGTTGGGCTTGGCGAGCCGCCCGCCCGCGCCGTGGCAGCCCACGCATCCGAGCGCCTCGGCGCGCTCGAGTCCCCGCGAGGGGAGCGCGTCCTCGGGCTCGGGCGTCCCCGACATGGCCATGACGTAGGCGACCAGATCGTTCACCTGACGCTCGCTCAGGCGGTGCTCGAAGGCCGGCATCCTGAGCGCGCCACTGTCGCGCTGGGCGCGCCACGTCTTGCTGGCAGCCTTTTTCTTCGAGACGCCGTCGTCGATCCATTGATGGATCTCGTCGGGCGACTTGGCGTACATCATCACGTCGCCTTCGAAGGTGGGCACCGTCTTGTCGGTGCGACCCGGGTTCGCGGCTCCCCGAATGCCGCCGGGACCGTGGCAGTTGAAGCACCCGGTGCGCTCCGCCAGTCTTCGCCCGCGCTCCGCGTCCGGCAGGTGGGGCCGGAATACGAACGCGGCGGCGGCCCCGCCGGCCAACGCGACGCCCACCAGCACGACCAGGATCAGCCGCATCGCGGCTCCGTAAGGGCGCGCGGCGACCCCGCGCGCCCTGGATCGGCTTCCTTACTTGGCGGCGGTCTCGGCGACCTTGTACGAGGCCGCCTCGATGCCCTTCATGCCGCTCCGTGTCATGACCATGCCGGTCACGCTGACCATCTTTCCGGCCATGGTCTTGAGTTCGTTGTACGGGTCGGCGTTGTCGTGATTCATGGTCAGCAGGTAGAGCGTGCCGTCGCTCGTCAGGAGCCCCATCGGCATTCCGCCGCTGATGCACTTGGTCGCGCACTCCACGTGCTTCTCGCCGCGCGCGCCGTGGCCGAGGTAGCACCCCGTATCCACGAGCTCGCCGGTCAAGGTCTTCGGGGCGTCGGCCTTGTGGGCCGCCATCTGATGCCCCTGGTGCGCCGTCGCGGTTGCGGCCGCAGCAGCAACCGGGAACGCGAGCGCGAGGAGCAGGATCGAGAGACGCTTCATTTTCATCCTCCTGGAATCTGCAGCCCGCGGGCGAGCGCGGCGTTTCCGTGCCGCCCGGCAGGCGATTCTCGATGAAATACGTAGTCGGAGGGGCGCCTGGGACGCGGAGTGGAGCGACCAGATAACCGCGCGATCAGGCGTCGCCGGCAGCCCGCTAGGGTCGGAGAACGGTGAATAGCGGTGCGGGGACCGGCGGCCCGAGGTCCCGATCGAGCTCGCGAAGCGCCGCCGGCCGACGTTCCGTCAGGACGGGCCGGCCGAGAGTGGGCGCCGTCGAGAAGTCCGGGGAAAGCTGGGTCAGCAAGGAAGTCCGCTCGGACGCCGGGAGCGACACCATGAGCCCCGCGCACGCCGCGTGCTCGCACGGGTGCGAGGCGGAGTGACGGGGCAAGACGTGCCGGCCGTGATGGATGTGGGAGGGTGCGTGGGCAGCCGCCTCGGCGGCGCAGGCCGCTCCGTGATCGCAAATGCAGGGGCAAAACGTGGCGGCAACCGTGCCCACGAGAAGCACTACGGCGGCGAAGAAGGCGGCCCCGGTCCCTCGGGCGCGCCTCCCGTTGAGTCCGAAGAGACGACGCACGCGCCTAGGATGCGCTCGTCGCACGTTTGGGCGCAAGCAACCGACCTCGTGGGTAGCATTCGTGACAGCCCCCTGACACCCGATGCGCGGTGCAAGCGCCGAGCGGAGGCGGTTCGCCTCCGAGGATGGAGAGCCAGGCGGCGGCTCAGAGCGAAGTCGAGCGCAACCTCAGGGCATTGGCGATCACCGAGACCGAGCTGAAGCTCATCGCGGCGGCGGCGATGATCGGGCTCAGGAGCACGCCGAACGCCGGATAGAGCACGCCGGCGGCCACGGGCACCCCGAGCGAGTTGTAGACGAAGGCGAACAACAGGTTCTGTCGGATGTTGCTCAGGGTCGCCCGGCTCAGCCGGCGGGCGCGGACGATGCCTCGAAGATCGCCCTTGACCAGGGTCACGCCGGCGCTCTCCATGGCCACGTCGGTCCCGGTCCCCATCGCGATGCCCACCTGAGCCTGGGCCAAAGCGGGTGCGTCGTTGATGCCGTCGCCCGCCATGGCCACGAAACGCCCCTCCCGCTGGAGGCGTTTCACGACCTCGACCTTTTCCTCGGGCAGGACCTCGGCGATCACGTCGTCGATCCCCAGCCGCCGCGCAACCGCCTGGGCGGTGGTGCGACCGTCGCCGGTGAGCATCACGATCCGCAGCCCCTCGCGATGCAGGTGCTCGATGGCCTCGGGCGTGGTCTGCTTGATCGGGTCGGCCACGGCGACGAGCCCCATCAGGCGACCGTCGCCCGTCACGAACACCACGGTCCGGCCCTCCGCGCGCATCGTTTCGGCACGCTCGGACCAGGGCCCGAGCTCGATGCCGAGCGACTCGACGAGCGCCCGGTTACCCAGGGCTGCCTGCCGCCCGCCGGTGCGTCCCCTCACACCCTTCCCGGCCAACGACTCGAACCCCTCGACGGGTGCGGGCTCGACGCCTCGCTCGGCGGCGCCGGCCAGGATGGCGGCGGCGAGCGGATGCTCGCTCCCGCGCTCGAGGCCGGCGGCGATCCCGAGAACCACTTCCTGGCTGAGCCCTTCCGCCGGCTCGACCGCCACGAGCCGCGGCTTCCCTTCGGTGAGCGTGCCGGTCTTGTCCACGACCAGCGTGTCGACCTTGCGGAGCGTCTCGATGGCCTCGGCGTTCTTGAACAGGATGCCCATCGTCGCACCCCTTCCCATGGCCACCATGATGGAGATCGGGGTCGCCAGTCCCAGGGCGCAGGGGCAAGCGATCATCAGCACCGCCACCGCGTTGATGAGCGCGTAGGCCATGCGGGGCGGCGGACCGACCAGTCCCCACACCACGAAGGTCGCGATCGCGATCAGGACCACGGCCGGCACGAACCAGCCCGAGACCTGATCGGCGAGGTTCTGGATCGGGGCCCGGCTGCGCTGCGCTTCGGCCACCCTCTGGACGATGCGCGCGAGCACGGTCTCCGCGCCGACCCGCTCGGCCCGCATGACGAGAGAGCCGCTGAGGTTGATCGTGGCTCCCACCAGACGGTCGCCGGGCCGCTTCTCGACCGGGATGGGCTCGCCGCTCACCATCGACTCGTCCACGGCGCTTTGGCCCTCCAGCACCAGGCCGTCCACCGGCATCTTCTCGCCGGGGCGAACCCGCAGCCGGTCTCCGACCCGAACCTGGTCGAGCGGAACGTCCTCCTCGCTCCCGTCGTCGCGCAGGCGGCGCCCGGTCCTGGGCGCCAGGCCCAGCAACGCCCGGATGGCCGAGCTGGTGTGGCTCCGCGCCCGCAGCTCGAGAACCTGGCCGAGGAGCACGAGCGTCACGATCACCGCCGAGACCTCGAAGTAGACGCCCACATGTCCGTGCCGATCGCGAAACGAGGGCGGGAAGAGAGAGGGCGCAATCGTCGCCGCCACGCTGTACAAGAAGGCGACCGCGACCCCGAGCCCGATCAGCGTGAACATGTTGAGGCTGCGGTTCACCACCGAGGCCCACCCGCGGACCAGGAACGGCCACCCGGCCCAGACCACGACGGGGGCGGCCAGCGCCAGCTCGACCCAGCGGAGGACCGGCGAGCCCTCGAAACGCAGGGGGGGCCATCCCGGAATCGCGTGCCCCATCGCCATCAGGAGGAGCGGCACCGTCAACGCGACGCCGAACCAGAGCCGCCGGGTCATGTCGGCGAGCTCGGGGTTCTCCTCTTCCGCTGTCCCGACCGGGGTCCGGGGCTCGAGCGCCATGCCGCAGATGGGGCAGCTTCCCGGCGCGTTCCGCACGATCTGCGGGTGCATCGGACAGGTCCACTCGGGCGCGGGGGCCGGCACCAGCGGCAGGACCCTCTCGAGCGCCATGCCGCACTTCGGGCAGTCCCCAGGACCCGGCCGGCGCACCTCGGGGTGCATGGGACAGGTGTGCTCCCCCGGCGGAGTCACACCCGGGGGCCCGGCCGGCTCGGGTGAGGAGACGAAGCGCGCGGGGTCCGACTCGAACTTCGCACGGCAGCCAGGACCGCAGAAGACATAAGTCCTGCCGTCATGCACGGTTCGATGGGGGCCGCCGGGTTCGACGGTCATGCCGCAGACCGGATCCTTGACCCGGGAGGCTTCACGGCGCTGGCCGGCGGGCTCCGCCACCGAGCTACGCTCCTCGTTCACTGGGTTTCCTCCCTCAAGTACCACCACTATCCGTCGATTCTTTACAGAAGTATCGCAATGCCTGCAAGAACGGCGGAGACGTACGGAGGGAGCTTGGTGTAATGATGGGCCTGCGACGCGGGCCGAGCTGCGAACGTGGCGGAGGTGTGCGCGGTGCAGGGCCGGGGACGGACCAAGGGGAACTGACCATGGAAAGACGAAAGTTGTGGAGCCCGATCATGCTCCTCGGCTGGACCATCGCCCTCGCGATCGGCTGTGCCCAGACACCCAAGTCCGTCAGCGGCACGCGAATCGCGATCTCGGTTACCGAGAACGGCTTCGAGCCCAAGGTGGTGGCCGTCCCGGCCGGCAAGCCGGTGACCCTGGTCGTGACCCGGCACACCGACGAGACCTGTGTCAGGGACTTCGTGATGGCAGAACGCAACATCAGCAAGCCGCTGCCGCTGGAGCGGCCGGTCGAGATCACCTTCACGCCCGAGAAGCCCGGGGACCTCACCTATGCGTGTGCCATGGACATGTTCCGCGGGACGGTGCGGGTCGAATGACGAATAATCTTGGCGGCAAGCCGTCCCTCGTGGAGTAAGATCTGGGCAGGCATCCCTGCGAGGCGGCGCCGCGCCGAGCGACCGCCCCTCCCGCCCTCGCCGTCTCTCGGCGCGCTCGCTCAACAGGGAGGTAGATCATGTCGCCGCTGTCCGCGATCGCCTCTCTCCGCGATCGCATCGAGCGCCTGCTCGAGGAGTCTCGGAGCCGGCATGCTGGACCTGGACGCGCGCGCCGCGGGCCGGCGGCCACCGAAGAGACCCGCGATCGTTTCGACGTTCTGGCGCGCCTGTGGCTCGAGGACTTCGTGGTGCCGCGCATGACCATGCTGGCCGACAGCTTTCCCAACAGCAAGCCGGTGCAATGCGCTCTCAGCGACCGACGCATCTCGCTCCGGCTCGATCGCAGCCAGGAGTTTCCCGCCCAGGCCGGGGTCGCGGTCGCGATCGAGCACGACCTCGAGCGCGTGCGGGTCGCCTTCCAGGCGTCGATCGAGCCGATGAGCGCCGATTACCAGCGGCAGAGCGCGATCGAGTTCGAGCTCGCCTCCCCGGACGACGGGAGGCTCGAGATGTTCGTCGAAGATCGGCTCCTCCAGTTCGTCAGCGACTATCTGAGGGTGCGCGAGTCCCAGCCCGCCGCGATGGCTGGAAAGAAGTAGCGCGGCGGCCCGGAAGGCCGCTCGAAACGCCGACCCCGCAGCCCGGGGCCGCGGCCCGGGGGCCCCCTGTCTCACCCGGGTTGCCGCCTGCCCTCCGTGCTCCTAGGATGCCGCGTGCACTGCGCCTCTCGGCATCCCACCGGATGGTGATGGAGGAGCACGGCGCGATGGACCGCCTGGAACTCGCGAGTCACGAGCTTCTCGAGGCTGCCCCGTTTTCTTCCGGGGCGGCCCCGGCGGACCCGCGCCGGCTCGTCACGGGTTCCGCCGCCCGCGGCCTCTGCGTCCTCGCCACGGGCGTGGCCTTTCTCGCCTCGACGCCTCTCGCCCTCGGCGCGGCCCGCTCCACGGCCATTCGTCCGGCAGCCAAGGTTTCGTCCGCGCGCCCCCGCGACCCCACGCGCGACGCCCTCCCCCCACCGGGTCCACGCTTCAGACCGCCCGATCAGGGGGTGCTGTTCGCGGACGACTTCAGCCATGGGCTTCAAGCCTGGACTCCCGATCGCGACGGCGTGTGGTCGATCCGCGCCGGGATGCTTCGCGGCGACCTGCCCGACGTGCCCCAGCAGCGGGCCTTCGTCTACGCGGGGTCGCAACATTGGACCGACTACGCCGTAGACCTCGATGTCTGCGGGATTCGCGGGGTCGACAAGGGAATCGCCGTGCGGGTGCAAGGCGAGAGCGGCGTGGGCGTCGACCTGCGCGGGCCCGGCTACCACGACGTGCTTCTCTACCAGGGCAAGATCCCCCTCGGCCAGCATCGGATCGACAACGGGAACGGCATGTGGCACCACCTGCGCGTCGAGGCGCGCGGGCCGCGCTACCGGGTGTGGGTGAACGGCACCCTGGTCCTGGATCGCAAGGACCGGCGGAACGCGCACCCCGAGGGGCGCATCGCGCTCGCCGCCTACACCGGGGGCGTGGGCCAGTGCACGCTCTACTTCGACAATGTGGTCGTCACGTCGCCGCGCTGACGTGGTTCCGCGGCGGGGGCCTTCGCGGCCGCGTCCCGCGGCACGGCCATGCTGCGGCCCCGATCGAACTCGTTCCTTGAAGGAGGCCGAGCCATGAAATCCGGGAAGCGACCGGGCCTCGCCGCCGCGCTGGCGGCGATCGCGCTGGCGTGGTGGGCGGCGGTCGCCGCGGCGCAGCAGGCGCACATCAACCTGCGGGACGACGTGTATGCCTGCGGCGGCGCCGTCGACCTCGGCGCCGACGTGCGCGGCGACCTGGTCGCGGCCGGCGGGAGGATCCACGTCGGCAACGTCCAGCAGGACGTCATCGTCGCCGGAGGCAAGGTCGAGATCGACGGGGACGTCGGCGACGACGTCCGCGTCGCCGGCGGCGAAGTCACGATCGCGCACCATGTCGGCGACCACGTGGTGGCCGCCGGCGGGACCCTCCACTTCCTCCCCGGCAGCCATGTCGCCGGGGATATCATCGTGCGCGCCGGCAAGGTGATCCTGGACGGCGTCGTGGACGGTGCCGTGGACGCGGGGGGTGGCGACGTGACTCTCAACGGGACGGTCGGGGGCGGCGTGCGAGCGACCGCCAAGGAGCTCCACGTCGGCGACCACGCGGTGATCGGAGGCAACCTCCAGTACGCGACCCGCGGAGAGCCCGACATCCGCGCCGGCGCCACCATCAAGGGTCTGAGGCGCCGCATCGCGGAACCCGTCTCATGGAGGGCGCAGGAGCACTTCGGCAGGAGCTTCAGGCGGCTGTTGCGGATCTTCGCGATCCTGCGGGTCGTCGCGCTGGCCGTGGGGGCGCTGGTCGCCGCCTATGTCTTCCCGCGCTTCTCTCTCGCCGTTGCCGACCGCTCGATCGCCGGATTCGGCTGGAGCCTGCTCGCCGGCCTCGGTTTCCTGTGCATCATGCCCGCTTTCGCCTTGGTCCTGGCGTTCACACTCGTTGGCTTCCCGCTCGCCCTGGTGATGGGCCTGACCTGGGCGGTGTTCCTGATCGGGGCGCGGATACTCTCCCTGGTGGTGCTCGGGACCGCCCTGTGGCGGGCGATGACCCGGAGCAAGGAGAACCGGGTGACCTGGCAGGGGATCGCGATCGGCGCGACGGCGCTCGTGCTGCTCGGGTTCGTGCCGTTTCTCGGCACGCTCGCCTCATTGGTGCTGCTGCTGGTCGCGCTGGGCGCCATCTCCCGCGTCGCCTACGGCGCGTTGTGGGTGACGCGGCGAGGACCGGCGGCGGCGGCGTAGCCCGACGGTGACGACCGGACGTCGCGAAGGCGAGGAGGCCACGGCATCGCGCGAATGGGTCGCGCGCGCCGCGCTCGTGGCGGTGGCGGCGCTCTCCATCGCGCTGATCGCCCTGCTGGCCCGCCCTTTCGCGGGGGCGCTGTTCCTGGCCGGCGTCCTCGCCGGCGTGCTCTACCCCTGGTCCGAGCGGCTCTCGCGACGCCTGGGTGGACGGCGCGCGCTGGCGGCCGGAATCGTGACGCTCGGGGTGCTCCTCACCGTGGTGATCCCGGTCGCGTTGCTCGCCGGCGTGATGGTGCGCGAGGCGGTCCACGCGGCCGATCTCGTGCGCCAGACGCTCCAGAGCGGCGGCGTGGCGGAGCTGCGCCTGCGACTGCCCGCCCCGCTCCAGGCGGCGTTCGGCTGGATCGAGGTCCGGCTCCCCCTCGTCGGCCCGCAGCTCCAGTCGCTACTCACGGCCCAGGGACCGCGGGCCGCCGCCGCCGTGACGGGGGCCCTCGCCGCCACCACGAACGCGTTCGTCCAGGTGGTGATGATGCTGGTCGCCCTGCTCTTCCTGCTCCAGGACGGGCCCCTGCTCGTCGCCTGGGCGATCTCGCTCTCGCCGCTCCGGCCCGGCCAGCTCGAGTCGCTGCTCGAGGAGTTCCGCCGGGTCTCGATCGCGGTCGGCGTCTCGTCGGTCGCGACCGCCGGGGCCCAGGGCCTGGCGGCGCTCATCGGCTACCTGATCGCCCGCGCGCCGGAGCCGCTGTTCTTCGCCGTCCTCACCTTCGTCGTCGGGCTGATCCCGTTCCTGAGCCCCACGATCGTCTCGCTCGGGGTCACGCTGCTCCTGCTGATGAACGGACACACCTTCCCGGCCCTGTTCCTGCTGGTGTGGAGCCTTGGCGCCGTCGGGCTGGTCGACAACTTCATCCGCCCGCTGGTGCTGAGGACCGGGACCCGGATCCACGGCGCGGTGCTGCTGTTCGCGCTCCTCGGAGGGCTCGCCGTCTTCGGCCCGCTCGGGATCGTCGCGGGGCCCATCATCGTGACGTTCTTCCTGGCCATGATGCGGATCTGCCGGCGCGAGTTCGGTGGAGATGAAGGGGCCGGGGTCGGGGAGCCCGGAGGCTAGCCCGTGCCTCGGCGAGGGTCGCTCAGGCGAAGGCGCGGGCCAGCATCTCCTCGAGCCGCGCCTTCACCTGGGGCCATTCGTCGTCGAGGATGCTGTAGCACACCGTGTCCCGCAGGGCGCCGCGCTCGCTGATCATGTGCTTGCGGAGCGTGCCCTCCTCCTTCGCTCCGAGGCGCAGGATCGCGGCTCGCGAACGCTGGTTGAGCGCGTTGGTCTTGAGCTCGACCCGGATGCACTCCAGCTTCTCGAAGGCGTGGCGCAGCATGAGGTACTTGGCCTCGGTGTTGATCGCCGTCCGCTGCCAGGGCCGGCCGATCCAGGTCCACCCGATCTCGACCCGGCGGTGGACGGGATCCGCGTTCCCGAACCGGGTGCTCCCCACCGCGCGCCCGCTCGTCCGCTCGATGGTGGCGAAGGGAAGCGCGCCCCCCTCGTCCTGCTCCCGCAGCGCCGCCTCCATGTAGCGCCGCAGGTCGTCCGGCGTACCCATGTCGGTCACGGACCAGCGCCAGAGCTCGGGGTCGAGAGCCACTTCGCACAGCGCGGCATGGTGGTCGAGCGTGAGCGGCTCGAGCCGGACGTGCTGGCCTTCGAGGACGATCGGATGGAGCTTCATGGGCTCGCGAGGCTCCTTTCTACAGGGTGGGAGACCGGCTCGGCATGCGAGGCACGAGCACAGCCTACCGCAGAGAGCCCTCTCCGCGGCCGATAACCCAAAGTGGCTCGCACTACCCGCGGAAAGCCGACCTGCGAGGCGCAAACGTGAAGCAGCGCGACTACGACGTGGTGATCGCCGGTGCCCGGTGCGCGGGCGCCACGCTGGCCTGCTTCCTCGCGCGCGAGGGGGCCAGAGTTCTCCTGCTCGACAAGGACGCGATGCCCAGCGAGCACGTCCTCTCCACGCACTGGATCGCCCCCCGTGGCATGGACGTGCTGGACGAAGTCGGCGTCGGGGAGGCGGTGCGCTCGGTGACGCCCGCCACGCGCATCATCCGGGGCAACATGGAAGGGAAGCTCATCGACCTCGAGTTTGCCGACGACCTTTCCATGTACTGCCCTCGCCGGAAGCGGCTCGACGACTTGCTCCAGAACGCCGCGGTTGCGGCAGGGGCCCGCTTGCGGGATCGAACCCGCGTCACTTCTCTGGTCCGAGAGAATGGCCGGGTCTGCGGCTTGCGTGCGTTCCGCGGCGACCGCGAACAGACCTTCACGGCCGGCCTCGTCATCGGAGCCGACGGCCGTCATTCCACCGTGGCCAGGCTGGTAGAGGCCGAGGAGTACCTCGGCTACGACGCGCCGCGCGCCAGCTACTGGGCCTACTGGGATTCACCGGGTTGCTGGAAGAGCGACCCCGCGTACCGGTTCGATGCCTACTTCGGATTCGTCGCCGACGACATGCGGATCGTCTTCCAGACCGACCACGATCAATTGCTGATCGGCTGCTCTCCTCCGATCGAGAGAGCCGAGAGCTGGCGAGCCGACCCGCGGGGAGCGCTCCGGGCAGCGATGGCATCGGACCCGCTGATCGCCGGGCTGATACGCGGTGCCGAGCCGGTCGGCAAGGTCCGGGGCACCGTGAAAGAGCGCTACTTCTTCCGGAGGGCCGCGGGCAGCGGGTGGGCGCTCGTCGGCGACGCGGGCCACCACAAGGAGGTGGCGCTCGGAGACGGGATGACGGAGGCCCTGCTCCAGGCTCGGAGCCTGGCTGGGGCGATTGGCGAGGGAAACGACCAGGCGCTCGCGCGCTGGTGGCGCGCCCGGGACGTGGCGGCGGTGCCGCTGCACTTTCTCGGGCGGATGGCAGGCGGTCGCGATGGCCCCACCGAGCTCATGAGCGTCGTGTTCTCGCGGATGTCCAGGCGGCCCGACCTCATGGAGCGCATGGTGGCCGTGATGGAGCGGCGGCTCTCGCCTTTCGAGCTCCTGCCGCTCTCCAGCGTTCTCGGCTGGACCGTGGCGGCAGGGCTTCGGGGTCGATGGGCGGTGTTCAAGGAGATCATCGAGGCCGGGCGACAGGGGCTGGCGCTGAGCCGTGAGATGCGCGCCAGGACCAGGCTTCTTTGCGAGTCGGGAACCGCGTGGGAAGTCCGGCAGGACCACCGGGCTGGGTGGCGATCACGATCGTGGAAGAGCGCCGCGTGAGTCGTGGCCCCAGGGGCGTCAGCGCTTCCCGCGCCTCTCCTCCGCTTCGCGAAGGCTCGTCCACGCCGGCGGATCACTGGCGGGGAACGTCCCCTCCAGCATGAAGTCGATCGACGCCTCGCGATCCTCCACCCACGTCGCCGGCGGCTCGGGCGGTGGGACGGGCCGCGCCTCCTCGAGCCTCAGGACTTCTTCGGTAGGTGCACCTGTTCTAGCCATCGCCGCTTATTCTACACCCGCACCATGTAATAGACCGCCGCCGGGTGGTGCACGATGATCGCCGAGGTCGAGGCCTCGGGCACGAGCTGGTAGGCGCTGGTCAAGGTCACGCCGATCGAGGCCTCCGGGCCCAGCAGCTTGAAGAGCTTCGCCTGGTCCGCGAGCTCGGGACAGGCGCTGTAGCCGAACGAGTAGCGCTTGCCCCGCTCGCCCTCGATGCCGAGCTCGCGCCGGATCCTCCGGTGATGCCACTCGGCCAGCCCCTCGGCCGCCGAGACCGCCAGGCCGTGGACGAACAGGGCCTTGGAGTACTCGCCGAGCGCGTCCAGCTCGGCCCGGTACTCGTCCCCCTTGCTTCCCACCGTCACCACCTGGAAGGCCACCACGTCGAACTTGCTGCTCTCGGCCGGCATGAAGTAGTCGGACAAGCACAAGCCCTCGCGGTCGGCCTGGCGCGGGAAGGTGAAGCGCAGCAGCTCCTCGATCTTGCCGCGCGGGGCGAGCGAGCCGGGGGCGAAGCCGGCCGGGTCGTAGACGACCAGGTCGAGCCCCTCGCTCTGGCAGGGGAAGTAGCCGTAGCAGGCGCCGGGCGCGATCCAGCCGCGCTCGCGCGCCTCGCGCTGGAGGGCGAGCCTCCGCGGCTCGAACTCTTCCCGGATCAGCCGGTCGTAGGCGGCGCCGCTCCCGCGCGCCCCCCAGTGGAGGCGATAGAGGGTCTTCAGGTCCATGCCCTGGAACATCGCCTCCCAGGAGATCTCGGCGGGATCGGTGGCGCGGGCGCCCCAGAACGGGGGGGCCGGGATCGCGACGTCGCGCGGCACTTCGACCTTGAAGTCGCGCTGGGCGGCCGAGGCCTTCTCGGCGCGAGCCTCGAGCTCCGCCGACTGGGTCTTGAACTCGAACGCCTCGCGGCGGATGCGCTCGACCAGCGCCGGACCGAGCTCGGCGTCGATCAGGGCGTTCACGGTGTCGAGGCCCTCGAAGGCGTCCTTGCAGTAGAACACCCCGGGCCCGTAGAACACCTCGCCGTCCACCAGCGCCGCGCGCCGCCCGAAGTTGCGGTTGATCGCCGCGCCGCCGATCAGCACCGGGAAGTCGAGCCCGGCGCGGTGAAGCTCGCCCACGCAGACCGGCATCTGCTTGCTGGTCGAGACCAGCAGGGCCGAGAGGCCCACCGCCGTCGCCTTCACCTCCTTGGCCTTCTCGATGATGGTCGTCACCGGCACCTGCTTGCCGAGGTCGTGCACCGTGTATCCGTTGTTCGAGAGGATGGTCTTGACCAGGTTCTTCCCGATGTCGTGGACGTCGCCGTAGACCGTGGCCAGCACCACCCGGCCCTTGCTCACGTTGGCGCTCTTCTCGAGGTAGGTCTCGAGGCGCGCCACCGCCTTCTTCATCACCTCGGCGCTCTGCAGCACGAACGGCAGGATCAGCTCGCCGGCCCCGAACTTGTCGCCCACCTCCTTCATGGCCGGTAGCAGCACCTGGTTGAGCAGCGCCACCGGGTCATGGCGCTTCACCCCCTCGTCGATCAGCGCCTCGATGCCGGCCGGCTTCCGGTGGAGGATCTGGTAGTGGATCTTCTGCTCCACCGTCATCGCGGCCTCCTCGACCTCCTCGTCCTTGGCCCTTCCCTCGGCGGTGCGGCCCTCGAAGTGCGCGATGAAGCGCGACAGCGCCTGCGGGTCGCGGTTGAAGATCAGGTCCTCGGCCAGCCGGCGGTCGTCATCGCCGATCTCGGCGTAGGGAATGATGTCGGCGGCGTTCACGATCGCCATGTCGAGCCCTGCGCGCACGCAGTGGTAGAGAAACACCGAGTTGAGCGCCGCCCGGGCTTCCTTGGAGAGCCCGAACGAGACGTTCGAGACGCCCAGGCTGGTGAGCACGCCCGGCAGCGCTTGCTTGATGAGGCGGATGCCCTCGATGGTCTGGATCCCGGACTCGAGGAACTCCGCATCGCCGGTCGCGAGCGTGAAGGTCAGGTCGTCGAAGATCAGGCGCTCGGGCGGCAACCCGTACTCGCGCGTCACGAGGTCGTGGATGCGCCGCGCCACCTCGAGCTTGCGCTCGGCGGTCTTGGCCATTCCGGCCTCGTCGATGGTGAGGGCGATCACCGCCGCCCCGTAGCGGACCACCAGCGGCATCACGGCATCCACGCGCTGGCGCCCGTTCTCGAGGTTGATCGAGTTGACGATCGCCGATCCCGGATACGCCTTGAGCGCCTCCTCGATCACGCCCGCCTCGGTGGAGTCGATGGAGAGCGGAGTCTCCACCGAGAGCGCGAGCTTCTTCACCAGGCGGCGCATCTGGGCGGCCTCGTCGATGCGCTCGGTGAGGGCCACGCACACGTCGAGCACGTGAGCGCCTCCCTCCATCTGCTCCCGAGCCACCGGGATGAGCTCGTCGATCCGGTCCTCGATCACCAGGCGCTTGACCTTGCGCGAGCCCTGGGTGTTCAGGCGCTCGCCGATCAGGAGCGGAGGCGGCTCCTGCCGGAGCGCGGTCGCGGCGATCCCGCTCGAGAGGAACCAGCCGCTCCGTCCCGGCCGCTCGAGCGGGGCGCGCCTGCCGACCGCCTCGACCAGGGCGCGGATGTGGTCCGGCGTGGTGCCGCAGCAGCCGCCCACGATGTTGACCCCCAGCTCGACCACGAACTCCCGCAGGGTCGCGGCCATCGGCGCGGGCTTCATCGGGTAGAGCGTGCGGCCGCCGTCGTTGATCGGCAGCCCCGCGTTCGGGACGCAGTGGATGAACGTGCTCGCGTTCTGCGCCAGGTAGCGAACCGCGTCCCGCATGAGGTCGGGGCCGGTCGAGCAGTTGAGCCCGATGATGTTGGCCCCCATGGCCTCGAGGGTGGCGAGCGCCGCGCGGATGTCGGTGCCGAGCAGCATGCGGCCGCTCGGATCGAGCGTGACCGAGCACTGGAGCGGCACGCTCCGGCCGGTGCGCTCGAAGGCGATGCGCGAGCCCAGGATCTGGGCTTTCATCTCGAGCATGTCCTGACAGGTCTCGAGGATCAGGACGTCGGCGCCGCCCTCGATCAGCCCCTGGGCCTGCTCGGCGAACACCGGGACCAGGTCCTCGAGGCGTAGGCGGCCCAGGTCCGGGTCCTCGGACGAGGGGAGGAGGCCGGAGGGCCCGATCGAGCCGATCACGAAGCGCGGCTTCCGGTCCCGGGCCTCGAGCCGGTCGGCCACCCGGCGGGCGATCGCCGCGGCCGCGCGGTTGATCTCGGGCGTGCGTTCGCCGATGCCCCACTCCTCGAGCCTCAGCCGCGAGGCCTGGAAGGAGTTGGTCTCGACCGCGTCGGCGCCGGCCTCGAAGTTGGCCTCATGGACCGCCTCGACGACGTCGGGCCTAGTCAGGGAGAGGTAATCGTTGCAGCCTTCCTTGCCGCCGAAGTCCTCCTTCGTCAAGGACTTGGCCTGGAGCTGGGTGCCCATCGCGCCGTCGTAGAAGAGGACGCGCTCGCGCAGGGTATCGAGGAAACGGGTCTTCATGGCAGGAAGGTCGAAAACTCCGGGGTCGGGGGAGGCCGCGCCTTCGCCCCGCAGGCAGGAGGTTCACGGGCCAGCGTATCGGACGGGCCGCAGAGCCGCAAACCGGGCCCCCGCGCTGCAGTTTGCAACTCGGACGCGAAGTCGCTCGTCGCCACTTAGTCTTTTCGAGGCCTCCGTCACCTTCTCACGTGCGCCAAGCGGGCAAAGGTGATAAGAACGTCGGCCGGTCGCATCGGTCCGCAAGACGCCGGCGACCTTTGCTGGAACGCGGGACTTCAACCCAAGAGGAGGAACCATGAGGGGTCTGATCTTCCTGAGCGCCGCCATGGTCATCGCGGCCTCGCCGGCGCTGGCGGCCGAGATGAAGGGCGACAAGAGCATGGCCAAGGGACCGAGCTGGAGCATGAACGCCACCACGATCGAAGCATGCTCCTGCCCCATGTTCTGCCAGTGCTACTTCAACGCCGAGCCGGCCGGCCACGGCGGTCACGAGGGCCACGAAGCCGAGCACTTTTGCCGGTTCAACAACGCCTACAAGATCAACAAGGGGAGCTATGGAACCACCAAGCTCGACGGCGCCAAGTTCTGGATCTACGGCGACCTCGGCGGCGATTTCTCGAAGGGCCAGCTGGACTGGGCCGTGGTGACCTTCGACAAGGCGACCACCAAGGAGCAGCGCGATGCGATCGCCGAGATCTGCGGGCACCTCTTCCCCGTCAAGTGGAACTCGCTGACCACTGCCGAGGGCGAGATCGAGTGGGTGCCAGGCAAGGAGGAGGCTTACGCGCTCCTCGACGGCGGCAAGACCGCCGAGCTCAGGATCAAGAAGTTCCAGGGCATGACCAACGAACCGGTGGTGATCAAGAACCTCAAGTACTGGGGGGCGCCGCGGAACGACGGCTTCATCATGATGCCCAACAGCATCGAGGCCGTCCGCGCCGGCGACAAGCCGTTCGAGTTCAAGGGCACGAACGGCTTCATGATCACGATCGACATCGATTCGAAGACCGCGCCGCCCGCGGCAGGCGGCTAGCCGACAGCAGTCCGCGCGGACTGCCTTGACACCGAGCGGCATGGGCCACAAGTCTTCGCCCATGCCGCTCGTGCTTGATCTCCTGCGCCACGGCGAGGCCGAGCCCACCCACCCCTCCGGCGACGACGAGCGGCCCCTGACGCCTCGTGGCGAGCAGTACATCCGCAGCCTCGGGACCCGACTCGGCCGCGAGCGCTGGCGTCCCTCCCGCGTCTTCTCGAGCCCGCTCAAGCGCGCGCGCGACTCGGCGCTGATCGCCACCCGTGAGGCCGGGCTCGCGACGGCTGTAGAGACTCTCGAGGACCTCGGGGCCAATCAAGACCCGGGAGACGTGATGCGGGGCCTCCAGGAGCTTGGCATCGTCTCCGGGCACGTGCTCCTCGTGGGGCATCAACCCTTGATGGGACGCCTCTGCCAGTGGCTGACGGGAGAGGAACGGAAGGTGACCCCGGGGTCATTGGTCCGGATCGAGCTTCAGGACCGGTCCGGGCCGGGGAGCGGGCGGGTCGTCATGGCCCTCGACCCGCCGGACTACCTGGGGGCGGCGTAGGCGGCCGCTCGCCGGTTCCATAACCCAGGGCCGGTGCGGTCACCATCTGGTTGATCCGCGACAGGAGCGCGCGGGCCGCCTGGTCGTTGGGGTTGGCCCCGAGAGCGTGGACGAGCTCGGCTTGGGCCTCCTTCAGGCGGTTCTGCTTGTACCGCAGAAAACCCAGCACCGCATGCGCGGCGGGGTGCGCGGGCCAGAGCGCGATCGCCCGCAGAGCCTCGCGCTCCGCCGCCTCGTTCTGCCCGAGGCCGACCAGAGCCATGGCCCGCGTCGCTCCTTCCGTGGCCCGGAATCGGGCCGCCCCGCTGGCCGCGATCGAGTCCGCGCGGTCCAGCTCCACGAGCGCGTCGCGCCAGGCCTGCCGGTCCAGCAGCTCCTTCGCCCGGATCTGGCAGCGCAGCGCTTCGGGGGACAGCAGGGCGATCTGCCGAGGGGGCGGCTCGAACTCGACGATGGTGCTGAGCCCCCTCTTGGGATCACGCAGGAAGTCCTCCATGCGCACCCACCGGAGCGAGCTGTCCCGGTACCAGACCTGAAGCCCTCGGCTGCCGCCGAACGCGTACTGAGCGAACCTCGGCATGTAGGCCTGCCCGACCTCGGCGCCGGCTGGGAGCCGCGGGTATCGAGTCTTCAGCGCACTTCGCGCCTCTCTCATCAGGCGCTGGAGGCGAGAGAGATGCTCGAAGTCCATGAAGGCTCCGGTACTGGGCGGCAAGTCGCTGATGGACCGTGGCGGCCCCGGGCTCATGGCGAACGCCGCGAGCCTCAGCACCAGGATCCCTGCCAGGAAGAGGGGCCCGGCGGCTCCCAGCACGGCCGCCCACATCACCCCGAATCCGAGGCTGCCGTAGATGCTGCGGGCAGGCACCCAGAAGGGATAGATCACGACCAGGCTGGCGGCCGCGGAGCAGAACCAGCCCCCCCCCCACAGGACCCACGGCAGCGCTTCCTTGAGCCGGGCCCGGGCCCGCCGGTCGAATGCGAAGGCTCCGGCTGCGAAGAGGACGAGCAGGAGGCCCGCCGGGCCCAGGACATCGGCTCGCGGGTCGTAGACGGCAGGAAGACTGAAGAGCGCCTTGATGGTGTTCGACCACGCCCACTGGACGCGCATCAGCACGGGGGCCGCCCCCTCCGGGAGCTCGTTCTCGAGCCCGTGCGGCAGCGACAAGCCCGCGTGATGGCGGACCCACGCGTAAGCCGCCGCCCACACCGCCACCAGACCCAGGGTGGCGGCCGTCCAGCGCATCCGGGTGCGTCGATCGGGTGGGCCCAGCCCGGGCATCCACGGAATCAGCAGCGCCGCGATCACCGCGACCTCCTTGCACAGCAACGCGGCCAGCAAGGACAGGAGGGTGGTCGCCAGTCGTCGCGCCGCCGCCTCGTGAACCGCGAGCGCGGTGAAGAGCCACACCCCCAGGTCCGTGGACTGGCTCGGCCAGGAGATCACCGCGCGGGTCGATTCGGAGAGGAGCGGGAAGCTGGCCGCCAGCGCCGCCCACGGCCCCGGCCAGACCCGGCGCAGTGCGCGGTAGAGCAACAGCGTCGCGAGCGCCAGAGCCACGGTGTGCAGCGCGGCCACGGCGGCGGGGTGATCGACGATCCAGGATCCCAGGGCCTGGTAGTAGACCTGGTGGGCGAGGGGCCGCCAGAACGACATCGAGCCACCGCCGTCCAGCAGCGTGTGCCGGGGGTTCTCCGAGAGGCGCTCCCCAGGCGTGGGCCACCAGGAGGACCACGGCCAGGAGACTCAGCCACATCCACGGGTCGCGCGCCCCCGGCGGATGGTCCACGGGCAGGGCCGCCTCGGGCGGCGGCGGGCCCCCACGCGAAGTATGGGTCGGGCCTCGGGGCCGGGGCTTGTTTGGGCGGCGAGCCGGCATCGAGGCTCAGGCTAGCACTTCGCCGGCCCGTCAGGCTTCGCCGAGTGTCCGCCGGAATTCTTCGTCCTGGACCGTCCCGTCGTCTATTGAACGTCCCGTCGTCTTCCGAGACCGGTGCGACCAGTGTTAGGCTGGGGCGACCAAGGCGCTCCCCACCGAGTCCCAGGAGGACCGCATGACCGTGGATCGTGCTTCAGAAACCGCCGTCCCCCAGGCGAGCTCCGCGATCGACATCTGGTTGGACGGGCTCTTCACCGGGATGATCGGCGCCCTTGCGGTCGTCGTATGGTTCCTGGTGCTGGACATCGCCGCCGGGCGGCCGCTCTACACCCCGGCGCTGCTCGGGACCGTCCTTCTCCATGGCGGCGCCAGCGCCGCGCGCGAGATCACGATCCAGCCGCTCGAGATCGCGGCGTACACCGCGCTCCACTTCCTGATCTTCATCGCGGTCGGAATCCTGATCTCCTACCTCATGACCCTGTTCGAGAAGTTCCCCATCATGTTCTTCGTGATCCTGGTCCTCTTCGTGTCGCTCCAGGTCGGCTTCTTCTTCCTCGATCTGGCGGTGGGCGCCCAGGTCATGGGCAGGCTCCAGCCCTGGACGGTGGTGGTGGCGAACCTGCTCGCCGCCGGCGGCATGGCGCTTTACCAGTGGAGGCGGCACCCCAGCGCCTTGAAGAACGTGGAACGACTGTGGCAGGACGAAGAAAAGAGCTGAATGGGCTTCCTTGACGGCAAGGTAGCGGTGGTCACCGGCGGGAACCGCGGCATCGGCCGCGGGATCGTCGAGGGGCTGAGCCGCGAAGGCGCGACCGTCGCCCTCACGGCCCGGCAGGCCGACGCGGCCGGCAAGGCGGCCCGCGAGATCGGCGGCAACACACTCGGGTTCGCCTGCGACGTCCGCTCCCACGAGCAGGTGCAGCGACTGTTTCGCGACGTCGAGCGCGCCGCCGGCGGCGTGGACGTGCTGGTCAACAACGCCGGCATCGGGATCTTCGCGCCGGTCGCCGAGTTGGACCCCGAGGACTGGCGCGCCGTGATCGAGACCAACCTGAACGGCGTCTTCTACTGCTGTCACGAGGCGATCCCGCTCATGAAGAAGCGGGGCGGAGGCTACATCTTCAACCTCTCGTCGCTGGCGGGGAAGAACCCGTTCGTGAACGGCGGGGCGTACAACGCCAGCAAGTTCGGGCTCAACGGGTTCTCCGAGGCGCTGATGATGGAGGTACGCTACGACGGAATCCGCGTCTCGTACCTGATGCCGGGGAGCGTCGCCACCGAGTTCGGGAGCGGTTCGCAGCGCAAGACCGGCTGGGCGCTGACGCCCGAGGACGTGGCCGAAGTGGTGCTCGACCTGCTGCGCTCCCCGGCGCGCGCGCTCTACAGCCGGGTCGAGATGCGCCCCAGCCAGCCGCCGCGGAAGGGTTAGCCCCCGAGTTGAGCGCCGCCTCCCGCTCGGCTAGATTTGCTCGTTCAAATCGAACCGCCCATTCCCCGAAGATCGAATCCCGCCGATCGAGCCTCGAGCGCTCGAAAGCCACGCGCCTCGGACGCACGAATCGGACCGCTCAGGAGGAAGAATCCGATGCGCACACTCCCGTTGATCGTGCTGTCCCTAGCCCTGCTGGTCCCGGCGGGCGTCCCGCAGGCTCGCGCCGCGGCCCTCACTCACAAGCCACGCCCGGCCGCGGCCCAGGCGGCCCCAGCGGGCGGCTCGAAGGCCATGGCCGCTAAGCCAGCACCCCGGCGCGGGGCGGCGGCGGCCTCGGCGGCCGGCTCCGACGCGCCGTTCTGGACCGGCCATCCCAGTGCCGCCAGCTTCGAGAAGTCGAACGATCAGCGTCTCGCGCGGGTGCGGCAACTGGTCGCGCGCCTGACCGCCGTCCCCGGCAAGCGCACCCCCGAGAACACCCTCCGGCCCTACGACGACATCCTGCTCGAGCTCGACGCGGTGGGCTCCCAGGCAGGGCTCATGGAGAACGTTCATCCCGATTCGGCGGTGCGGTCCACGGCCGAGCGGCTGACCCAGAAGGCGGCGGCGCTCGGCACCGAGCTCTCGCTCAACCGCAAGGTCTACGACGCGCTCACGGCACTCGATCTCGGCGGGGCCGACGAGGAGACCCGCTACTACGTACAGCGCGAGCTGCGCGACTTCCGGCTCGCCGGCGTGGACAAGGACGAGCAGACCCGGGAGAAGATCAAGGCGCTGCGCGACGAGCTGGTCAAGACCGGGCAGGAGTTCGACCGCAACATCCGCAGCGACGAGTCCAGCGTGGTGGTGGACAACGCCGTCGACCTCGAGGGCTTGCCGGAGGACTTCATCGCCCGGCACAAGCCCGACGCCTCGGGCAAGATCGTGCTCTCGACCGAGTACCCCGACCTCTTCCCGGTCATGACGTACGCCAAGAAGGAAGACCTGCGCAAGCGCATGTACATCGCCTACAGCAACAAGGCCTACCCCCAGAACATGGCGGTGCTGGACAGCCTGATCGCCAAGCGCCACCGCCTCGCCAACCTGCTCGGCTTTCCCAACTGGGCCTCGTATTTCACCGCCGACAAGATGGTGGGGAGCTCCGATAAGGCCTCGGAATTCATCGATCAGATCGTCCAGGCCTCGGCCGAGCGCGCCAGGACGGACTGGGAGGTGCTGCTCGCGCGCAAGCGCAAGGACGTCCCGGGAGCCACCGGGCTCGACATCTGGGACCGCTTCTACTGGCCGGAGCTGATCCGCAAGGAGCAGTACAACTTCGACGCCCAGCAGATGCGGCCCTACCTTCCCTACGACCGCGTGAAGCAGGGAGTGCTGGACGTGACCAGCAGGATGTTCGGCGTCACCTACCAGCAGGTGAAGGACGCGCCGGTGTGGCACCCCGCAGTCGAGTGCTACGAGATGTACGAGGGCGGGAAGCGGGTCGGACGCTTCTATCTCGACATGCACCCGCGCCCGGACAAGTTCAGCCACGCCGCCCAGTTCGACATCCGCACCGGGGTCGAGGGCCGGCAGATCCCCGAGGCGGCCCTGATCTGCAACCTGCCGGGCGGCGACCCGGGCGATCCGGGGCTGTGCGAGATGAACGACGTGGTCACGTTCTTCCACGAGTTCGGGCACCTGCTCCACAACCAGTTCGCGGGCCATCACCGGTGGGTGGGGATCGGCGGCATCCGCACCGAGCACGACTTCGTGGAGGCGCCGTCCCAGATGCTCGAGGAGTGGATGCACGACCCGGCGGTGCTCCAGACCTTCGCGCGCCACTACCAGACCGGCCAGCCGATCCCCGCCGAGCTGGTGCAACAGATGCGGCGCGCCCAGGACTTCGGCGAGCTCGACCCCAAGGGACTGGACGTGCGCCGTCAGATGGTGCTGGCCGGACTCTCGCTGGCGATCTACGACCGCGACCCTTCGCAGGTCAACACCGACTCGCTGATCCGGGAGCTCAACGAGAAGTATTTCCCCTATCCCTACGTCCCGGGCACGCACTTCCAGTGCGCGTTCGGACACCTCGATGGCTACTCGGCGGGCTATTACACCTACATGTGGTCCAAGGTGATCGCCAAGGACCTGTTCTCCCAGTTCGACAAGTCGAACTTGCTCGACCCGACGGTGGCGAGGCGCTATCGCGACGCCGTGCTGGCTCCCGGGGGCTCCGTGCCCGCCGCCAAGCTGGTGGAGAACTTCCTGGGGAGACCGTTCAGCTTCGCCGCCTACCAGGCCTGGCTGAACCAGCGCGCGAACTGAGGGGGTCCAAGCCCAGGCGGGCTCGCCGGCGCCGCAACCCACCCCGACGGGTCGAGGAGCAAGCATGGGCAGGGACCGGCCGTTCGAGAACGCTCGCAAGCTGATCAAGCGGTACCGGATCACGCGGGGCGAGACCTTCCGGCTCCGCGACGTCGATCCGAGCGACACCGGGGAGCTCACCTCGGAGGACAAGCCGCGCGCCCAGGCGGCGCTCCGGAGCGGCATCGACGCCCTGGTGCGGCTCCAGGACATGCTCTACGCCCAGGACCGCTGGGCCCTGCTGGCGATCTTCCAGGCCATGGATGCCGCGGGCAAGGACAGCGCCATCGAGCACGTCATGTCGGGCGTCAATCCCGCCGGCTGCCGCGTGGCATCGTTCAAGGCGCCCTCGCCCGAGGAGCTGGACCACGATTACCTGTGGCGCTGCGAGCGCGAGCTTCCCGAGCGCGGGCGGATCGGCATCTTCAACCGCTCCTATTACGAGGAAGTTCTGGTGGTCCGCGTGCACCCCGAACTGCTCGCCCGGGAGAAGCTCCCCGCTCGCCTGCTCGAAGGCGACCTCTGGAAGCAGCGGTACGAGGACATCCGCCACTTCGAGCGCTTCATGGGCCGCAACGGCACCTGTATCGTCAAGTTCTTCCTCCACGTCTCGCGCGGGGAGCAGAGGCGACGCTTCCTCGAGCGCCTGGACGATCCGGCGAAGCAGTGGAAGTTCTCGTCCGCCGATCTCGAGGAGCGGGCGCGCTGGAAGAAGTACATGCGCGCCTACGAGCAGATGATCCGCGCGACCGCGAGCGAGAACGCGCCCTGGTACGTCGTCCCGGCCGACCACAAATGGTTCACCCGGATCGTCGTGGCGGCGGTGATGGTCGATGCCCTGGAGTCGCTCGATCTGAGCTATCCGAAGCTCACCCCGGCCCAGCGGACTGAGCTCGCGAAGATCAGGCGCGCGCTGGTGGCCGGGGATTAGCGCGCCGCTCTCCCGAGGGTAGCGACTCCTTCGAGCTCGCGGCTCCCGTGACGGCGCGCTCGGCGGGGACCGCCGGCTCGGCGCCCGGTGATTGGGACACGGAGGTCAACCCCTTGGTTCCGTTCGCGATCCGCGGCGCCGGCTCCTCCTTCTCGAGGTAGGTGTAACCCGACAGCCCATCCTCGAAACGGCGCATCAGGAGCGCCGACTCCTCGAAGGTCAGCAGTCCGCGGCGCAGGGCTTCCTCGTTGGCCTGACGCACCCGCTGGACCAGGTACTGTCTCTGGTACTGCACGTAGCCCAGCACCTCGGTGACGGAGTCGCCTTCCACCACGTGCGCGATCCGGTAGCCGGTCTCGTCCAGGGCGATGTGGACGGCGTTGGTGTCGCCGAACAGGTTGTGGAGGTCGCCCAGGATCTCCTGGTAGGCGCCGACGAGGAACACCCCGATGTAGTACTCGTCGCCGTTGAACGGGTGGAGCTCGAGCGAGTTCTTGACGTCCCTGAGCTCGATGAACTGGTCCATCTTGCCGTCGGAGTCGCAGGTCAGGTCGGCGATGACTCCTCGCCGCGAGGGCCGCTCGTTGAGCCGGTGGAGCGGCATGGTCGGAAAGAGCTGCTTCACCGCCCAGTGGTCGGGCGCCGACTGGAAGACGGAAAAGTTGCCGTAATAGGTGTCGGCCAGGCCCTTCTCCAGCCCTTCCAGGTCGTCCGGCACGTAGTCGAGCTCGCGGATGATCTTGAGGATCGCCTCGCAGCAGCCCCAGAAGAGCTGCTCGACTCGCGCCCGGCCCCTCAGGTCGAGCAGGCCGACGTTGAACAGGCTGGTGGCCTGTTCCTTGAGCTGGAGCGCGTCGTGGTAGGCCTCCTGGAAGTTCTTGCGGGAGACCGAGCGCCAGGTCTCGACGAGCTGGTGGATGACCGGGTGCTCGTCCTTCTCGACTTTGGGGGGTGACTGCCCCGCCAGCACCTCGTTCACGTCCAGGATGTTGAAGACCAGCACCGAGTGGTGGGCCACCAGCGCCCGCCCCGACTCGCTCACGATGTCCGGGTGCTCGATGCCGGCCACCTCGCAGGCCTCCTGGACCGCCGCCACCACGTCGTTGGCGTACTCCTGCATCGTGTAGTTGGCCGACGAGGGCCAGTTCGTGGACGAGCCGTCATAGTCCACCCCGAGCCCTCCGCCCACGTCGAGGAACTTGAGCCCCGCTCCCGCCCTGGCCAGCTCGACGTAGATCCGGCACGCTTCCGTCATCGCGTCCTTGATCGCGCGCACCGCGGAGATCTGGGACCCGATGTGGAAGTGCACGAGCTCGAGGCAGTCCAGCATCTGCGCCTCGCGCAGCTTGTCGACCAGGAGCACGATCTCGGTCGCGGTCAGCCCGAACTTGGAGCGGTCGCCGGTCGATTCCATCCACTTGCCGGCTCCGCGCGTGGTCAGCTTGGCGCGGACGCCGATGTGGGGCCGGATTCCAAGGCGCGTGGCCACCTGGAGCAACAGCTCGAACTCGCGATAGCGGTCGATCACCACGATCGGGTAGCGCCCGAGCTTCTGCGACAGCAGCGCGGTCTCCACGTAGTCCACGTCCTTGTAGCCGTTGAGCACCAGCAGCGAGTCGGGGTTGTCGAGCAGGGCCAGCCCGGCCAGGAGCTCGGGCTTGGAGCCGGCCTCGAGGCCGAGGCCGTAGGGCCGGCCGAAGCCCACCAGCTCCTCGACCACGTGGTGCTGCTGGTTGACCTTGATGGGGTAGACGCCGCGGTAGCGGCCGCGATAGCCGTACTCGCGGATGGCGTTGTCGAAGCAGCCCACCAGGGTGCGCACGCGGCTGTGCAGGATGTCGGAGAAGCGCATCAGGAGCGGCATGCCGAGGCCCCGGCGCTGCAGGTCCAGGACCAGGTCGTACAGGTCCACGCTCGGGCCGTCCGGGCCCGAGGGGGTCACCTCGATGTGGCCGGCGTCGTTGATCCGGAAGTAGCCGCTCGACCATCCGGGCACGTTGTACAGGGCCGACGAGTCCTGGGTCGTCCAGCCGCGGATCTCCTTCAAGGCTCCTCCTCCACTTGCCGAGTGTGGCGAACCGTGCTCGTTTCCGCTCCTTAGAGACTACAGAGCCCGGACCCGCAATGCGAGCCCCGAGAGCACCAAACGCCAATTCCGTCCCGGGCCGCGTCCCGATTTCCGGCAACGATGAGCCCTGCTCCGCGACCTGGTGATGGCGGCGCTCACCCTGAAGAACGGCATGCGCTCGCCCGCCCTGAACGAGAATCTGGGTTCGGGGGAGCCGGGTGCCACCGCGCCGGCGTCTCGCGGTGCTGGGCGCGGCAGCGCGCCCGGGCCCTTCCTACCCCGTCTTGCTGCGCTCTCCCGGCCTCACCGTGCCGGCCAGCTCGTCGGCGTGGAACGACGAGCGCACCAGCGGGCCCGAGGCCACGCTCTCGAAGCCCAGGGCGCGCGCCTGCTCGCCCCACCACCGGAACGTCTCCGGGCGCACGTATTCGATCACCGGCAGGTGCTGGGGGGTGGGCCTCAGGTACTGGCCGATGGTGAGGAGTTCGCAGCCGTGGGCCACCAGGTCGCGCAGCGTCTGTATGACCTCGTTCTGCTGCTCGCCGAGGCCCAGCATGATGCCGCTCTTGACCTTGATCGGGGCGCCGCTCTGCTGGACCTGCCGGAGCAAGTCCAGCGAGCGCGCGTAGCGGGCGCTCGGCCGCACCACCGGATGGAGCCGCTCGACGGTTTCGATGTTGTGGTTGATCACTTCCGGGCGGGCGTCGATCACGCGCTGGAGGTCCTGCGCGTGGCCGCGGAAATCGGGGATCAGCACCTCGATCACGGTGTCCGAGTGCTTGCGGATCTCGCGGATCACCCGCGCGAAGATCGTGCTCCCGCCGTCGGTCAAGTCGTCGCGCGCCACCGAGGTGATGACGGTGTGGCGCAGCCCCATCTCGGCCACCGCCTCGCCGACCCGGCGGGGCTCGTCCCAGTCGACGTAGCCGTTGGGCTTGCCCGGGGCCACGGCGCAGAAGCCGCAGCGCCGGGTGCAGAGCTCGCCCAGGATCATGATCGTCGCGGTCCCGCGCTCCCAGCAGTGACCGAGGTTGGGACAGCGCGCCTCCTCGCACACGGTGTGGAGCCTCAGCCGGCGCAGCAGCGCCTTCGTGCCGGCGTACTCGCCGGTGCCCGGGAGCTTGACCTTGAGCCAATCGGGCAGCCGCCGGAAGCCTGTTGGGGAGGCGGCGTCGGCTCCCACACCCGCCCCGGCACCCGAGCCGCAGCCCCTGAAGCGCGGGGTGAGCGGCAGTCGCTGGGGGACCGCCGGACGCGGTGCCCCGTAGACTCCGACCGGCGGAAGCGAATCGCTCACGATCGCGAGCCCGGAATCCGGCGGCGGGCCGGCGGCCGGATCGAGCTGTGTCCCGTCGCCCGGCGCCGGCTCGGCGGCACGCGGGGCGTGGGGCCCTTCCACCTCTCCGCGGGGCAAGGACTCGCTCACGTCAGTCTCTCGCCATGTCCGCGCCGGTCGGGCCGACCCCCTTGAGCGCGAGCATGCGGTCGAGAGCGACGCGGGCGTGCTGCCGCACGTCCTCGGGGACGCGGATCGGGTTCACGACGTGGCCCTCGGCCAGGTTCTCGAGCGCCCACAGCAGGTGAGCCGGGTCGATGCGGTTCATGGTGGCGCAGGGGCAGACGTTCTTCTGGAGCGATCGGATCTGCTGCTCCGGATGCTCGAGCCCGAGCCGGTGCACGAGATTGATCTCGGTCCCGATCGCCCAGCGGGTCCCGGGCGGCGCCTCCCGCACCTGCTGGATGATGAACTCGGTCGAGCCCACAAGGTCGGCGTTCTGGACCACGTCGAAGGGGCACTCGGGATGGACCAGGATCTTGACCCCGGGGTCCTCGGCGCGCGCCTCGTCGATCTGCCGGCGGGTGAACTTGGTGTGCACCGAGCAGAAACCGCGCCACAGGACGAGGCGCGTCTCGGGCCGGAAGCAGCGGACGTTCTGGCGCTCCAGGTCCTCGGCCCGGTAGTCCCATTCGGCCATGGAGTCGAGCGGCACGCCCATCGCGTGACCGGTGTTGCGGCCGAGGTGCTGGTCCGGGAAGAAGAACACCCGGGGCTTCCGGGCCCAGGCCCACTCGAGCACGCTCCGGGCGTTGGAGGAGGTGCACACCACGCCGCCGCGCGCCCCGCAGAACGCCTTGAGCGCCGCCGTCGAGTTCATGTAGGTGACGGGGACGAACGTGTCGCCGTGCACCCGGGTCAGGCGCTCCCAGGCCTCCTCGACATCCTCCATGATCGCCATGTCGGCCATCGAGCAGCCGGCCTTGAGGTCGGGAAGGATCACGGCCTGCCGCGGCTGCCGGAGCACATCGGCCGACTCGGCCATGAAGTGCACGCCGCAGAACACGATGAACTCGGCCTCGGCGCGGCTCGCCGCAAGCTGGGCGAGCTTGAAGGAGTCGCCGCGGAAGTCAGCGAACTCGATCACGCTCTCGCGCTGGTAATGGTGCCCGAGGATCACGGCGCGGCCCCCCAGCGCCCGCTTGGCGGCCAAGGTGCGCTCGCGGATCTCTGCGGCGGGGAGCGGGGCGTACTCCGAGAACGGCCGGGCGGCGCCGGCGGTCGATGAGGCGACGAGGCCCAGGAAGCTCACCTCCTAGCGGCTGCTATTCGAGCTCGGTGCGGTTGAGCGGCTGGCGGCTGGAGAACCCACCCTCGAGCGTGTGCCAGTGCGACACCTCGGACTCGCCGAGCTGCCAGCACAGGTAGATCAGCCGATCGCCCGCGACCGAGTAGAAGTCGATCAGCCCGCGCTCCAGATCCTTCACCACGCAGCCGCGCGCCTGGATCGTCTCCACGCCGCGCTGGATCTTCTCGGCGAGGTGCCGGCGCCGCTCGATGAGATCGCGCCGCGCGCGCGTGTCGGGGTTGTTCGGGGAAGCGCCCGAGAGGGCCAGGGTCAGGGCATCGATCTGGCGCAGCACCCGGTCGTGCTCGCGCTTGGTCTTGACGAGGAGCTCGAGCGCGGGGCGCACCGCGGGCAGCGCGCGGTTGGCTTCATCGACGCTGAACAGCGTGATCTTCACAGCTCCTTCACCTCCGCCACGCGGTCCCGGCCCGCTGGGTTCATGACCCCGCCGCCTGCGAGTGCAATCTGCACGGTGTCCGCGGAGTCGTTCGACCGGCCGCGGTCCCAACTCGATTCTCGGAGCGCCTCGCGGCCGCCCGGAAGCTCCGGGACCCACCGCCACGGCTCCGCCTCACCCACCCAGGCCACGCCCGCGTATCCGAGCCGCCGTGCCGTCTCCTCGGCGGCCGTCCGCCTCGCCTCGGCCAGGGAAGGCGCCGAGCTCCCGAGACGGACAGCCAGCGATGTCATTCGGATGCCCCGAAGCCCGCAAGGATGGATGAGGTCGAAGGACCCGAGATCCGGAGCCACATTGAGCGCGAAACCATGATAGCTGACCCAGCGCCGCACCGCGATTCCGATCGAGGCGATCTTCTCGCCTTCCACCCAGACTCCGGTGCGCCCCGGAACGGTCTCGCCGTGGATTCCGAAGTGCTCCAACGTGCTCACGAGCGCCTCCTCGATCGCCCTCAGGAAGCGGTGCAGGTCATGGCCCCAGCGGCCCAGCTCGCAGATGGTGTAGCCGACGAGCTGGCCCGGACCATGCCAGGTGACGTCGCCGCCCCGGGCGACCTGGAACAGCTCGATTCCCATCTGCTCGAGCCTCCGGGGTTCGGCGCGCAGGCTCGCCTCGCTCCCGCTCCGCCCCACGGTGAGAACCGGGGGGTGATCCGGGAACAGCAGCCAGTCTCCGGTCTCGCCGGCGGCCCGCGCCGCGACCAGAGCCTCCTGGAGCCTGAGGCCGTCCCGGTACGGAGTGTGCCCCAGGCCGCACGCGGTCAGGACGTCGGGGCTCGGTGTGTCACTTCCGCTCATGCGTAGAACCACAGCAGCTCGGGACGCTCGAGCAACTCGCTCACGCGGCGCAGGAACTTGACCGCCAGCTCCCCGTCGATCACGCGGTGGTCGAACGAGAGCGCGACGTTCATCATGTGTCGCGGCACGATCTGGCCCCCGCGGATCACGGGGCGCTCGACGATCTTGTGGACTCCCAGGATCGCCACCTCCGGGAAATTGATGATCGGGGCCGAGTTGGTCGCCCCGAACACCCCGGCGTTCGTGATGCTGAAGGTGCCGCCCTCGATCTCCTCCATCCTGAGCCGGTCGGCGCGCGCCCGGGCGGCGAGATCGTTCACCTCGGCGGCGATCTGGACCAGGTTCTTCCGATCGCAGTCCTTGAGGTTGGGCACGATCAGGCCCTTCTCGTCGCGCCCCACCGCCATGCCGATGTTGTAGTAGCGGCGCAGCACGATCGAGTCCCCTCGGACGGTGCCGTTCACCCACGGGAATTCCCTGAGGGCGAACACACTCGCCTTGATGAAGAACGGCATGTAGGTGAGCTTGACGCCCTGCGGCTCGAGCCGGGGGGTCCACTCCTTGCGGAGCTCGACCACCGCCGTCATGTCGACCTCGTCGAAGGTCGTGACGTGCGGCGCGGTGTGCTTGCTCTTCACCATGTTCTCGGCGATGAGCTTGCGCACCTTGGTGAACGGCACGACCTCCTCGCGCGGGCCGGCGGCGGCGGCCTGGCCGGTGCTCGGGGAGAGGAAGCCGGGCCGCGGCCCTGCCTCGCGCGGGGGCGCCGGGGCGGCCGGTGCGACCCCGAGCCGTGTGGGCGCGCCGCGAGTCTTCAGGTAGTCCATCAGGTCGTCGCGGGTCACGCGCCCCGCCACGCCCGATCCGCGGATGCGACCGATCTCTTCCACACCCACCTGGTGCTCGCGCATGAGCCTTCGAACGGCGGGCGAGAGGTTGCGGGACTCGCCGAGCCAGGTCTCACCGTCGCCGCCGCTGGCCGCGGCGCCCGGGGCCGTGACGGCTGGGCTCGACCTCTCGGGTGCCAGGGCCTGCCGGCGCCCCGGCGGGAGCCGCCGTGGCCGCGCCCGGGGCCGCCGCCGGGCGCGCCGTCGCGGTCGCCTCCCCGCCGTTGGCCAGCACGCCGATCTCGGTTCCGACCAGGACCGTGGTCCCCTCCGGCACCAGGATCTGCTGGAGCGTGCCCTCCGCCGGGGATGGAATCTCCACGTTGATCTTGTCGGTCTGGATCTCGACCAGCGGCTCCTCTTTACGAACGCGGTCGCCCACCGCCTTGAGCCACTTCGACACCGTGCCCTCGGCCACGCTCTCTCCGAGCTGGGGAACGACGATCGAGACGGACATGAGGTTACCTCCTCGCCCCGGTAGTCCCCGCCTCCGTGGCGGGAATCCATGTTGCAAGCCGGCCGGATGAACGGGTCACCCGAGTGCGGTCATCCATTGTTTCTCTGCTCCTCGTGGCTCTGCTCCTCGCGCCGACGCGCTTCCAGCCTCTCGAGCCGGAGGCGCCGTCGTTCCAGCGCGCGGGCGTGCTCGGTCCTCTCCTCGTCGGTCTCGAGCAGGAGCCGCGGCACGCCGACCGGCCGGCGGGTGGTGGCGTCGATGGCGACGAACGTGAAGTACGCCGTCACGGTGTGGCGGTGCTCCCCCGAGAGCAGATCCTCCGACTCGACGTCCACCCGGATCTCCATGCTGCTCCGGTCGACCAGTGTGATGCGCGCCTGGATGAGGGCGAGCTGGCCCACCAGGATCGGCGCCAGGAACGACATCTCGTCGATCGCCGCCGTGACCACCGGTCGGCGGCAGTGCCGGTTGGCGACCACCGCCGCCGCCAGGTCCATCCAGTGCATCACGGTGCCGCCCAGGGCGCTGCCGTGGACGTTGGCGTGCTGCGGCAGCACGAGCTGGGCCATCTCGGTGGCGGACTCGCCGACGCGCCGCGCCTGGGGCGAGGCGTCATGGGTCACGGCCACGCGATGCTCACGGGATGAGGTTGCGACAGGCTCTCCTTTCGAGGTCCTGATCCTCCGGCGACCGCAGGGTCAGACCCGCAAA